>JAHHHE010000089.1 GCA_019359535.1 Gloeocapsa sp. UFS-A4-WI-NPMV-4B04
TGTTCTTGCCAAACGTTGTTGTATCCTTACCGAAATGACTAAGCAAATTCATCATTTAACTGCTTATCATTGGCTTCCTAATGCCTAATTTATTTCCAGTTCTTCCTAAACGGATTTAGTATGACTTCTATTATTGGGTTATTTATTAATCTTGTTATGGAGTATGCAGCCAGGAAATGCGTACTTTTAATATCTGCCGCCTATCACATCGCCTGCTAGGTATTTAAAACCTCTGACTAACAGCGAAATTCATGTTAATAAATGACAACGAAAGTCTATGCGTCAATTTTAATCGCCTTGAGCGCTATTAGGTCCCATTCATAAGTTCAAGAGCGAGATTTGCCAGGAACCTATTTTTACTTCTTTAGAAGGATGTCTCAAAAACAGACTTAAAATTAATTGCTACTTGTGTATAAAATATTACTTAAAATAATTTAAGTAGTAGAATAATTATCAGGATTAAACTGATAAGCTAATATTTTATATAAATTTATCTTATATTAATAAGAATGTCTACAATTTGGGAAAGATAAATAAGAACAAAATTGTAAATTTTGACTAGCATCTAGCGATTATAGACTTAAGGTTTAATATGCCCTCTGCTCCCTTGCCACCGAAAAAAAGCGATCACCGGAGGGTACTTCCTAGTCATAGTATTCTGAATAAACTTAGGAACCTAGTGGGAAAAACAGATAGTGGGGTAGGTCTGCCAAACGCAGGGGAAAAAGGCAAGTCCATGACTCTACGTAAGCAGACAAGATTGATCTTTGGCGTAGCGCTGATTGGTTTGATTGGAGTCCTTTATACTGCCTCCTCAACTATCTTATTAAACAGTCTTAAACAGTCAGAGGAACAGGAAACCCGCCATCTGATAAAGGGAGTTGTTGGCGCTTTTGCTCATAGCGAAGATGAATTTAATCATCGCTTCATCGATTGGAGTACATGGGATGATACCTACAGATTCATTCAGGATGTTAACCAGCGCTACATTGAATCCAATCTTCCCCCCGAACAGCTTGCACTTCTGAGGCTTAACTTGGTACTTTACGTCAATTCTTCTGGTCGGATTGTTTATGGTACAGGTTTTGATTTAAAAACAACTAAAAAACTTCCTGTACCAGAGGCATTACGTAAACAGATTTCTGCTAAATCCCTTTTAGTTCACCACCCGAATTTAAAGAGCAATGTCTCAGGAATAGTATTACTTCCTGAAGGTGCAATGATGATTTCCTCGCGACCTATTTTGACCAGTCAAGGCAAAGGGCCTATACGCGGAACACTAATCTTTGGACGCTATTTAAATACCAAAGAATTTCAGGAATTGGCTGATATTAGCCGTTCGCCTCTGACGATGCACGGGTTAAATGAAACCCAGATTCCGGCTGACTTCCAAGCAGCGCGTTCAACAATGTCTGTCAAACAGCCAATTTCGGTTCGCCGATTGAATGAACAAATGATTGCTGGCTACGCCCTAATGCCAGACATTTATGGCAAGCCTGCTTTAATATTGCGGATGGATATACCTAGAGAGACTTATCAACAAGGTCAAATTAGCTTACGCTATCTGTTTATATCGCTTCTAGTAGTAGGTTTAGTATTTAGTATAATAATCCTGCTGCTTTTAGAGCGATTGATTATATCGCAGCATGAACGCCAAGAAAAAGAAGAACGCTACCGCGCTGTAGTTGCTCAAGCTTCAGAAGGAATCTTTTTAGTTGACGCTGATAGCAAACGTTTTTTAGAAGCTAATGCCGCATTCCAAAATTTGCTTGGTTTCTCTTCTAAAGAATTGTTAGGACTGACGCTTTACGATGTAATTGCAGATACTCGTGAAAATGTTGAGCGTGATGTTGAGTATATTCACACGAAAAAACAGAGCTTTGCTGGCGAATGGCGATATTACCGTAAAGATAACTCATTAATTGATCTTGAGGTCAGTGCTAACTCAATTTCTTATCAAGAAAGAGATGCTTTGTGTATTGTTGTACGCGACATTACTGATCGCAAGCAAGCCGAAAATGCACTACGGGAGAGTGAGAGACGCTTATCGTGGCAAGCTACTCACGATCCACTAACTGAATTAATTAATCGGCGTGAATTTGAGCGACGTTTGGAACAAGCTGTACTCAGTACCCAAAATTCCCACGAGCAACACGCCTTATGTTACCTCGATCTAGATCGCTTTAAAATTGTCAATAATACCTGCGGCCATGTAGCTGGGGATGCCTTATTGCGGCAAGTCAGCAGCTTATTTAAAACTGGATTACGCAAAGCTGATACTTTAGCGCGGTTAGGCGGCGATGAATTTGGGCTTTTGCTTTACCAATGCCCATTAGAGCAAGCATTACAGATTGCAAATATGTTGCGAGAGCGGATTTATGAATTTCGCTTTCAGTGGGAGGACAAAATGTTTACTATTGGTGTCAGTATCGGCTTAGTTGCGATCGATGCAGATACTGAGAATTTAGCTAAAGTTTTAAGTAAAGCCGATGCTGCCTGTTATGCTGCCAAAAAGCAAGGGCGGAATCAGGTACATATTTACCAAGCTGATGATGAGGAATTAACGCAGCAGCGCAGTGAAATGCAATGGGTATCTCAGATCAAAAAAGCGCTTGCGGAAAATAACTTCCGTCTGTATTACCAGAAAATAGTACCGATTGCCGAAATTGAAAACCAGCTTGAACATTGCGAAGTTCTACTCCGCTTAGAAGATGAAAGCGGCACAATTGTGTCACCAAGTGCATTTATGCCAATTGCTGAACGCTACAATTTTCTACATTTGATTGATCGTTGGGTAATCTCTACACTTTTTACTTATCTGGGAAAGCAATACCAAAATTGGGATGGCTTACAAGTGCAAAATTCTTTTGGGATGTATGCCGTTAAGCTTTCTGTCGCTAGTATCAACGATGATAAATTTATTAACTTTGTGCAAGAGCAATTTGCTATTAGCCGGATTCCGCCATCAATTATTTGCTTTGAAATTACAGAAAATGTTGCTATTACTAACTTGGCTAAAGCTACTCGCTTAATCGGTGAATTTAAGGCACTTGGCTGTCTGTTTGCCTTAGACAATTTTGGTAGTGGAATGTCATCCTTTGCTTATCTAAAAAATTTGTCAGTGGATTACCTGAAAGTTGATGGCATTTTCATTAAGGACATTGTAAGAGATCCGATCGCGTTATTAATGGTAGAAGCTATTAGTCATATCGCTTCAATGATGAAAATTCAAACCATTGCTAAGTTTGTAGAAGATAATGCAATTTTGAGCAAGCTAAAATCACTTGGGATAAATTACGCTCAGGGATATGGCATTGCTCAACCATGCGCCTTTGAAATGGGTCTTGGTATGCCTTTGAGAGATCAGCACTCAGGAGAAGTGAGCCAAAGAAAGATTCATCATGGGGATTCAGCCTGATTCTCTCTTAGAAAAGCAAAATCATTTTGTGTGTTGCAGTTGAAAAGCATTTCAGCATCTGGCAACGGTAGGAGTTGAACGGGATGTTGATCTAACCAGTGCTGAAACGATCGCCCACCTTGGTTGATAAACTCCATCAAAGCTGGTAGACAACTACGGCGATAGAAACCACATAAGGGTTCCCAGCCTTTAGTATGGCGAGAAAGAACAGCGATCGCTTCCGACTCTACTTCCCCCAGTCCAGCTGCCCAGTTTTGCAATACTTCAACTCGTAATCGAGGTAAATCGCAAGCTAGCAACAGCACCCAATCTGTTGTTACTTGGCTTAGTCCTTGGGCAAACCCAACAAGAGGCCCGTGAGGTAGGGGCGAAGTAACTTTACTGGAAGACGAGATTACATCACTTGTATTCTCGACTTCTAGAGCCACTTCTTGGATAAACTGACAACTTGCTGGTAGGAAGTTTTGATAGCGTTCCGGCCAAGGTGTGACAACATAGACTGGATTACAAAATGCGATCGCAATGTCACACACACGCCGTAGTAATGGCTCACCCTCAACTGTGAGTAAGGCTTTATCCTGACCCATCCGAGAACTTTGACCACCCGCTAAGACAATAGCACTCAGGGGTACAGCAACGTTTGTTGTGCTTTTTGTTTGCATAACTACAAAAAAGTGAGTAGTGAGTAGTGGCAAGTGAGTAGTGGAAGAAAACTTTAGTTGTGGGTTTAAAGCCCACTTGAAGAGAGATATGCTTTGCAGATACTCTGGTAGCACTTCTCTCATCCAAAAAATACGCGCGCGAGAATACCTAGTAGCGATTTAAAAAACATCTTTATTTCAATCCCATGTCTTTTAGACGTGGGTTCACTTTGGCACGAATCACGCATCACTACTCACTCTGAATTAAACCCCTAAATAGCGCCGTAAAAAGCTTTCCAAGGGTTCTAGTTTTAAGTCAAAAATTGACTCCAATCGGGCTATTTCATCAGGTGTGCAGAAAAATTCATTTGCTAATAAAGTGCGAAAGGTTCCTAGTGCTTTTTGAGCTTGAGAATTTAACAGTCCCACCGCACTCCGCACTCCATCCAATAGAAATAGTGGTGGAATAATTATAATCGGCTCTCGGTTAAATATCCGCCCAAAAATGCGAGGTATATCCTCTCGCTGTAAAATTTCTGGTCCTCCTATTGGGAAGATTTGGTTGCGCGCACCTGCAACGGTGGGAGATTTTACAATGATTTGCGCCAAGTCATCGGTACTAACAATTGAAGTGCGGTTATGGCGATCGCCAATTAGCACATATATCCCATTTTCACGGAATTGTTCTGCTAGTGGCAGGAGATTTGAGGATAAGCCAGCCGGACGCAGGATAGTGTAATTTAAGCCACTTGCTTGGAGATATTGTTCTACTGCTCGTTTTGCCTTGAATACTGGTGCATCTTCATAACCGCGATCGCTTCCCAGTACAGAAATAAATACAAAGTGTTGCACTCCAATCGCCTTAGCTGCGTCAATTAGTTCAATATTAGCGCGGTAATCTAAGGCTAAAGCATCGGTATCTGAGCCATGAGCGCTGATGATATACTTTACTCCTCGACAAGCTTTTTGGATATCTTTTTCTTGGCGCAAATCACCAATAAAAATTTCTGCTCCTCGGTGTTCTAATTCGCCATAGCGAGAAGTGAGGCGGACAAAGGCGCGAACAGATGCTTCTCGCTCACGCAATAGTCGCACGACTCTACGGCCTATTCCTCCAGTTGCGCCAGTAACTAAAAACATGGTGGTAGTTCTCTCATAGGTGCTTAGAACCTATCCTAGAAACTATTGAGATTTAAAGACACAAAGTAATAGGATAATTCAACTAACTATTTATAATTGAACAATTACGGGAGTATGATCGCTTGGTTTAGGGAGCTTTCTAGGAGTAGGATCTATTGTGCAGCTAATAGCCTGCTTGTAGAGGTCAGGGGTAAGATAGTGATGATCAATTCGCCAGCCTAAGTTACGGCGAAACGCTCCTGATCGATAGTCCCACCAGCTGAAGTGTCCGCTTTCAGTTGTAAATTTACGAAAAGCATCAGCAAAACCTAATTGCAAAATTTCTTGTAAGGCTTGACGCTCTGGCTCAGATGCCATAATTTGACCTGTTAAGGTGGCGGGATCATGAATATCGCGATCTTCTGGAGCAATGTTGAAATCACCACAGATACAGATTTCAGATCCTTCTTGCAAGAGAGACTGCAAGTATTCTCGCAGCACTTTCAACCAGCGAAGCTTGTATTCATATTTATCGCTGCCTACAGATGAACCATTGGGAACATAAAGATTGACTATGCGGATATCATCAACTATGCCAGTAATTACCCGCTTTTGTTCGTCTAAATCTTCTACACCCAGGATCGGTGCAAAACCAGTGCTGATGTGCTGTATCTGCTTATTGCTAATTAAGGCAACACCGTTGTAAGATTTTTGCCCTGATACGTAGAGGTGATAGCCTAGTTGCTCAAAAGGCGATCGCGGAAAGTCTGAATCTACAACTTTTGTTTCTTGCAGACATAAAACATCAATAGGATTTTGACGCAACCAATCCAAAACCTGCTCAAGCCGAGTCCGAATCGAGTTGACATTCCAAGTAGCGATTTTCATTGGCACTGTTAGCTTACCAGGTTACTTTGAAAGCTTCTGTGTAAAATCTTCCAGCTTTGGATAATTAAAGGAATTGCGCTGAGGATAATTAACCCTGAGCCAAACAAGCTAATAACTGGATCAGCCCATTGCCAGTGCATGACCGCAACAGCGATCGCTGCTAAAATTACGCCAACTGAACTGATAACATCTGCCACTATATGCAGAAAAGCTCCGCGTAAATTTATGTCGTGGTGGCTGCTGTCGTGCAGCAAAAGTACATTAATGCTATTGACTCCTAAACCCACACCCGCAGTAATTAACATTGGTAGACTTAAAATATTGTCCGGCGGAGATTGTAAACGAGCGATCGCTTCCCAGCCAATCCAAAGTGCGATCACAACAAGCCCAATTCCATTAATTAAAGCTGAAATAACTTCAATTCGCTGATAGCCCAAAGTATTTTTTTTAGAGCTATTAAATTGGGAAATCCAACTTGCAAAAAGCGTGATACATAAAGCCAAAGTATCTGAAATCATGTGACCTGAATCAGCTAAAAGAGCAAGGCTATTGCTCCATAAGCCTACAGCTAGTTCTGCTAAAGAAAAGCAACCAACTAATACTAATACACTTGATAGTAATGCAACTTTATCAGAGCGGTTACTATCTTTAATTAAAGTGTGGTCATGGCAATGGGCAGAATTGTGATGATACATTAAATCAATAATTACAGTTATTAAATATGGTGAGGTAAATAATAGCTAATAGTTCCCTCACCCTAAATCTCTACGAACGATTTTCTTGTCTGAGTCCCCGGAACAATTGCTTGGGAACTGTGCCATGAATTCCCTTGACAATATCCACAACTTGAGATATCTCAAAATCAATTGCAGCACTACCAAATAATAGTGCATCTTGTTTGGTCATACCATACTTTTCACTAGCAATATCTAGGTATTCCCGCACAGATTTCTTCATAGCTTCATCCAAATCCTTATCTAAACCAATTGCAATCCAAGCGTCTTTGGTTTCACCCATTGGTGTATTCCGCTTCATGTTTTTGTGGACAATCAATTCAAAAGTAGGAGTCAAAGAACACTCAATCGCAGTTAAAGCAACTTCACCATTTCCTTGAGCGCAGTGGGGATCTCCTGAATAAAAAAGCGCTCCCTCAACTTGTACAGGTAAATACAAGCTGGAACCACGCCCTAACAGTTGAATATCAACATTACCACCATAGTTTCCTGGTGGAATTGAATTTGCTGCTTCTTCTCGATTAGCCGGAACTACTCCCATAAGACCCATAAACGGTCTGAGTGGTATTTCTAAAGGAGGTAAGTTATTTTCAGGCTGAAAGATACCTACTTCGCGTCTAGTATCAATGGCGACAACTTTAGAATAGACAGGAGCATTGTTTATCGGGTATTCGCCAGGAAGCGCACCTCTGCTATGACGATTAGAGATCACGCCGTAGGGGGATCTATAATCAATTCCAATCGTCTTAATTTCTAGTACATCTCCTGGTTGTGCGCCTTCTACATAAATTGGCCCTGTAATTACGTGAGGGCCTGGACCAGTCTTTTTCACAGAGGCTTTTACCCGCGTCTGATCTGGTAGAATTTGATTTTTAGAAATTGCGCTTTTAGTGTTTTGCGGAATTCCACCTTGAGCGAAAAATGCAATTGTGTCTCCTTGATCTGGCAATATGCCTTCGTGAGAAACTGTTTGCATGATAACGCGATCGCCTGAATTGACTCGCAAAATCGGACGACTATCTGGTTTGAATAATTCTCCCCAAATTACGTTTCCAGCTGTAGACATTACTCTGTGAGTTCGGCTCGCTGCACCTACGGGTGATGACCAAACCCCAGCTAGTAATATCATGCCCACACTCACTCCTGCTATTAGCCGCCAGTGACGTTCTCGGATAACTTTTATTTTTGATAAAATCTCGCGTTGCCAATGTATTGATAGTTTTTCACTTCTTTTCACTTTTTCCTCCTCACACTTATGCTCATTTAGCAAAACTGAAGTTATTTTTGTTAATAGAAAGCGGTTAGTTAATTTTTCAAAGTATTAACCATTTTTTCTTAACAGTTGTGGTTGACTCAGGTTTAAACCATTGAATCTAATTTCGTAATTTCGCTGGCTTTATTCTTAGTAAAAGCACCCTTTAGATTTGTATTGATAGATACTTTTTCCAGATAATTAAGTTATTTTTGAAATTAAACCACTATTGCAGCCTAGAAATACATTAATAAAATTAACTATTTAAGTTGTTAAATCTAAGAATAATTTTAAAATATATAATTATTTACCAAATGCTAAAAATATTAAAACATGAAATAATAAATAGAACTATTTACTATGTTTATATTTACATTATTAAAACAGTTAGTTTTTACTTTAAGATAACGGTTAAAGAGTTTTTAGGATAAAATATCATCATATTTAAATAGTAACTGCAAATTTTTACACTATACTCAGGGCGATCGCCAAACGAATCATAACTAATTCAGCTATAAAAATTGATAATTTAGCTAGGGTTCAGGGAAAGATAAACTTAGAAACTATTTCTTGAGTACAGAATGACTAGAAAGCTCACCCTGAAAAGGCGTATCAAACCTACCCTGAAAGCCATTGCTCAAAACGCATCTCACCTAAACCGCGATGCACTGTTAGAACTGCAAACAATTATTGAGCAATTACTAGAAGCCTCAGTCACACAGGAAGCAGGAGCTATTGTGAATGAAACCCAGCCAGTTACTGAAGAGATAGTTGAACCCTTAGCATTGCTTAAGCAAGGGGTAGATGTCTGGAACGAGTGGCGAGAACAGCACCCTGGAATTAATTTAGACTTTAAAGGTGTGGATTTTAGTGGAGTAACTCTTGAACTTATAAATTTAAGCGGGGTTAATCTTGAACTTGTAAATTTGAGTGGAGCCGATCTTAGAGGAGCCTTTTTACAATCAGCTAATCTGCGGGGAGCTAACCTTTATATGGCGGATCTTTTGTGGGCGAATTTACAAGGAGCGAATTTACAAGGAGCGAATTTGCAAGGAGTAGATTTGTACAAGGCGAATCTTAGTAATGCCAATCTTTTTGAGGCAAACTTGAGTCAGGCAAATATCCGCAGGGCGAAACTTCTACAAGCAAACCTCGAAGCAGCTAACCTTGTAGAAGCAGATTTGTTAGAAGCGAATCTGATGCAGGCGAATCTAAGTAAAGCAGACTTGCACAAGGCAAACTTAGAAAGCGCAAATTTGATTGAAGTTAACTTGGAAGGCGCGAATCTTCTAGAAGCAAATTTTAGTAAAGCAAATCTCCGTAGAGCGAACCTAACCCAAACAAATTTTCACAAAGCAAATTCTAATGCTGCAATTTTGAAAGGCGCTATCATGCCTGATGGCATAATTTACGGGTGAACAGATCTGCAATAAATACTATTCCCAGAGCTTGCAACTCAAATCACCTGCTTTTTGAGTAAAGCGGTAGTTTTCTCTGTAGTCTACAGGGCAGTCAATTACGGCTGGTACATCTTGAGCCAAAGCAGTTTTAAGGATCGGCACAAAATCAGCTGTAGATTCAACTCGATACCCTTTTAGCCCCATACTTTCTGCAAATTTGACAAAATCAGGATTGCCAAAACGGACATAGGTAGACGCGCCAAATTGGTTTTGTTGCTTCCATTCAATTAAGCCGTAGCCACCATCATTAAAAATTAAAGTCACAAACGGCGTACCAACGCGCAAGGCTGTTTCTAATTCCTGGCAATTCATCATAAAACCGCCATCTCCGGTTGCAGCAACAATTTTGCGTTCTGGATAAACAAGTTTGGCAGCTACAGCACCGGGAATTGCAATGCCCATCGCAGCGAAACCATTGGAGATTAAACAGGTATTGGGGCGATCGCAATGATAATGCCGCGCAATCCACATTTTGTGCGCCCCAACATCAGAAATAACAATATCTTCTGGTCCCATTACTTGCCGCAAGTCATAAATTAGTTTTTGCGGTTTAATTGGAAATTCATTATCATTAGCGTACTGTTCATAATCTGCTCGAATATCTGCACGTAATTCTAGGGCATAAGGATCTGGTTTATCTTGGCGATTTGCCCGTTGCAAAATTTCGTTAAGCGAATCAGAAATATCTCCTACAACTTCCACAATCGGAATATAGCTGCTATCAATTTCAGCTGGCTCAACTCCAATATGAATAATTGGAATTTTACCTTCAGGATTCCACCGCTTAGGTGAATATTCAATCAAGTCATAGCCGATCGCAATTACTAAGTCTGTGTTGTCAAAGGCACAAGTAATGTAATCTCGCTGCTGTAATCCTACTGACCATAAAGCTAGAGGATGAGTATAAGGAATCACACCTTTACCCATGAAAGTATTGGCTACCGGAATATTTAACGCAGCAGCAAATTGAGTCACAGCTTCACTAGCATGACCCCGGATAGCACCATTTCCAACCATGATTAAGGGATTACTTGCTTGGGAGATCGCCGCAGCTGCCTCACTAATACACTCAAATGCTGCATAAGTTTTGTGCAATTTATCTTTTTTGAGAGGATTGCCAGAAGCTGACATGGCGGCAATATTTTCGGGTAAATCAATATGAACAGCACCAGGTTTTTCACTCTGCGATCGCTTAAATGCTCTCCGCACAATTTCTGGTGTATTACTCGGCCGCACAATCTGACTATTCCATTTTGTCACTGGCGCAAACATCGCCACCAAATCCAGGTACTGGTGAGCTTCAATGTGCATTTGATCTGTTCCCACCTGTCCTGTAATTGCCACAAGTGGAGCGCCGTCTAAATTGGCATCAGCAACGCCAGTCATCAAATTAGTAGCACCTGGCCCCAAAGTAGAAAGGCACACTCCCGATGAACCAGTTAAGCGGCCATAGACATCTGCCATGAACGCTGCACCCTGCTCGTGACGGGTAGTAATGAATTGAATCGAAGATTTTTTCAACGCTTCTAGGACGTGCAGATTCTCTTCTCCTGGCAAACCAAAGATGTAGCGTACACCTTCATTTTCCAGACAACGTACCAATAGTTCAGCTGTATTCATTTAATTTCCTCTTCTAAAGGGACTAAGAATAATGAGAGGTATTAGGTTTGCCTCTTGCCTCTTGCCTCTCGCCTCTTACCCTACTTCACCCACACTGTTTTAACATTGACAAACTCATGTATGCCTTGAGAGCTTAATTCTCTGCCATAGCCAGAACGCTTGATGCCACCAAAAGGCAGACGTGGATCAGATTTAACCAATCCGTTGATAAATACGGCTCCTGCTTCAATTTCGCTAATTAAGCGATCGCGTTCTTGTTCATTTGTTGTCCATGCACTTGCTCCCAAGCCAAATGGTGTAACATTAGCGGCGATTATTGCGGCATCAATATCTGCTACTCGAAATAACAGCGCTACTGGGCCAAAAAATTCTTCTTGCTCTGCTGGAGTACCAGGGGGAATATCAGTCAAAATTGTAGGGGGATAAAAATTGCCTGGACGATCTAATAAAGGCTGTCCACCAGTGATCAGTTTTGCTCCATGCTTAACTGATTCTTGAACTTGGTAGTCTAGATCCTTAAGAATACCTGGTGTTGCTAATGGCCCTAAATCAATATCAGGAAGCATCGGATCGCCGATTTTTAATGACTGAAATTTCTCTAGTAGCTGTTTTTCAAATTCATCTGCAATCTCATCTACCACAATAAAGCGTTTCGCCGCGATGCAAGATTGACCGTTATTTAGCATTCGTGCTGTTACAGCTGTTGCTACAGCCGCATTTAAATCAGCACTTGGCATCACAATAAATGGGTCACTTCCTCCTAATTCCAGTACTGTTTTTTTTATTTGTTTTCCTGCCGAGGAAGCTAAACTTGCTCCTGCTGCTTCACTTCCAGTTAAGGTTGCGGCTTTAACTCGGTGATCAGCAATCAAGTCTGCAACTCGCTCAGATCCCACTAATAAAGTTTGAAATACACTAGGAGGAAATCCGGCTTGATGGATAACTTCTTCAATTGCCAATGCACACTGTGGCACATTTGAAGCGTGTTTGAGTATGCCAACATTTCCAGCCATTAGTGCAGGTGCAGCAAAGCGAAACACTTGCCAAAATGGAAAATTCCAAGGCATTACTGCCAAAATTACGCCTAGTGGTTGGTAACGAATAAAGCTATGACTCGCATCAGTTGATACTGGCACATCGGCTAGAAGTTCGGCGGCGTGTTCAGCATAGTAGCGACAGCCTGAAGCACATTTTTCTATCTCTGCGATTGCGCCTTTTAGGGGTTTACCCATTTCTAGCGTAATCAGCTTACCAAGGTTTTCTTTGTCTCGTTCTAAAATTTCAGCTGCTGCCTGAAGCCATACAGATTTTTGCGTTATTTCTGTTTTACGATATTGCTCGAAAGCTTTTTGCGCTTGTGCAAGTTTAGTTTCAATGTCTGTATCGGTCAGTGGCTCGAACGTTTTGAGCGTTTCTCCAGTTGTGGGATTAATCGTTGCGATCGCCATTAACTGACCTCCTAATTTAATCTAAACTAAATCTTTTTTAACTACCATTTTATTCCCTATCTTGTCAAAAAAACATTATTTTAGATTACAATTTTATTTCCAATTCAGCTTTAATTTATAAAAATATTTCTTTTTTACGCTTAAGTATTTAATATCTTTTCTTCCTAATTTAGAAATCAAGTCTAACTTAAGTCTAATTTATGTCTAGTTAAAATAAAAGTTGAATAATCTACTTTCACCTGCTCAAAAGATAGGATATTGTTAAGACTGAATAACATAAGTAACAGTTTGTAGGGCAGATTACAACTTTTAGCTATAAGCTACCTTATTGTTAATCCAAATTAAGCTTAGTAAAAGGTGAATATTATATTCTGCTCAATAATTTGAACTTTTTCAGATAATTCTGCTAAAATTACATCAATGGATAGATGCCTGTTAGCTTGTTCTACTATAGTTCTAATCAACTGTATACCATTAGACAAGTTAGCTAACTACGAGCCAGTCCATCGCAAGTGCTGAACAAAAATCTAAGACCACATGACTTTGTTTACCGCTTGGGGAATGCCTCAATTGCTCGTAAGGGCATAAGAGTACCTTACTGATTGACGACTTTTCCTGACAAAGAATTATCTGGAAACTCTAATTTATGGTGGTCTAGCGCATTGTGAATAACAAACCAATAATTTTGGCTGTAGATGACGACGAAGACAACTTGGTGCTGCTTACTGAAGTGCTGGAGCCTTTACATTGCCTAGTTATGACTGCTACTCATGGTCAAACTGCTTTACGTTTAGCACAAGCTTATCAGCCAAACTTGATTTTGCTAGATATTATGCTGCCTGACTTAAATGGAATAGAAGTAGTATATCGCCTTAAGCAGAATCAGGAAACAGCAAGAACACCAGTTATCGCAGTAACGGCTTTAGCAAGATTAGAAGATCGCGATCGCCTGATTTTAGCAGGCTGTAATGATTATATCAGCAAGCCTTATATCCTTGAGGATTTAGAAACTCTTATCCGTCATTATCTCCCACTAATTCAGTCTGTTGGTTAGTTACAATTTCTGGAACAGTGGCTAAAATAGCAACGATGCTAGTCTGTCCTGTATCAAATGTACAAGTGCTAAAAATATCAATTACAGTTGTTGCATACACTTCCTCAATAGCTGATTTTAAATGTATTGCAACTGCTTTTTGGATGTTGGAGCGTACTTCTTTAGCTAAATTTTCTTGACCACTATTATTTAAAAGCTGTTCTGGTAGGGTAATAGAATCTTCGACCATAATAGTCACCGTCTTATCAACTAATTGACAAGAAACTTTCTGAGGTTGATGCCCTAAATGAGTAACGTACAAACTCATAATGCGCTGCGAGATACTATGTTCCAACTGCCTAAGAGTTAGTTGTGAACCTTCTAACATATATCATGTCTCTCTATAAAACAAATATTTTATATAATTTTTAAACTTTATCAGTCTGAAAGAACACCTCAACCACTCCAAAGGTATATCTCTGTAGAAATATGGATATTTGAAATTACCGATTTATTAGCTAGCAAAAATTAAAAAATATTCTGATTTATATTTTTTATTTAATATTGGGCTTAAATAAAAATTAGTTTTCTCATATTATAATCTTAAAATTTTAATGTAAAATCATGAAATCTGGTTGCCTCTAATAGCTTGTTGGTTATTTTTTAATATTAGCAACAACAAGTAGCTTTGCGGAGGAATTACGAGCCAATCATTATAAGCGCCGCCGCCG
The DNA here is from genome assembly GCA_019359535.1 of Gloeocapsa sp. UFS-A4-WI-NPMV-4B04. Taxonomy (GTDB): domain Bacteria; phylum Cyanobacteriota; class Cyanobacteriia; order Cyanobacteriales; family Chroococcidiopsidaceae; genus JAHHHE01. The sequence continues at coordinate 14,345 of JAHHHE010000089.1, forward strand.
CCGCTTGGGGAATGCCTCGTCGTAAGAACTTTTAAACACAATAGTCTTGCGCTTCTACGATCTTTCCCTAAATTAACTATGAATTTGCCATATCAGTCTAATAGCCATCAGCAAAATACTGTTAAACCGCCTCTAATTTTAGCCGTCGATGGTAATGAAGATAATTTGCACTTGCTACCTCAATTAGTTGTATTACTTGAGTGTGCATTTATTACTGCTACTGACGGTGAGACTACTTTAGGTATGGCACAAAGTTACCAGCCTGATCTAATTTTATTAGATATGATGTTGCCAGACATGAGCAGTATTGAAGTTGTCCATCGCCTAAAGAAAAACCCTGAAACAAGTACAATTCCAATCATTGCTGTTACAGGTATGGCTAGAACAGAAGATCGCGAGTACTTTATTTCAGCAGGCTGTATTAATTACATTAAGAAGCCTTATCTAATTGATGAAATGGAGGTAGTTATTTTAAATAATATTCGCAAAATTCCAGCAGTTTAAATATTACCAAAAAAATTTGGGTGTTAGGTTTTGTGTGTTAAAAGCAGTAACTCTAAATTGAGAATTAGTTTGCAATATAAGACCCAAGACTCAAGACCCGAAACTGAATTTAGAATTAACTTCTAAGCTGAGGTGTTTGTGCCAAAATAGCAATCGTAGCAGTACGGCCTGTTGCTAATTTAGCATCACTTAGTAAGTCAATTACAGCTACTCCAACTACTTCTTCAATCAAGGCTTTTAATTGTGGTTCTATTGCCTCATCTAATTTTGCTCGTACTTGTTCTGCTAACTCTTCTTGGTCATTTTCAACTAAAAGTTGCTCTGGTTGGGTGATAGAATCCTCCAAAATAATAGCGATTTTCTCATCAAAAATTTGACAAGTTACTCGACTTGGTTGATGCTCTAGCTGAGTGCGATACAGAGCCTGAATCCGCTGCGAGAGCGTTCTTTCTATTTGCCCACGCGTAGGATAGGATGTTTCCATAGTTGATTATATTCACGACAAAAAATCTATCTGATGATAGATGAGCAATAACAACTGTAGCAGTATAAGTAAAAGCCGATTAATACCCCCAAAGAGAGATTTTTAGAAAAAAGACTGTAGTGAAGGTTATTCCAATGTCTGAGGATAGATGAGAATTTTTAAAGTATCGGGACTAGGAGCGATCGCTTTTTCCACAGCTGCTGATAAATCTTGGAGGAGATAGCGATCGCTAATTAATGCTTCTACATCAATGCGCTGGTTAAACACAATATCAACAGCAAGGTTTTGAACGCGGTAGGAAGAACTGTAGCTACCCATCAAATCAATTTCACGGCGATAAAGAATGTTGGGGTTGAGCGGAATTTCTACTTCATCGGGGAACTCTGCAAAAAAGAGAATTTTACCGCCTTTACGGGTACAGTCAAGCGCTTGAAAGAAAGCTTTGTCACTAGGAACAGCTAAAAGAGTAGTATCAACGCCCATACCATCAGTAAGCGCTTGAATTTTGGCTGGTAAATTTGGATCGCGGGCATCAAAAGCCGCCTCTGCACCAACGCTTAAAGCTTTTTCGATCCGCGACGGGAGTAAGTCAGTAGCGATCGCTCTACCGCCAAAATATTTGACCAACATCATAAACATTAGCCCAATTGGTCCAGCACCAGTGACCAAAACTGATTGACCAGGAGCAATTTGAGCTTTTTTAACTGCTTTGAGGCAGCAATTAGTTGGTTCTACGAAACTAGCCTGATCAAAGCTTACTGCATCGGGAATCGAAATTAACCCACCGTTGCGGACAATGTGACCCGGAACTTTAACATACTCTGCAAAGCCGCCGCCACTAGCATTAAAGCCAGCTGTCGTAGAAATATTTTTGTAGACATCGCACATTGAAAAGTTGTCATTAAGGCAGTAATTACAGTGCATACATGGGATGTGGTGCATTACTACAACTCTTTGCCCAACTTGCCAGCCAGTCACTTGATCGCCTATATCTGCAATTACTCCGGCTGTTTCATGCCCAAAAATGCGCGGTGGTTCATATAATGGATACCGAATCTTTTTAATATCAGATTGGCACAAACCGACTACGCGCACTTGTACCAGTACCTCATCAGGTGCAAGTGTAGGTACTGGCAATTCTTCATAACTTAGCTGATTAACGCCTCTAAATACCTGTGCTTTCATAATAATTTTTCACTAGTCAACGATATTAGATTTAACACTAACGGTCAGCGCATAGCTAATTAATCTTCAAGATTTTGAATTGTAAGCCAAACTTTACTTACAAATTCTGGTACTTGCTTACCTAACTTGTCTAATAGTTCAGTAACATTTAGAGGAGGGTTCTTTAAATCTTGAGGCTGCTGCTCAATTACTTGAATTATTGAGTCTGGAAAAAGCTCATACATTTGTTTCAGAAAGATATCTGGGTGTTGAGCCTTAATTCCGAAAGGGGCTAGAGATTCCGTTGGGAAATGCTTAAGATTAGTAGTCACAATAATATCAGCTTTGGCAATTATGGCAGCAGCAACAACATGGCGATCGCCTGGATGATTTGTCATTACTGCAACTAACTCTTCAGGTACTTCTACTATTGCCTCAGGAAAGTGCGTTTTGAGGATTGCCTGAAAGCGTACTGCCTTAGCTTCTGTGATCTTTCCTTTATTCACAAGATTACGAGTAGCACCGTCTAGAATTTCCTGTGAAAAGTGAACACGATATAAGTTAGCTTCCGCAGCACGTAAGAGCGTATCACATAGAGGCATAGGAAAAATCACACAGGCATCCAATACAACAGGGATTACTGGCATACTAGGAGTCAAATTTAACTCTATTTTCTTCATAAAACCCCTCTTCTTGAAGAAATTGTGTAAGCTCTTTCAAACCTTCTCTGCGTTCCATATCACGCTGTTTTTTGTAGCTAATTAAATCTTCAAAACGAATATATTGTCCTGAACCTACCTGAGTAGAAGGTATATTTCCTTGCTCTAGTAACTTAACTAAAAAAGGTGGTGACACATTAAGAATATCTGCTGCTTCTTGAATTGATACCTTGTCTTTTTGTGGTAGTACAAATACTGCTTGACCTGATGCCATTATTTCAGTTACTTTCCGCAATACCTGGTAAGTAGACTCAGGAATAGGAATTTCTTTACCATTAGTATTAACTAATTTCTTTTGTAAAGATTTGAGGCTTTCTTCTTGCTGTTTTTGCTCCTCAAAATCTTGTTTACATTTGTGGTAATATATCTCTGGACGGTATTCTTTTTTTTGCCAAAATGAAAGTAATATAATTCCTATAGCTATAATTACTGCTGCAACTATTAATTTATTTTCTGAATTTAGTTTTTCTGCTGGATTATGGATAGCGTCATCTACAAGCCATGCAATAAAACCTAAAATGATGGCATATGCAAAGGGAAGAAAATTAAGAAACTCTAGTGTAGAACTAAGTGTAGAACTCAACGTATATTCTTTGTTTGACCTCCTACCTTTTATATTTTTTTTATTAATTACTTGTCTCTACTGTAATTCCTGAGAAAGCTTCGGCTCAATAAAGACAGCAATATAGGCTTCTATCTCAATTAATAATTTTGTTTGTAGATTTATATAAATTGATGATAAAAAAATAATTAATACAGCAAAGAATAATAATACAACAGTAGAAACAATATCCGACGATTTTGTTGCTATACTAGCCAAGATTATTGTTACTATTGCAGCTAAACTAAAACCAAAAACTTGTATTAGAAGATTAGAATTATTATTAATTGCTTCTTGAATAAGTGCGTATGTAGCAATAGTGTTAGATTCTTGCTCGTGGTTCATATTATGAAGCCTTAAATATTCTTTATCTTCAAATAAACTTAGCTACAAGATATGTTAGTTTGTTTGAAAAGCTTAAATCAAATGCTTTTATTTTAGCTGACTAACGCCTTGAACTACCTGTGATTTCATAATTTATGAGCTTTTATTAATGATATTAAACTTTACCCTCGCTCTAGGACTCTGGAGCAGTTGATAGTAACAGTTCAGCTGCTTGGCTTGTTAAGGGACGAGCAAACAAATATCCCTGTCCTTCCTCACACTCCAACGTTTTGAGCTTCGCTAGTTGCGCTGGTGTTTCTACGCCCTCTGCGGTAACACTGATTCCTAACAAATGAGCTAGCATAACGATCGCCTGGATAATCTCAGAATTTTCCCCGTCAATACCCAATCGACTTACAAATGAGCGATCAATCTTTAATGTATTGACTCGGAAGCTGTGCAGACGACTTAAAGAAGAATAGCCCAAGCCAAAGTCATCAATCGCTAGCTGTACTCCCAAAGCTTTAATTCGTGTAAGCATAGCCAAAGCTTCTTCAGGATTTTCTATTACCAAGCTTTCAGTAATTTCTAGTTTTAAACTACCTGGGTTCAAATCAGTTTGTCGCAGAATTTGCTCAACTTGCTCTACCAAATTTGGTTGCAAAAACTGTCTTACCGAAACATTCACAGAGATCGTCAAAGAGGCTCTAAAGTCAAAGGTAACTTGCCATGTTTGTAATTGGCGACAGGCTTCGCGTAGCACCCATTCACCAATAGGAATAATTAGTCCCGTTTCCTCTGCCATTGAAATAAATTGCCCTGGAGGAAGCAAGCCTCGTGTCGGGTGTTGCCAGCGAATCAGCGCTTCAAAGCCGCTAATTGTACCACTGGAGAGTAACACGATTGGTTGATAGTAAAGTTGAAATTGAGGCTCAGATTGATTCTCAAGACTTTCAACGGCTCGTCGTAAATCGTTTTCTAGCTGCGACATTTGCATAATCTCGTCATGCATCGCTCTATCAAAGACGGCGTATCGGCTTGTACCTTGCACTTTGGCATGATACATGGCAATGTCGGCATCGCGGAGGATATCTTCTGGTTGCTGATAATCTATGGAACTGATTGCAATGCCAATGCTGGCTGTAGTAAATATTTCGTGTCCACCCAGGTTAATAGATTTTGCCAAATCTTGAGTAATTCGTTCAGCAACGCACGTGGCTTCTCTGACACCTTGGATATCATCAACCAGAATGGTGAACTCGTCTCCCCCAAACCGCGCTACGGTATCTTTATGCCGCAGACATATTTTAAGGCGCTCGGCGATCGCAATTAGCATTTGGTCTCCAAACCCATGACCAAGGCTGTCGTTAACGACTTTAAAGCGGTCAAGATCGAGGAATAAAATCGCAAACAAATAATTTTTGTTCGCGTTCGTCTGCGCTACAGCTTGCTTTAACTTGTCCATCAACCAAGCTCGATTGTATAGCCCTGTCAAACTGTCGTGATAGGCGCTGTAGAGTAGTTGCTCCTGTGACTGCTTGCGTTCTGTAACAAAAGCGCCAAGAAGCAAGCCTGTATGCGAAACTGTCATCAAACCAAACTGCAATGCCAATGGACTATTGGTATCAGACTTGGTATACGTAAAGAAAGCCGCGCTGACATTAACTATTAAAACTGCTAATGCTGCCCTTTCAAATCCCTTCCGTACCGCAATCCAGATTATTGGCAAGAAAACAAAATATGTGAAGTCTAGAGAATCTCCAGGGGGAATGCTGTAAGCAGCCCAGGTAACAATAAGTAAAATAACAACTTCTATTGCCCGCTCTATGACATCCCGAAATTTAGGCCAGCGTAGGTTAATTTTTGGTGGCATTAACCTGTTGAGAGCTATGTGCGACTTAGTAGACCAAGGAGCCTTACGCAGCAAAATCAACATAGGAGGAGCCAACATCACTATGCCAGTGGCTTCCCCTGCCCATTCATGCAGGAAGTGCGACCCCCATTTTGACCAAGGGAAATCGCCAGCCGCTGCCAGGATCGCCGCAAGGGACGCAGAAGCAGCGAGTGGTGCAATAAAAGCTGCAACGACGGCAAACCACAATACATCCTGAAAACGACGTAAACGCGGCTCAATGTGCAGTTGGTTCAATAGTATGGTGCTGGCTGTTCCATAGCACGCCATTACGCACAATGCGCTCAATAATACATACGTGACCCGAATATCCGATGGCGTGATTACTAAGTTATCCACTAAGGGAATCAGCACCAGTGCTGGGATATAGCGCAAGCCAAATCCTAATAAAAGCACAAAGTGAAGGCTTGACGACGGATCCCAGGGAGTAATTGCTTCGGCAGTTTCAAACACACTAGCTAGTTCTTTCAGCGCCACCCCAGCTACGGTGTAAATTGTCAAAAGTATTACGTACTGCACATCTGGTGGTAAGTAACGCAACCAGTTAAACAGCCTTTGGAGAACGTGCGAGTTCCTCTGCATTTGTCCCACGGCTGTATCTCCTAAGTGGTTAATCAAATTTAATTACACAGAGTAAGAGAAACAACTATGCTAGCCTGAGTTGTCGATTGGAGAGAGTGATGCAATTGACGCGAGAAGTGTTTCCTGAAAATCAACGCTTGTTGCACC
>JAHHHE010000090.1 GCA_019359535.1 Gloeocapsa sp. UFS-A4-WI-NPMV-4B04
CATCGGCTAACCTCGCGTTCTCAATCCCAGGATTTTCCGACTGGATGGTGCTCTTGTCGGTCGTTTCAACATGGAGATGACTTTTTTGTTACCGCTAACCGACTTAACTCGCAACTTAAGTTATTAGCACACCAGATTCTTTTTGGGCAGCAAGTCCATCTAGATGTGCTTGACGATAGGGAGTGCGGAGTTCCAGCACATCTGCACAGTAAGTTCCCCACATTACGTACTTAGGCATAAGTGTTTCAGTTATCCTTTGTGTAAGAGTGAAGAATCAACTTCTGAGATTAACATTGAATTTTTCAACAAGAGTTTCGCGGACTTTTTGATGTACTGGCTCGACTTCAGCATCAGTGAGAGTGCGATCGCTCGTTCGGTAAATCAACCGAAATGCTAAACTGCGTTGCCCACTGGGGACATTTTCACCAATGTATTCATCAAACAATTGCACGGATTGAAGTAATTGTCCTGCTGAAAGAGTAATTGCTCTTTCAAATTCAGCTACAGAAATTTCAATCGAGGCGAAAAAGGCAATATCGCGATCGCTAGCTGGATATGTAGAATACGGCTGGAATCGAGGTACAAGAATTTCCTCTTGATCTAGTGAATCTAAGAGAATATCTAAATCTAGCTGAAACAGATAAACTGCATCAGGTAAGCTCATACTTTGCCGTAGTTCAGGATGCAGTTGCCCAAAAGTTCCTAGCCGCTTACCTTGCAACCATAAAGAAGCTGTACGTCCTGGATGCAAGCGCGATTCTTGGCGACTGGGTTGATACTCCACCTTCAAACCAAATTGCTGAAACACACTTTCTAGTACCCCCTTGGCTTCAAACCAAGTCATCATTTGGTCACGACCTCCCCTAATCCACTTGCCTTGGGTTGAATCGCCACCTAAAATACCTGCCAGGGCATCTGCTTCTGCAAAACCATCTTCTTCTTGCCAGAATATCCGCCCAATTTCAAACCCATTTAGAAAACCATTTCCCTGTTCCAAATTGTACTGAAACGCATCAATCAAGCCAGACATTAAATCAGTCCGCAGTGCCGAGTATTCTGCAAATAACGGGTTTGCCAGCACTACTTGTCTTGATTCCCCTGGCTTCACCAAAGAATATTGCATCAATTCCGTCAGTCCTGCACCTCGAAAAGCTTCTCGTAGTTGACGTAACTGCTGCTGTTCAAACGACAGAAAACCTGGTTCAGTCTTGTTTGGGAGAGTATCACAAAACTTGTTATAGCCGTAAAGACGCGAAATTTCTTCAATTAAGTCAATTTCCCGCTCTAAGTCTCGATGACGATAACTTGGTACGCTTACCAGCCACACTCGCTCTTGATCAGGTGCATTAGCTACCTGACATCCTAGTGCAGTCAGAATGCGCTGCATATCTTCTGGTTGCAGATCTCCTGTTGTGTCTCCCAAGTCTAGTGGCCCTAAGACCGAATTAACTCGGTTGAGACGCAACTCAATTGAGCGCGTAGCGGTATTTAAATCAGGTCTAGTATCGGCAATTTGTTGATTAGTAGCAATTCCGCCAGCCAGTTGATTAATCAGCGTCAAGGCGCGGCGACAAGCTATGTCTAACTCCGCAGAGTTGATCCCGCGCTCATATCGTGTAGATGCTTCTGTGCGTAAACCTAAGGTACGCGCCGAACGACGAATGGCAACTGAATCAAACAGCGCAGCTTCTAAAACTAGGCTTTGAGTGCCGTCATGGACTTCAGTTTCTTCACCTCCCATTACTCCAGCCAAAGCAATCGGTTGATCGTTGGCAGTAATCAGCAGGCTTTGTGGTGAACAGTTGCGTGTCTGGCCATCTAGGGTTTTGAGTGATTCTCCAGAATCGGCAAAGCGGACACCTATCTTGAGATTGTCGCTATTGGTTTTGGTAAGTAGGCGATCGCGATCAAAGGCGTGTAACGGTTGACCCCACTCCAGCACAATGTAGTTAGTAATATCAACTACGTTATTAATCGGTCGCACCCCAGCTGCTTGTAATCGCTGTTGTAACCAGTGCGGAGACTCAGCAATTTTGACTTGCTCAACTACGGTTCCAATGTAAGCGGGACACGCTTGCGGCTGAGAAATTTTTACCGCCAAACTGTTTGGATCACTTGGTATAGATAGCTCAGGCACTTCTGGGAGTCTTACACTTGCCCCTGTTATTGCTGCTACTTCCCGCGCTATACCGACCATACTCAGAGCATCAGCACGATTCGCCGTTGCTGTCAAGTCTAAAATTACGTCATCTAAACCCAAGAGCGGCCGAACATCACTACCCAATGGAGGCGAGTAATTCTCTTGTTCAGTCACCTCACCAAATATATGAATACCAGGGCTTTCTTTGCTCAAACCTAGCTCAGAGAGGGAACAAATCATGCCTTCAGAACGAACGCCGCGCAGTTTGGCGGGTCGAATTTTGAGGTCAATTTTGGGCAGGTAAGTATTTACGGTTGCTACTGCCACATAGATATCTGCCCGGACGTTGGGAGCGCCACAAACAATGTTTAAAGGTTCAGAGTCAGCCGCCCCAATATCGACTTTGGTAACGCTCAATTTATCTGCGTTGGGGTGGGGTTGACACTCAAGCACTTTGCCAACGACAACGCCCGATGCCCAAGTGCGGCGATCTTCAATGTCTTCTACCTCAAATCCAGCCAGTGTGAGTGTTTCTGCTAACTCTTCTGGAGTGAGTGTTAAATCGACCAATTCCCGCAGCCAGTTAAGAGAAATACGCATGGATTGTGCTTGCTTCAATTCAGATGTCACGCCAGATGATCTTACCAAAACAGGGGCTAGAGACTAGCGCAAAGTTCTCGCTGTGGTTTTCTCCGCTCAAAGCGATGTGTTCGAGAGGGACTAGGGGCTAGGAAAAATTATTTTCCTTTAACTTTTTCCCTTTGTCCATGAACTTTCTCTTATTCCCTGATTCCTGAACCCTAATTACCTAGATTTCAGTAAAAATAACGAGGTGGATGTTGCTTCTGACCTAAATAATTAAATTAGGGTGCAACGCTCCCTGTGATTTCCCCCCAAGCGCGAGTTAACGCTCTTATGAGCTACTGCCTAAGTTCCAACTGTCTCCATCCAGCAAACCCGTCTACTAGCAAACGTTGTCAATCTTGTGGCTCCCAGCTACTATTGCGCTGTCGCTATCGTGTCAATAAAGCCTTGGCGCAAGGTGGCTTCGGAGCTACCTTTTTAGGTGAAGACGCAAGCTTACCTGGTACACCAAGTTGCGTAATTAAACAACTACGCCCTGCGGTAGATTCGCCAGAAGTCTTGCAGATGGCAGGAAAACTGTTTGAGCGAGAAGCCAAAACACTTGGCAAAGTTGGCAATCATCCCCAAGTACCAAGGCTACTAGACTACTTTGAAGAAAATCACCAATTCTATCTGGTTCAGGAATACGTTAAGGGCTTAACGCTACAGCAGGAAATTAAACAGTCTGGCCCAGTTAGCGAAGCTGGAGTCAAGCAATTTTTGAGTGAGATGCTGCCCGTTCTGCAATACATCCACAGTCAGCAGATGATTCACCGGGACATTAAGCCAGCGAACTTGATTCGCCGCGCGGAAGATTGCAAACTCGTTCTAATTGACTTTGGAGCCGTTAAAGACCAAGTTACCCTGACAACGACGAGTCAATCAGACAACACAGCCTTAACTGCCTTCGCGGTTGGAACTCCTGGTTTTGCACCTCCAGAACAGCTTGCGATGCGCCCAGTATACGCAAGTGATATCTACGCGGTAGGAATAACTTGTATTTTCCTGCTCACAGGTAAATCTCCTAAAGATTTAGACTACAATTCCTTAACTGGTGAAATTCTCTGGGAAAATAAAGTCCAAATCAGCGATCACTTGAAGCAAGTTCTCAAGAAAATGCTGGAAGGGTCAGTTAGACATCGCTATCAGTCGGCAGACGAGGTTTTCAAAGCCCTAGCGATGGAACCATACCTAGATAGTCTGGCTAACAGTATGGCTACTCAACCTTCTGGTAATAAAAAGAAACCTGGTAACAAAACTCAGTTTGGCATTCCTAAGGCTCCCAGCAGTCCTCCCAGTGGTGGCAAGTCTTTTGCTGAAGTAGCAGCAGCAATTCGCGCCCGACGCGCCGCAGAAGCGAGTAATGTCCAAGGGGGAGCGGCAAATCAGCAAGTAGCAACTAAATCAACAGCAACAGTATTACAACCGCCTGGTTTGCCGGGTCAAAAACCTAAAGTTTCTCGTAAATTAGATACTGATAGTTTATTGATGGCATATGTCAAGGGTAGGCGCGATTTTGCTCTGCATGATTTGAGTATGCTTGACTTACAAAAAGTTGAGTTATTAGGAGTGAGTTTCCGTTCTTCTAAGCTTGATAGAACAAATTTACAAAAAGCTAATTTATCAAACAGCGATTTTAGCCGCGCTAGTCTCAAGCGGACGAATTTGAAGGAAGTAAATTTGAGTAAAGCTTACCTAAATCATGCTGATTTAGAAGGCGTGGATCTGCGAGGTGCAGACCTCAGCTATGCTGATCTCACTGAGGCTAATCTCAAGGGAGTTAATTTGTGTGGAGCTAATCTCACTGGTGCGAAAGTTTCAGAGGAACAATTAGCACAAGCTAAGACTAATTGGGTAACGATATTACCTAATGGTAAGCGAGGTTTATTTAAGTAGTTATCAGGCTAAAGAGCGAAAGTTTTAATGAATGAAGTATGGCAGATATCATAATTCTAAAGCTGAACAAGAAGAAGTTTTTAGTGGTCTTAGTCGATTTTTTATAGCGTTGTTCTGGTTCATTGTTATCTTTAATATTGCCAAGTTGGTTTACTGGAGTAGCAATCCACCATCTGAACAAAGTAATATGAATGTTGTTGATACTTGTGCAGAAGCAACCATTTTTCTTGAAAATGCCTTGAACGCTAGAGATGCAATAACACCTGCTGAGGCAATGACATCGGAAGGTCGTGCTGAGTGGGAAACATTAACAGACGAAGGCATGGAAGCTGAAGCGCTCAAGGAAAGTCTTTGTGGCAAATAAGTCAAAGAATCTGATAGATTTATTTGAGGGTAAGTAAGTGTTAATTTTTGATAATAGGTGAACTGACTTGTAAAACTTGCACTATTTCGCCAGTTGAAATCAACGTTTTTCCCACAGGTAAAACGGCTAAACTATTGGTTTGTGCTAAGTTAATTAAATTACCAGAACTGTGGCTACCACCAGCTAGTTGAAATTCGTAATAGCCGTCTACTAAATGCAGACTTCCCCAAAGGTAAGTTTCGCGTTTGCCGTCTGAACGTAAATCTTGACGTGATCGCGCATTGACAAACACTGGCCCCCAACTGTGCGAAATACCAGAAAGTTTCTTGATCGCTGGTTGCACAAATCGCCAAAAACTCACTAGCGCTGAAACCGGATTTCCTGGTAAACCAAAATATAGCACTGGTTTGTGATTAGAAGTTTCTGTTGCTGGAAACGTGGCAACTGTAAGCGGTTTACCTGGTTTGACAGCAACGGCGCGAATATGAATATTTGCTCCTAGCGACTCTAAAATTTGGTCAACATAGTCATAATCTCCTACAGAGACACCACCGGAAGACAGTACAATGTCAGATGTTGCTACAGCGTGGGCGATCGCTTCAGTGATTGCCTCTGGCTGATCTTCAACAATACCTAGTTGCAAGGGTTCTGCGCCTGTCTGCGCTATCAAAGCTGCAAGTGCATATTGATTTGAATCTACAATTTCACCCGGTTGTAAAGGTTGATCTGGTGTCACCAGTTCGTCGCCAGTAGACAAAATCGCCACACGCGGACGACGATAGACTGTTAAGTGATTACACTGTGCGGCAGCTAAAACGGCAATTTCAGGAGCATTGATTTTAATTCCTGGTTGCAGTAGTGGTGTTCCCGCTTGGTAAAATGATGCTCTATGCCGTACAAATTCTTGTGGTTCTGGGGAAGTTAAGATGAATACGCGATTTCCCTCGCGCCGTGTATTTTCCTGCATAACTACCGTGTCTGCACCCAATGGCATAACTGCACCAGTTAAAATTCGTGCTGCTTGTCCTGTTTTGATAAAATGCTGTGGCTCTTTTCCGGCTGGAATTTCCTCTACAATTTCTAAAACACTTGGTTCAAGGTCGCTACACTGCTTTACATCTTCATAACGCACTGCGTAGCCATCCATCGCAGAATTATCCCAGTGAGGAAAATCTAGTACGCCGACGACTGGTGCGGCTAAAATGCGCTCAATTGCTGTTAACAACATCACAACTTCTTGATCTTGCTGTGCATCTAGAGGTTGCACTAAATTTAAAATAATTTCTTCTGCTTGGCTTACGGATAACATAGAAAAAGTGAGTAGTGAGTAGTGAGTAGTGAAAATACGAGGATAATTCCTAGAAAGTGACAAAAAATGAGTAGTGAAAATACGAATGTAATTTATTTTTGAATGTTTAAAATGTAGGTAAATAAGATAAATTATTAGGTTGGAAATTGCTGTTTTAAAGAATAAGAAATTTGAAGATAATGTTATTATCCTAAATAGGCTGATTTGACGCGCTGATCGTTTAGCAGTTCAGCAGCTTGTCCAGTTAAAATTATCCTACCAGCCTCAAGTACATATCCACGATCAGCAATATTTAAGGCCATAGTGGCATTTTGCTCAATTAGGAGAATTGTTACACCTGTATCACGCAGATTTTGAATTATTGAGAAGATTTCGCGGACAATTGCAGGTGCAAGTCCAAGGCTTGGTTCGTCTAGCAGCAAGAGTTTCGGTCTACTCATTAAAGCACGGGCGATCGCTAACATTTGTTGTTCACCGCCGCTAAGTGTTCCTGCAAGCTGATTACGGCGTTCTGCTAGACGTGGGAAAATTTCAAATTGGCGATTAATATCAGCTTTCACTTTTGCCTGGTTAGAGCGGATATATGCTCCTAACTGCAAGTTATCAATCACAGTTTGCCGCGCTAACACTCTGCGTCCTTCAGGAGAATGAGCAATACCGAAGCCTACAACCTGATAAGCAGCACATTGGGTAATATTACGCCCGTTGTAGTAGATTTGTCCATTGCGTGGGTTGACGAGCCTGGAAATAGCCCGTAATGTGGTACTTTTGCCAGCACCATTAGCACCTATTAGGGTGACTACCTCGCCTGTGTTGACAATTAAATCAACATTTTGCAGTGCTTGAATGCCACCATAATTAACAGATAAATTTTTAATTTCTAGTATCTGGTGATTAGCTGTTAAGTCTATTTTTTGATCGGCGCTCATTATTCCGCTCCCAGATAAGCTTCAATTACAGCCGGATCACTTCTAACTTCTGCTGGATTACCTAATGCAATCAACTTACCAAAATTCAAAACAGCAATGCGATCGCATAATCCCATCACGAGGGGAACATGATGCTCGATTAGAATTATCGTCAAGTTGAATTGGGTACATATTTGACGGATAAATGTACTTAAATACTGTTTTTCATTCGGATTCATCCCCGCAGCTGGTTCGTCTAAAAGTATAATTTGAGGTTCAAGAGCAAGCGCACGCGCAATTTCTAAGCGTCGTTGATCGCCGTAGGATAAATTTTGAGCTTTTTCAAAAGCGCGATCGCTTAAACCAACTAAATCAAGTAATTCTAATGCTTTATGTTTTGTTTTTAGTTCTTCAATCGGAGCAGGTGGTATATTTAAAACTCCATTAAAAACACCACTTTTAATATGAATATGTCTGCCAATAATTACGTTTTCTAAAGCTGAAAGTTCACCAAATAAGCGAATATTTTGAAATGTTCTAGCAATTCCTTTAGCAGCTATCTGATGAGGACGTAGTTTAATTATTTTGTCACCTTTATAAATTAATTGCCCACTTGACGGCTGAATCAATCCTGTAATTAAATTAAATAGTGTCGTTTTTCCTGCTCCGTTAGGACCAATTAGTCCAAAAATTTCGTTATTGTTAACTACAAATGATACTTTATTTACCGCAACTAAACCGCCAAAAGAGCGAGTTAGGTACTTGGCTTCTAGAATTGGGCTAGCATTAAATGCTAAATTATTTGTGGTCTGAGGTGTCATAACTATTTGTTGTTCCTCACCCGTCGCCGTTTAAATAAATCTGGCGTTACCAAGCCTTGGGGGAAAAATATTGTTCCTATAACAATTAAAAGCCCGAAAATAATTAAGCGTCCATCTTGGAGAAATTGGGCGATCGCGGTGGGTAATTGTAAACCAGTAATTTCGGGATCAGCGATCGCTCTTAGCATTTCTGGCAATGCTGTAAATACCATACCGCCTAACACTGGTCCTAGAAAAGTTTTAGAGCCACCAATTAATACAAATGTTAAATAAATAATACTGGCATCAAATGTCCCTTGACGTGCATTCCAAGTATTCAGGAAGTGAGCGCTAATTGCCCCAACAATGCCTGCTAAAATTGCGCCTAATGTGAAAGCTAATACCTTGTAGTAAGTGGGATTAATACCCATTGCATCAGCCGCTAGTTCATCTTCACGAATTGCAGCAAAAGCTCTTCCAACACGAATTCGCTCTAAGCGATATAAGAAGAACATACTAATTATCAGCAAGGGTACTGCAATCCACAAATACTCAATTGCAGTTTGAAAAGGTTGGGGAATGCCAAAGATTCCAACTGCACCACCTGTAATGTCTAAATTTAGCGAGATGACGCGCAAAACTTCTACAAAAGCGATAGTAGCGATCGCTAGATAAATTCCCCGTAACCGTAGTGCTGGAATTCCTACCAATATACCTAATAAACCACAAACTGCACCAGCAATCAACATTTCTAATAGCAGTAAAGGGATCGGAAATAAACTGCTGTTGGTAATAAAAACTTTTGTAGATAAAATTGCCGCAATATACCCACCTAAAGCATAAAAGCCAGGACTAGCCAAAGACAACTGTCCAGTCATTAACGGTAAGTATAGCGACAGTCCTAGCATCGCTCCTAGTACCATTAAGACAATAAGATTTCCGTAAGTAGCGAAGAATCCAGCCATCGTCGTTAATAGTACAAAATAACAGCAAATTATCAGTTCTGGCGAACATTATCATGTTCGAGTACAATCTGCAACTACACTCGCCCACCGCCAAGGACTTTACCGAGTTCTGTTTAGACTAAACTTCGTGTAAATACTATACCGTTAGTAAACTAATTATACTTTCTGTACAAAACGCCGCCCTAATAAACCTTGTGGTCTAATCAATAACATCATAAACAGTATTCCAAAAGCAACAGCGTCTTTGTATCCAGAGTAATCAGCTGGTACGAAAGCCTCAACTAATCCAATTACAAAACCACCTAATACAGCACCAGGAATACTACCTAAACCACCGAGGACAATTACTGCTAAACCCTTCAGTCCAAATTCGATGCCAAATGTTGGTCTAATACTTACACTAGAGCCTACCAAACTTCCAGCCAAGCCAGCTATGAAGCTACTAATAAAGAATGTCCAAACAATAAAGCGATCGCTATTAATTCCGAGTAAACTTGCCGTAGTAGAATCTTCTGCTACTGCTTGCATTGCCTTACCATATTTAGTGCGATTAATCAAGTATGTAAGAATAGTTAAAATTGTGACTGATACACAAAAGATAACTACCTGAATAGAACGAATCGGAACTGGTTTTTCTACTGTACCGAAATTGAAAGAAGCTGGCAAATTTCCATAAATATTTGCTGGAAATGTATAACTTTCTGCTCCTACTAAATACTGGATTACGTTAACAATAACTACTGCTACACCCAAACTCGAAACTACAGTCAGCAGTGAATCAGAACCTTTCCGTCGCAAAGGACGAAAGGCGAAACGTTCAACAGCAACCCCAACAAAACCAGCAAGCGTACTGCCTAAAATTAATGCTAAAGCGAATGGAAGTTGTACAGGTAATGCTGCATTAGCCAATAATCCACTAAATCCAAATGCACCTCCTATTAGTGCATAAGTGAAATAGGCTCCAAGGGTAAAAATTGCGCCATGAGCAAAATTAATAATGCCCAAAATAGAGAAAATCAGAGTGTAGCCTAAAGCAAAAATCGCATAGGCGCTACCGATAGATAAACCATTTAGAAACTGTTGTAAAAACAGAGTTATATCCATAATTACAACTATTTTAAATAAGTAAATTTACCGTTATTACCATCTGGATTCATTTTGATTTGAGCAACATAAAAGTCCTTTTGAACAATCTCACCTTCTGGTGTAAAAGAAATGTTACCTAATGGCGTTTGATACTTTCCAGTTAATAACTGTTTGTTCAATTCTGTACGCAACTGCGCCAACGGCATTTTACTAACATCAGTCTTTTTATCTAAAGCCTTGAGAGCATCTACATACACTTGCACAGCAGCAAAAGCTTGGGCGCTAAATTGAGGCGGTTCCTTTTTGTATTGGTTAGTATAAGCAGTACGAAAAGCATTATTAATCTCGCCAGGATGTTCAGGACTATATGCTTGAGCAATTAGAACGCCATCGCAAAGAGCTTTACAAACTGGCAAGAGATTTGATGTGTTAAGACCATTTCCCCCAATAATTAAGCCTTTGTAACCAAGTTCACGCAATTGCCGTACTAAGTTACCTCCATCAGCAGACAAGCCAGAAATAATTACTAAATCTGGTTTTAAATTAATAGCATTGGTAGCTTGAGTTTGAAAGTCTGTGTCAGTAGTTTGAAATTTTTGAACTGTTACTAATTCTAACCCTTGCTCTTTAACTGTTTGCTGGAAAATCTCTGTTTCCGACTTGTTAAAAGCATCATTTTGAGCGTAAAATACAGCAACTTTTTTAATATTTGGGTTGAGTTTAAGTGCAGCTTTTACAGAATTAGGAGCGACAACAGAAACAGGTGCTGAAACACGCGCAACATAATCGCCAATTTGGGGAATGCCTTTAGCTGTATTCGATGCGCCAATTACAGGAACTTTTGCACGTTCGGCAATTGGGTCGGCACTAAAAGCTTGTTGTGATAAAGTGGGGCCAACAATGCCAACAACTTTACTGTTATTAATTAAAGTTTGAAAAGCGTTAATTGTTCCGGCTTCTTCGCCGCCAGTGTCTTGAAACACTAATTTAATTGGAGTACCGTCGATGCCGCCTTGATCATTAAAATACTTTTCGGCAATTTTAGCACCAGCAACTAGCTCTTGACCGAGTAAAGCAACGTTGCTAGTCTGGGCGAAGGCGATACCAATAGGAATAGCACTAGATGTTGTTGTTGCGCCTGTATTAGTTGCGGTTGTACCCGTGTTAGTTTGATTAGTACCGCCGCAGGCTGTAAGCAGTACAGCAAAGGTAGCGAATAATGCGGTTGTACGAGTAGCAGGTGTTTCCATGGGTGAATAATAAAGTATTTATTGAATAATCTTTATTTCACCACGTTGAGGTAAAGGTTCCAAGCTTTTAGGTCATCCAGTAATTTGAGCTTCCTTAAATGAACCGTCAGTAGTTTCATCACTTACAGTAACAGGCTTTCCAGAAGTAAATTCACCCTTACTAAACCACCAGCTGATCTCACTGTCTCAGATTTTATCTCTAAAATCGTTTGTGAAGCGATCGCCCTGTTTTAAACGAAGTGTTAGGCTGTCGGCAAGCGAGCTGTATAATTCTGGCTAAATTTAAAACCTACGGCACGCACTCAAGCCTCCTACTCCTGCACAACTATGCCACCGTTACACTCACTATTGCTTCAGTACACCTCATCATGGCTGCCAATATCTACAAATACGGCTTTTTCATCTTCTGTGAAGTAAAACAATATTCTCTCATCGTAATCTACGCTAAAACTCCACAGTTCTTTGAGTTTGCCTGATAGTTTGTGAGTTTTTAAGCTTGGAGCAAATGGATCGGCTGTGAACTGCTCCAATTTCTGCCAAAACCTCACCTCCAAATCTGCATTGCCTTTAATGCGCTTTTTGAATGCACGTTTGAATGCAGAACTGAAACTGACTTCCACTTATTTCTCTATCAGTTGCCTCAGTTCATTAATATTGGCAGAAAAGTTCAGCCCCCCTTTTTGTTGTTCGATCTCTGCTGACTTAAAATTTGCATACATCTCTTCGCGGCGTTCTTCACGCAGATACTGCTTCAGTAGCAGTTGAATTTCTTGCATCTCATCAGTGGACAGGCTTTTGATTGCCTCAACCACATCGCTGAAAGTCATAAGAAAGCAACCCTTCGTCGTGACTACTCGACTAATCTAGCACGCTGCTTGTTCTCCGGGATAAAGGCTATATCGGTACTATTAACTAAGCGCCTTCCACAACCAATCGCTCAACTATGCTTTAACCAAAGACTTCCGCTTACTTAGTGAGTGCAACTCACAAATACACCCTTCGGCTACCCTTTACAGAAAACTTAAGGTAGCATAACGATTGAATTGAGTGAGGCGGGACGCAACGCAAAAACACGCAACTTTCCAACAATGAAAGCGCGTGGTTCCGCCTTCGATCCAATGATTTGTTGTGCTGCGCCGTTAATTTCAAAAACCTGTGTTTGATAAAACGTGGTTGTTGAAGCTGATAACCGAAGCATCATTGCTCATTGGAAGCTTTCGTCTTTTGAATCATCTCTTGAATTGTTTCGGTATCGCCAATTTCATAAAGACTGATCAAACCATCCTCAATGGTAAAGATTTGATGAATTGTCGCATCCGCAAGCAAATTGCCTTGCAAATCTTTGATGATTTGATGAACGGTGACAATGTTCCGATTGTTTTCGTCCGTCTCGAATTTTAACGTTTCAAGCTCCGGTTGAATATCCTTAAATTGATTAGTCCAATATTCGCGCACCGCGTCGCGTCCATAAACGAAACCGCCTTCTACCCCGTTCGCCCATTTCACGTCCGGGCGCATCAACGAAATGATTGTTTCGATCTCGCGTTTGTTAAAAGCATCGTATAAATTTTGCAGAAACTCTTGATTTGAACTCATAATTGTTCACCATACAATACGAATGTGGTTAAAACAACAAAGCAGCACAACTAGTTATTATACGGAAACTTTCTGTATATCCACCTTTATTAGGATAATATCAAGAATATTTCTGTATATTCCTTGGTAATAAATAGAAGTTTTCTAGATGACATTCTATATCAGAATATTATTTGGAATTTTTCTAGATATAACTCTAAGTCACAAAGCCCAAAGTTGTTGAATCAGGTGCTTAATGTTATTTAGGGGAAGTATTACTCATTCTGCACTTGAGAAAAGTGATCGCTATAGCAGTTAGATAGTTAAGTGCGATCGCCGTATTGTAATAAACTGCTAGGCTAATGCTGCTATATTTTGGGCGATCGCAGGGTTTCAATCACAACAAATAACTTGAGGGCTAACGGCTTGCGCTTCACTGGACGGCGATAACCTTTGCCTCCTAATAAGTAGCGTCATAATCCATTCCGAGTGCAAGCGCTTGTTAGATCGGTGACACCCAATTCTTCAAGAATATATGACAGAATGAGCTATTTCTCGAATCTTTCTCTGAATATCATAAACCTTGGCTGGAATCATTTGAGAATACCTTACAGCTTCTAGATAACTTGGTGTTGTATAATCAACTTTTTCACCTTTTTCTTCAATGAGTAACACCACATGAAAATATCCCCAATAACAGTTCATTAATCCATACAACTCTTCTACGCTTTCCCTGACAGAAGGAGCATAGAAATCAACGATCATCTGAACTTTGTCAGCCTTAGCACATAGATCTCGATATTTATTATGAAAATCAATAGGCGGCATTTTGGCTGACCAATCTATCGTTAGAAAAGTAAGAGAAAATTCTCTTGAAATTTCTGACAGGATGATATGTGATTTCTCTAATTTTTCACGTATCAAGTCAGCACGTTCACGCGAGGTTTCAAATTCAAGTCGCGAATTCTCTTTTGTGAGTTCAAAACGTTGATTGCGCTGAGTATTAATTACTTGTGTTAAAGTAGTAAGTCCAACTCCACTTAATGTAAACAACCCTGTTAATACTGCAATTGTTATAGGATCTGGAAGCATTTATACCTGAGAATCAAAAATTCATAGCTGACTTCTTTGCAAATGTGGGATCTAACTCTTTATTATACGGAAACTTTCCCTATATCCACCCCTATTGAAATCATATCAAGAATTTTCATGTATATTTCTTAGTGATAGTTAAAAATTGTCTAGACGGCATTTTATATCAGAAAATCATTAGGAAATTTTCTAGATATCACTCTAGGTCACAAAGCCCAAAAAAGTTGTTGGATCAAGTGCGTAATGTTATTTAGGGTAAGTATTACTCATTACTACACCAAGAAAAGTGATTGCCATAGCAGCTAGATATTCAAGAGCGATCGCCCCTCTAAATATTCGAGATATATATTGGTTGTGTACCTACAATTTGCGGTATTACAGAACCAATAACGCTAACTTGTGCATATCCTAAAGCTTTGAGTGAAGCTAAACAAGCATCAGCTTCTGCAACTGGGATAGACGCTAAAAGCCCACCAGATGTTTGCGGATCAAATAATAGAGGATATATAGAGTGATGCTTAACTTTATGCAGATTTTCTAGATAACGTGATACTCGTAAATTTTCTGGGTAAAGTGAGCTAAAAATTCCTTTTTGGACTGTCTCTATTGCGCCTTCTAAAAGTGCGATCGCATCTAACTTTAACTCAACTGCAACATGGGACGCTTGCACCATTTCTATTAAGTGTCCTAGTAGTCCAAAACCTGTAATATCAGTACAAGCAGTAGCGCCGTGTTGTAATAAACAAGTAGATGCTGCTTGATTTGACAACAGCATTGACTCAACAGCATTATCAATCCAATATCCTTTAGCTTGGCGCTGCATATCAGCAGCAAATAGTGTTCCCGTACCCAGTGCTTTAGTTAGAATTAGCACTTGTCCAGGTTGCATACCGTTTTTGCGTAACAACTTGTCAGGATAAACCAAACCGTTGCAGGATAAGCCAAATGAAAGTTCTGCACCCTCAGTTGTATGTCCACCGACAAGCGGTGATTTGGCTTGATTTAGTACCTTTACAGCGCCGGATAATAGCTGGTATAATGTTTCTTCGACTTTAGATTGTAGGGCATAAGGAATCGTTGCCATCGCCAATGCACTTTGAGGAGTTGCACCCATAGCAAAAATATCGCTTAAGCTGTGCAACGCGCTAATTTGCCCAAATATATACGGATCATTGATTAAAGAGCGAAAATAATCAATTGTATGCACCATTAATTGACCTGATGGTACTTGTACTACGGCAGCATCATCCGGTGCATCTAAACCAATTACAATATCTTGACTGTTACTCCCGCTAGGCTGTTCCTGCTTAATTCTGTGCAAAACACGCTCTAAAACCGTACTACCAACTTTAGAACCACACCCAGCACAGCGCATTGAGGAGTGAGGAGTGAAGAGTGAAGAGTGAGAAGTATCTTTTCTCACCACTCGCCACTTACCACTCGCCACTTTTTGTGGTGGCATTTCTGGTAGATCGCTGAAGCGTTGCATAAATTGGCGATCAATTGCGTCTTTCCAGCGCCATAATAGATGCGTTGCACCAAAGCCAAAAGATCCTCTAGTTGCGATCGCTTTTCCATCTCCTGTACCAATTAAGCTTAAATATTGTTGCTGTGGCTGATACGGCTTCAGCTTTTGTGCTAATAAACTACGGCGCAAGTTCTGAAATAGGGGTTTACCTTGTCTGACAGCAAACACGCCAGCTTTAGGACGTAGATGATTAACCATTGTGGCAATATCACCAGCAGCAAAAATATCAGGATGAGAGACAGATTGTAAGCTGTCGTTTACTTGAATAAAACCTTGTTCGTCTGTTGTTAGTCCACAGGCTTTCAACCAATCAGGTGCTGATGCTTGTGTTACCCAAAAAAGGTAATCAAACTCAACCTTCAACCCAGATTGACATACAACTTTATGGAGTTGCACCTCAGATACTGTTTCCCCAAGATGTAATTCAATTCCGCGCTGTGTCAAAATTTCTTTGAACTGGCGACGTACCCAAGAACCGTAATGAGGCATTAATTCTGCATCACGATGAAATAAGTGCATTTCCAGGTTAGTTAGCGGTTGCTGCGCGGCTTTGAAAATTTGATGTAAATGTCCTTGCATAGAGAGTGCTAATTCCACACCGCCTGCACCTCCACCCACAATTCCTAAGTGAATCTGTTTTTGGGGATTTTGCGCTACAGCTTCAACTAGCTGGTTCCATTTTTGAAGTAGCTGGAAAATTGGTTTAGCCGCGATCGCATATTGATCTGCACCTGGTACATTTAAAGTTGCTGGCGTACTGCCAATATCTATGGACAATACATCGAAGGCTACATGAGGACGGTTAGCACAGATAACTTTTTTATTGTCCAAATCTAGCCCAATCACACAGTCAATATACAATTGAGCTTGGGCAAATTGAGCTAGGCTACGTAAATCAATGTGACACTCATCGTGACTGTAGAAGCCTGCTATATGACCAGGAAGCATCCCAGAATAAGGTGTGTCCGATGCTGCTGTAATTAAGGTTAAACGTACTCCTGGCAACGGTTTCATGCCGAACATTCTCAGCACAATGGCATGGCTATGTCCGCCACCAATCAGCACTAAATCTTTGACTATTGGCTGTGTTTGCTGCATCAAGACTGAAAGCTATTTATTGTACTTCTAACTCTATTTTCAGTCCTAACTTTCATTTGCAGGGCGATCGCCTAAAAATAATTCATTTTTTCTGTTGCCAATCCAGCCGCTCAGGTGTATTATTTTGTTAGTTGAGCTTTATAATTGACACTTCTCTGAAAATAAAATTTTTGCAATATTTCAATTATTCAATAAAGCATACCAAAAAATTTAGCGCTTGTCTAGTAACTAAAACTTTGGCAAAAATATTTATTAGTTCTACAGTTAAACTTGCTAATGTAGACAATAACTATTGATGACCATGATTGATCTTTATACCTTCACAACACCAAACGGACGCAAGGCTTCGATTATGTTGGAGGAAGTAGGTTTACCCTATAACGTCCATAAAATTGACATTACCAAAAACGAGCAATTTACACCAGAATACATAGCGATTAATCCAAATAGCAAGATTCCTGCGATCGTTGATCAAGATAGTGGAATTACAGTTTTTGAATCTGGTGCAATTTTGATTTATCTTGCTGAAAAAACTGGGAAATTTTTGCCAACTGAACAAAAACAACGCTTTCAAGTATTGGAGTGGCTAATGTTGCAAATGGGTAGTGTAGGGCCAATGTTTGGTCAATTAAATCACTTTAAGAAGTTTGCACCCGAAAAAATTGAGTATGCAATTAATCGCTACGAGAAAGAGACATTACGACTTTACAGTGTATTAGATCGTCAACTAACAGATAATGAATTTATCTGCGGTGATTACTCGATTGCTGATATTGCTACATATCCTTGGGTTGCTATCTATGAGTTTCAAGGATTAACACTAGATAATCATCCCAATCTCAAGCGCTGGGTTGAGATGTTGCAGCAACGTCCCGCAGTACAACGCGGTATGGCAGAACCCCAGCTTAATTAATTATAACTAATTGAATCGGGCAGAGAAAAGTACTTGTAGATGGCACAAAGCGCGTGTATCAGCTGAAGGGGTGACAGACAAACTAAACAGTAGACAAGATAAGCTGCATGGCGCGTAGACCGCGTTGAAAATAAGGTAGTAAAGCCAGGTTTGAGACGCATTAAAGTGAGCGCTAAATCTGCCCAATGTTCCATTGCACCAACCCATAAATTACCATATAAACCAATCCAAAAGGGACTATGGCGACGAGATACTCGCTTTAATTCTTGGAGACGACCAACATACTTTTGTAAACCCATATTTCGACATTGACGACCTGCCCTGATGGCACAAGTATAAGCAATAGTAATTAATAAAATCAATGCTATTAATCGTTGTCCTTTAGCATAGGTTGATTCCAAGTTGTAACCACACGGCGCTTGCTTCAAGTCGGCAAAGCCGCCCAACGCAGTGCCTCCACTTTTGCAATCAGAAAACATTGCTTCAATGCCACTACGACGCAGAATAATGCAGCGATGGCATTATCAAGATTACTGAGGTTAGTTAACAGATACCAACCGGATGGTTCTACTTTGCCTTGATATTTACGTGGATAATATCCAGTTAAATTAAATTCGCCGAAACCTTTTTGTTTTGTGACATTGCAGCAGTATAACGATAATTTGTAGCATCTTGTATTGACAAGGTGTCAATAGATTTTGGAGACAACTTTGGTAGAATTGAGGTAGCATTTTTGAGATAGGTCTTGGTAACAATTCTTGACCTATCTTTTTTACCGTAAAACGGTCGCTTCCCTGTATCCCAAACGCTTCAGTCCTCTTGTCACCCCTTCAGGTGTATCGGTTTAATTGATTATAAAAGGTTATTCAGGATGAGTAAAATTAGGAACTACGGACGCTCAAGTTAATTTCTCTAAGTGAGTTTGATATAGCAATTCTCAAATAGATGAGGTACAGTAGCAGCAATGGGTAAACCAACTGCAAATATCTTTTAAAGAAACATCATTAAATGCAGATGTGATTGCTGCGTCTAAAGCAAAATAGGTTCTTGCACCGATAGAACGAAGAGTGTTCTTGACTTTTGACCAAAAATTCTCAATGGGATTAAAATCAGGAGAATATGGAGGCAAATTTATCAATGTTGCTCCAGCTTTTCTAATAGCTTTTTCAAACTCTTCTCCTTTATGGATAGTACTGTTATCCCAGACACCGCAAGCCCTTTGCCAAAGATGAGGTACGAGTTTTTGGATGACAAAAGCATCAATTGTTAATCCATCCGTTGCTCCTAAAAGGTTGATTGATGCGACTACCCCTTTGAAAGCAATTGCCCCAATCATAGATACATTTTTTCCTCGTTTTTGAGGACGAGTCCCCCTAGCTCGTTGACCTTTTAATGCACGAGCATACAATCTAATTAAAGCGCTTATTAACCCCAGATTCATCCACAAAGATTAGATCTTCTACCGGAATAGAACGAATTTTTTCCCAGAACTCTACCCTGAATTTTTGGACTCGTTCAGTATCTTTTTCATTCGGGTGTAGAGTTTTTTTTAAGCGTTAACCTCAGTCGTTGAGTCATTCGTCCCATTGTGGCACGACTGAGCGTGATTCCTGCTTTTTCCTTGAGCAGTTGACACAATTCCTCTAAAGTTGCATCATTGTTATTTTCAATTAACTCCGCCAAAATTCTCAATTGCTCTGGGGTTAATTTGAGTTTGACTCCCCCCTTAAAAGGTTTCGGCGCTATTTCTCCTGTCTCCCGATATTGCTTGAGTAACTTGACAATAAAGCTGAGGGCGTTCGCGTAATCGTTTAGCTAGTTGGCGTTGAGAAATCTTCTCTTTTTCATAAACATCAATGATTTTTTGACGTAAATCAATTGAATATGCTTTCATTCCTAGAGCAGTTCATAGAATTTCACTAAATGTATTCCATCTATTTGAGAAACGCTATATATAGAGGTAATATTTTCATTTGATACATATTGGTGAAAAATCTAGACTGAGGTTTTTTATCATAATTCGCTTAAAAATTCACTTCATACCGATGTTCTCCTAAATTAATACTTTGTACTACTTTATCTTTCGTATTTTTTACGCCCACGTAATTAGAAATAGTCAAACTATCAAATTATTTTAAATACTTAATTTTAAACATAGGCAATAATGAAGTACTAAGAAGGAAGAAATAAAACATTTTCTCGAAGATGTCCTAAAAAAATAGCTAATGCCATAATAACGATCAACAAGCAAGTCTTAAATCAAGCTAAAAAAGAGATGTTGTAGGGTTGCCATTGGTCACTCTGAATAATAAATAGTTATTATTGATTATTGATTTAGTAAATACCAACACATAAGTACTCAAGATTATCTGATTTAAAGTTCAATCTTTATTATTTATTTATCTTTTTCCTATTGACTTTTTTTAACTTGTATGGTTAAAAAGGATTGTTATATTCTCTAGGTGTTTAGAACAAACAAAGTTAATATTTTTTAACAAGATAGTAATTAAACAACTAACTTTTTATAACTTTTTATACCTGTAATAACTGCTAAGTTACTACTAATTACATCTATAGATAGAGCAGTTATAGTATTAATCTCTCTCTTACGTGGGATGAGAATAAATTCTGTTAAGTTTGCCTGTAATCAGCAATTTGAGATTACAACACTCTATCTTTGCAGTTTAGTTTGATCATGTCTCAGGTCTCCAGGAATTTGAGACGCAGTTAGTCTAAGCCCTCACGAGGACAAGAAAATGTCATACAACTCAAACCTGCTAGAAAGTATTAGTCCTCTAAGTACAAGTTCTTACGAACCTCGACCTCTAGAGGCGAAGCTATCAGCATCGCAACCGTTAGCAACAGCGCCGGAGCTGAGTGACCCATTACTGCAAATGACAAGTCAATCAAGTAATGCTGTAGTTCCCCCTGCTGTCATTAGTGGAACGTTAGTTAGCAACGACCCGATTAATCCTACCCGCGCTAATACTTTCCGGGATGATTACTTGTTAGTCAATGTCAATGCAGGTCAGGTGGTCAAAGTCAACTTACAGCGGTTCTCAATCGGGTGAAATATAGCAACAGCAGTGAGTGAACCAGCCAATAATGTCTTTTGTCGTTACGGCAGCGAGAGCATCCGTGATCGCTTGGTCTAACTCTGCATAAGTTCGT
>JAHHHE010000091.1 GCA_019359535.1 Gloeocapsa sp. UFS-A4-WI-NPMV-4B04
TTAGCCAGGAAGACAATCTGCTTTTCCAAAATAGAAGAGATGCACGATCTAGTCATTGGCTTATTCATTAACCGTTACGAGTTTGGCCTAGCAATCTAAAGTTAAATAACAGATTGAGAACACCACCGTGTTGACTTGCTCTAGCTGACGAGCTTTTTTTTTAATGTTTCAATCACAGTTGTTGGGCTGATTTTTAGCACTCGTGCCGTATCGCGGATGCCACTACCATTCACCGCCATGTCCGCGATCTGCTGTTTTACGTCTGGCAGGTAGCCCCGATAGCTGTACTCTCGAATGAAGGAGCGACGAGAACATTCTGCATTACGACAACGGTAACGCTGTTTTCCTTCATCACTCTTACCATTCTTCACGACGTTTGTACTATTACAACTTGGACAGCAGATTGGTTCCAAAACCATATCAACAAGAAGTTAAGAACTGCTTTATTCTCTCACTATAATACACAGGTTTAGAACATTACCAAGATTGGGTTAGAGCGCTCGCGTCAAGTACAGAATTAAAAGGTTTCCGCTTACATGACTTAAGACACACTTTTGCCACTGAGCGTGTGGGGCTGATGGGAATAGAAGAACTGCGAGCGTTGATGGGACACACTAACATCCAGACTACATTGCGCTATCAAAAAGTTACATCAAGTCGTGCAGAAGAAGTAGCAAAAAAAGCACTTATTATTTTAGAAAAAAGCTGAAAATTATTGTTTATAAAACATTTAACTAGAGTAGCTACAGGCTAAAAAATATC
Source organism: Gloeocapsa sp. UFS-A4-WI-NPMV-4B04 (assembly GCA_019359535.1). Lineage (GTDB taxonomy): Bacteria > Cyanobacteriota > Cyanobacteriia > Cyanobacteriales > Chroococcidiopsidaceae > JAHHHE01. Next base: position 763 of record JAHHHE010000091.1, read on the forward strand.
AAAATTTACTCTACATATACAGAGTATAGGTAATACTCTTTTACGAACTGAGACTTTAATAGCTAAACAACAAAAAACGCTAGTAAGAGGTAGTACGTAGAGTGATTGAATAACAAAATTATTACTGTTAAGTTTAAAGTTTCGAGTAAGGACGGCTCTGGGACTAGCAATATTTAAGCTTTAGAAAAGAGACTTAGCGGACTTATCATTTTGCTGGACTAAAAGTTCAGCAGTAATCCACTGTTTTTGAATTGCTAGCACAGCTGCCTGAGTGCGATCACGAACCCCAAGCTTGCGGATAATTGCATGGACGTGTACTCTAACTGTACCCGGAGTAATATAAAGTATTTCGGCAATCTCTTGGTTTGCTCTGCCAGTGGCGACCAGTGCCAATATTTCTTGTTCGCGCTGTGTTAGTGGTAGGGTTGATTCGTCTATATTTCTAGCGGTATTAGCAGCCGCCGGATTATGCTCGAACTTAGCACGAATTTCTGTGGTTGCAGTTTGATCCCACCAAGAAGCTCCGGCTGCAACTGAACGGATTGCCAAGACTAAAACTTCGGCGGAAATTCCTTTTAAACAGTAACCTTGCGCTCCTGCTTCGACCAGGCGTGTAATTAAAGATTGCTGCGAATGTGAAGTTAGCACCAAAACTGGTAGTTGAGGATTCTGCTGCTTGATTTGACGGCAAGCCTCAATGCCACCCATTCCCGGCAGCCCTATATCTAGTAACACCACATCCAGCGAATAGCGCTTGACCATTTCTACTGCTGTCTCGCCATCCCCTACTTCAGCAACGATTTCTAGACCTGTCTCCTGTTGTAATTTGACTTGTAGACCAAGGCAAAATAATTCATCATCTTCAACTAATAATAGACGTAGCAAATTTGATGGCATCTTATATAGATAAAAACGGTTGAAATGGGTACGCAGGCAATCGAAATCCGAATAGTGCGCCGTGTGACGAACGATTCTCTGCCCAAATTGTACCGCCATGAGCTGTAATAATTTGGCGAGTTAAGTACAGTCCTAGCCCAGAACCTTTAGCTTGGCGGTCGCTATCTCCTTGATAGAACCGCTTAAATAGGTGCGGCTGTTCTGCATCTGTAATTCCTGGTCCGTTGTCCAGTACCTTGACAATTTGATAGTCAGATTGAGATGCCAACACGACTTCGACCCTACCACCGCGTAGAGAATGATTAATGCCATTTGTTAGTAAATTAACGAAGACACGCTGGAGTTGTAGGGCATCGCCCTTTACCCATAAGGCTCGGCGAAAGTTTGAATCTCCGTAGTTTAAATTGATATGAATTTGGCGAGATGAGGCTAAATCTATCAGTGTAGTGATCGCTTCTTCAGCCACAGCAACCAAATCAACTGGTGCTAAATGTAATTTCAATCCTTCTGTATCATTGCGATAAACATCTACCAGCGTTTCTACAAGTTGCAGAGTAGTTTGATGACTACGTACTATTGTTGCTAAGACTTTGTGCTGTGTTGATGTGACTGCATCAAATTTTCCCTGCTGAAAAGCTTTTAAAGTCTCTATTGCGCCCAGTAGAGGAGTTTTTAAGTCATGAGTCAACGTAGCAGCAAAATCTTCACGGACATTGGTTAGCTGTTCTTGCGCTTGTAATTTTGCTTGTTGCTGGGCGATTGCCTGTTCATAAACTCGATTGCGATCACCAAGAATCCCAGTGACAGTTAGCGCTATCACTGCAATCAGTCTACTAGCTATAGTTGATGGTTCAATCGCTTCTTTATCAGGAATCCATAAGTTCAAAATTGTTAAAGCTACTGCTATTAAAGTGGTATAAAAGGTTGCTGTACGACCCAAGCGGGAGGTCGCTAGTAAGATTGGCCCAGTGTAAAGATAACCAAATACATAATCAACAGGAGTAGCGAATTCTAACACTAAGACTAATACATACAAGCTAGTAATTGCCCAAAGTGCTTTCATCCGCGAACTTCTAGTGGATGAGGTGTTCTGACGCTTAAACAACTTAAGTAGCATTTGGGTTCTATATAGACTTTTACAAACTCAGTTTGTTAAGCAAAGGTAGGAAATTATTAATAGCCTAGCCTCAAGATTCAGCCAACAGTAAAGTTTCAGCAGGTTCTAAAGTAAAAATATATCTTAAGGCACAGAGGTTATTAATGATTACTAAACATTAGATATATATCAAGAATTAAATTTTATTTAAACGTTTCAGTTTAGTAGTTTATATCTTGTGTCACTTGAAAATTTTAGAAGAAAGCTAAATAATCTTAATTAATTACCTAGTTTTATTTTTAAACATGAATTTCATCAGCTTTAGCCTAGTCAAAAAGCTCACTTTTGTTGTAAGCAAACAGATATCAAAAAATAGACAAGCTATGTTTTTGAATTAAAATTGAACTAAGTATAAAGTACAAAACTATTTAAAGCTTTAAGTTTTAAATAGTTGCAAGTATAAAACAGAATATTTTTTAAGTGGTAGTTTAAAAATGAATTAGATCCGTCATTTTTTGCAAACCTTGGAATTAAAAATACTTAAAGCTACAATAGCTGATAATTTATGTGGCAAGGATTTCTTCAGATTGGATTAACACTACTAATACTGGTAGCCATCACTCCGTTTCTAGGAAGATATATCACACGGGTTTTCTTACAACAAAAAACTTTGCTTGACCCCATCATCAAACCAGTTGAACGAGTTATATATGGACTAGGTGGCGTGCGTGCAAAAGAAGAGATGACAGATTGGCAGTATGTACAAGCAGTATTGTACAGCAATCTCGTCATGGGCATTTTCGTCTTTTTAATTTTCATGTTTCAGGGAATCCTGCCCCTAAATCCTACTAATTTGAGTGCGCCTAGTTGGGACTTAGCACTACATACAGCAATTTCTTTCACTACCAATACTAACCAGCAGCATTATTCTGGTGAAACTACCTTCAGTTATGCCAGTCAAATGTTGGCACTGGGATTTTTGATGTTTACCTCTGCTGCGACTGGTCTAGCAGTAGGAATTGCTTTTATTCGAGGACTAACTGGTAGACCCCTAGGTAATTTTTACGTTGATTTAACTGTATCAATCACGCGAATCTTATTACCTATATCCATAGTTGGAGCAGTGTTATTGCTAATAGCTGGTGTACCAGAAACCTTAAATGGTCCAGTGAGTGCTATCACTTTAGAAGGGGCAACACAGTACATTGCTAGAGGTCCAGTTGCCCATTTTGAAATTATTAAGCAATTGGGAGAAAATGGCGGCGGCTTTTTTGGTATTAACTCTGCCCATCCGTTTGAAAATCCGAATGCTTTTACCAATTTAATTGAAATCATCGCTATGGTTTGTATTCCAGCAGCGTTGATTTACACCTACGGAGTATTTGCCAATAATACTAAGCAAGCTTTGTTACTGTTCTGGATGGTGTTTATTATCTTTGTAATTCTAGTAGGAATAAGTGCCGTTGGTGAGTATCAAGGCAATCCACTTGTTAACTCAATTTTAGGAGCAGAAGAACCCAACTTAGAGGGCAAAGAAGTTCGGTTTGGGTGGGCAGAAACGGCTTTATGGGCAGTCCTGACTACTGGAACCATGTGTGGGGCAGTCAATGGTATGCATGATTCCTTAATGCCAACTGGCGAATTCTCTACCCTATTCAACTTATTTTTGCAAATTATCTGGGGTGGTCAGGGGACGGGAACGGCTTACTTATTTATTTACCTAATTTTGACAGTGTTTTTAACTGGACTAATGGTGGGACGCACTCCAGAGTTTTTGGGTCGCAAAATTGAGAAACGGGAAATTGTCCTTGCTAGTGTAATTCTGCTGGTTCACCCGATTTTTGTCTTAATTCCTAGTGCCATTACCCTGGCTTTTCCTAACACACTAGCAGGAATTACTAATCCCGGCTTTCATGGTATCTCCCAGGTAGTTTATGAATACGCCTCAGCTAGTGCGAATAATGGCTCTGGCTTTGAGGGATTACAAGATGCCACACCTTGGTGGAACCTAACTACCAGTATCAGTCTTTTAGCAGGGCGTTATATCCCGATTATTGCTCTCTTGCTTTTAGCAGATAGTATGGCTCACAAACAGCCAGTACCTGAAACGGCTGGAACTTTAAGAACCGATTCGCTCCTATTTACTAGCATTACAGCTGGAGTGATTTTGATCTTGGGCGTACTAACTTTTTTCCCCGTTCTAGCTTTAGGACCGATTGCCGAAGCTTTTAAAATCGCTAGCGGACAGTAGATTATGGACTCTGCAAATCCTACCTCGCCTAAACCCCCTCGTCCTCGCTCCGGCGGTCCCCGTGACTCTCGCAAGCATACACCGAAGGTAAACAAGAAAGGGCTTTACCAAAGAGCTGTCAAGGATGCTTTTGTCAAGCTTAACCCTCGGCAAATGCTTAAAAACCCAGTGATGTTTCTGGTTTGGGTTGGCACTATTATTACAGCGCTAATGACAATTGACCCTAATTTGTTTGGTCCGACTCAAGGCAACAACCCAAGAGTTTTTAATGGCTTAATTACACTGATCTTATTCTTCACTGTAGTGTTTGCTAATTTTGCCGAAGCAGTAGCCGAAGGAAGAGGTAAAGCTCAAGCTGATGCCTTAAGGTCAACTAAATCGGATATAACTGCTCGGAAGCTTTTGCCTGATGGTTCAACAGCTGAAGTATCTTCAACTACTCTGCACCGGGGTGATTTAGTGAAAGTGGTTGCTGGAGATATCATCCCTGCTGATGGAGAAGTGATGGCTGGTGTGGCTTCAGTTGATGAATCGGCAATTACGGGAGAATCAGCACCAGTATTGAAAGAAACTGGCTCAGATGTCGCCAGTTCTGTCACGAGCGGCACGCGGATTATTTCTGACGAATTGACTATTCGGATTACATCTGATCCTGGTAAAGGGTTTATTGACCGCATGATTGCCTTAGTAGAAGGGGCAGAACGAGCCAAAACCCCAAATGAAATTGCCCTGACGGTATTACTCGCGGTTCTAACTCTAGTTTTTCTATTCGTTGTAGCGACACTGCCCACAATCGCCAATTATGTTGGTAGTCCAATTAGCGTAGCAGTTTTAATCGCCCTATTAGTGGCGCTGATTCCAACCACGATTGGGGGGTTGTTAAGTGCGATTGGGATTGCTGGGATGGATCGAGTTGCCCAGTTTAACGTTATTGCTACATCAGGACGAGCGGTGGAGGCGTGTGGTGACATCAACACCCTGGTTTTGGACAAAACAGGTACGATCACATTGGGAAACCGCTTGGCAGAAGAGTTTATCCCGGTCAATAGTCACTCAATGCAGGATATGGCTAATGTAGCCCTGATGGCAAGTGTGTTTGACGAGACCCCAGAAGGAAAATCGATTGTCCGACTGGCAGAAAAATTAGACGCTAGGGTAAATTTCGACAAAAGCCAAGCAGAAGGAATTGAGTTTTCCGCCAAAACACGCATGAGTGGAACAAACTTGCCTGATGGCAATGAGGTGCGTAAAGGTGCGGTAGATGCCATCAAGGGGTTTGTGCGCTCACGCAACGGCAGAAGCACATCTGAACTTGATGCTGCGTATGAACGGGTTTCTCGGCTAGGGGGTACACCTTTAGCTGTAGCTCTGAATGATGATATTTACGGCGTTATTTATCTCAAAGACATTGTTAAACCAGGGATACGCGATCGCTTTGACCAGTTGCGTCGTATGGGAGTGCGTACCATCATGCTGACTGGAGATAATCGGATTACCGCTTCTGTAATTGCCCAAGAAGCTGGGGTAGATGACTTTATTGCTGAAGCCACGCCAGAAGACAAGATTGAAGTAATTCATCGAGAACAGGCGCAGGGCAAACTGGTAGCAATGACGGGCGATGGTACTAACGATGCTCCAGCATTAGCGCAAGCGAATGTTGGGGTAGCAATGAATACTGGGACTCAAGCAGCAAAAGAAGCAGCTAACATGGTTGATTTAGATTCTGATCCCACAAAGCTAATTGATATTGTTGCTATTGGTAAGCAATTGCTAATTACGAGGGGAGCGCTAACTACGTTTTCAATCGCCAATGATATTGCTAAATACTTTGCAATTATTCCAGTTATATTTGTCTCAGCTCGGCTAGAAAGCCTGAATGTGATGAATTTAACTAGCACAAGTTCTGCTGTATTGTCAGCACTGATTTACAACGCTTTGATTATTCCGGCGTTGATTCCGTTAGCACTGACGGGGGTAAAATTTAGGCCACTAACGGCAAATCAATTGTTGCAGCGTAACATCCTGATTTATGGCTTAGGCGGTGTGGTCGCACCGTTTATTGCGATCAAGGTGATTGACATAGCGATCACAGCGGTGAGATTGGCTTAAAAAATGAATTGCAAAGATGCTAAGAATGCTAAGGCAATAAGGAGAGAGATGAAAAAAATTGAATTGTTGAGTAGGAATTGGTTGGTAGAAGCAGATATTGCAAGCGCTTTTGTTTGGAAAGGATGGTGCAAGCAAAAGTTACCTCTAGTGACTTTTGTATTATTTTGTTTGAATTTAGTGCTTGCTCCAGCTGTTTATGCTGCTGCTAATGGCTCTTTAGAACGCAGGTATGCTTGGGCAGTTGGTGTACTTATTCTCCTAACGTTAGCACTTGCAGGTTACTTGTTTGTCGTTGTCTTTCAGCCGGAGCGCTTCTGATGTCTATTGTTAAAGACACTACTAGAGCAATTCGCATGACCCTGATTCTCTGGGTACTGTCAGCAATCATTTATCCTTTAGTAATAGTTGTAGTAGGTCAAGTTTTCTTTCCGTTTCAAGCTAATGGGAGTGTAATACAAAGTCCTCAAGGACAACCATTAGGTTCAGCTTTAATTGGTCAAGCGTTCACATCCGAGCGATATTTTATCAGTCGTCCCAGCGTTGTTGAATACAGTATAGGGAAAGATGCTGCACCTACGGGTATATCTGGGGCAAGCAATCTTGCTCCAAGCAATCCAAAGTTAATCAAGCGGATTCAAGCTGAAGTAGATCAGTTTCAAAAGAAAGATATTTCACTAACCAATGATTTGGTTTACACCTCTGGTTCTGGCTTAGATCCTCATATCAGTGTGGCGACAGCCAATGCCCAAGTAGAAAAAGTGGCGAGAGCGCGAACTTTATCTCCAGACCAGATTAGATCGCTAATTGCCGAAAACACAGATGACAGATTTCTTGGAATTTTTGGTGAGCCTGGAGTCAATGTGTTCAAGCTGAACTTAGCTTTAGATACCTTGAAATCTAGTAGTTAAAGCTCATCAGCAAGCAACATCACTTTATCACGATATTTCTGAAAGATGTTTAACCCATCTACAACCTCGTCCAATAATTCCTACATTCGTCCTGCACGTCGAGGCAAGCATAAAATCTTCATTGGTATGGCTCCAGGGGTAGGCAAAACCTACCGAATGTTAGAAGAAGCCCATGCACTTAAACAAGAAGGAATTGATGTTGTAATTGGGCTATTGGAAACTCACGGGCGCAAGGAAACAGCGCAAAAAGCAGAGGGTTTAGAAATAGTACCTCGTCAAGAAATTCCTCGCGGTGGGTTGACGCTAACTGAAATGGATACTGATGCAATTTTGGCGCGATTACCTCAACTGGTATTAGTAGATGAATTAGCGCATACAAATGTCCCAGGTTCGCCCCACGAAAAGCGCTATCAAGATGTAGGAATCATTCTGGCAGCAGGCTTTGATGTCTATTCCACAATGAATATTCAGCATCTGGAAAGTCTCAATGACTTGGTAGCGCGGATTACTGGCGTGGTAGTACGAGAGCGCGTCCCTGATCGCCTGTTAGAAGAAGCTGACGAAGTAGTAGTTATTGATGTCACTCCAGAAACACTCCAAGAACGTTTGCTAGAAGGCAAAATTTATGCACCCCAAAAAGTCCAAGAATCACTCTCTAACTTTTTCCAACGCCGTAACTTAATTGCCTTGCGAGAACTGGCACTACGGGAAGTGGCGGATAACGTTGAGGAAGATGGAATCGCCTGTACCCCCAGCGATCTGTTCTGTAACATTCACGAGCGGGTTTTGGTGTGTATATCCACTTACCCTAATTCTGTACAACTATTGCGTCGGGGCGCAAGAATCGCAGGTTACATGAATGCTCCTCTTTATGCCGTCTTTGTTGCAGATCCAGACCGATTTCTCAATAGAGAAGAAAGCCTCCACGTTGAAACTTGTGAGAAACTGTGTAAAGAATTTGGTGGAACCTTTATTCGTGTCAAAAGCCATGATGTCGCTACAGCAATCGCTGATATCGCTCAAAAACAACACATTACCCAGATTGTGATTGGTGAAAGTCAGCGTTCACGTTGGAAATTAATCTTTAAAGGCTCATTAACTCAAAAGTTAATGCGATTACTCAAACACATTGATATACATATCATGGCATCTGAGAAAATACCGATTGTGCGTCAAAGGAGTGTGGTCTTGGTAGAGTAGAAGCAATCCTAAACCCCTGAACTTGCGATGGAATGTCGCCTCTGCGGTCATCCGAACACTCACAAACACGGGAAAATGCCGAACGGACATCAACGCTACCGCTGCCCCGCCTGTCAGCAGACCTTTGCTGAAAGTTTTGATACCCTCTACTACTGGAGACGAGTCAGTCCACACCAAGTTCAACAGGTGCTACAAGCTCACAGTAAAGGAAGTAGTCTGCGGGGGATTAGCCGCATCACAGGCTTGGCCTACAACACCGTCGTCAGCATTGTTCGTGGTGCCAGTAGCAAGGCCCAGTTGATCCACAATAACCAGGTTGAGCAGGTAGAGACCGAGGAGGTGAGTGCAGATGAGATGTGGTCAGTTGTTTCAAAAAACAGAAGCAGTGCCTGCCCGATGAATTAGAAGCAGGAGACTGTTGGATTGGACTGAGCGAGCGCCAACTCCTGTGGGTTAATCTTGGCGGCGCGAGTGGGTAAACACACCGATGAGTTGCCAATCGGAGTTGGTCGTGAGTACAGGGGGAAAAACGAATTGCAAGCAATGGAATAGCGACGATTGGGGTGGCTATGAGCGGGTGCTGCCGCCTGAGATAATGCACAAGTTCGGCAAAGATAAGACTCAAAGATTAGAACGGATGAACGGCATCGTTAGACAGCAAACCGGACTCCGGGCATCGACGGCAGAACAAGGCGAGGCAAAGTATGGGAACAAACGAAGATAACAGCGCGATTAGTGGTGAGTTACTTCAACTGGATTTGGCAGCATAGCCGATTCAAAACTACTGCGGCTCAGCGAGCAAATTTAAGTGAGCGGCCCTGGAGTTGGCACGACATTGTTGCGTATCCCACAATCATTTAACGCACTATCCACAGCTTCATTAGTCATGGCTCGTTCATATTTAGGACCAAGACTAAGCGTTTGAGTTAGAGGAGGAACGCCTTGCGTAGTGAAACAGAAAATGCCGAAGCTACCAGCAAAATATAAATACAGTTTGAAGTAGTGCTTCATCAGGTAAAGCACAGAATTATCGATCATTGACTACACCGGAGCGTTGATAGCGTACCTGCACGAAAAACAGATTTATTCTTATAGCTCAGATTGAAACATCGCCAGTACCTTCTCGGATGGAGCGACGTTTCCTCTAGCCAACAAGTCTTGACCTTTAAGAACTGCCGCCACTCTAGTGACGTTTGCACCATGATGCCACGCAGCAAGCATCATCTCGTCTGTAATCCCAACTGGCTCCATACCCGATCCACCTGAGCGACCATGCGGACCCCAGTGACTTCCAGCAACTTCAGCACCCGGTGTCGTCTTCGGCAGCGATACTAGAATCATCCCTGCACCAGCTAAGGCTGCAAGCATCCCCAACTGTGCGATCTCAACACCCGCACCTGAGTTGCCATAGCCGCCGCCGACTGAGAAGACCCCACCAACTTTACCGACCATCTCATCCTTCAGCCATAAGACTTCAATGGTGTCCTCGATAAATTTTTTTACCCGTGCATCAGCGGAACGATGGCGCATCGGTGTTCCCAAAAGTAGCGCGTCACAGTCTCGCACTTCGTTCTTGGTTGCCTCAGTCGCTTCGCGCAACAGGACTTCGGCACCTTCAACTGAACGAGCACCATCCGCAATAGCTTCAGCCATTTTGCGCGTATTACCCATTGTGGAGGTATAAACGACCAAGACGTTAGTCATACCGTGTTTTCCCCGATTGTGTAGGAGTGCGATGTCGCGCTCAAAATACCACTAAGAATCTACTAATTTTCTATCAATCGGGACAAAATCTCCTCATACATAATGGTTTGAATCGTTCGTCCGAAGTCCTGCGACCAGGAGACAGCCAGTTCTGCCATAATCTGATTGGTTGAGGTCAAAGTTACACCATGTCTTTCCATGCGTCGCGTGGAAGTTTCATCGGCAAGTATGGTTGGCGAACCACCCGCATCCACGACGACTTGCACTTCGTAGCCGTCTTCTACTGCACTGATAGCCGGGAAGACAATACAGACATCGTTGGTTAGCCCAGCCATAATTAGCTTTTTCTTGCCTGTAGCTTCAACTGCACTTTTGAAGTCCTCATACTCCCAGCAGTCCACAATGCCGGGGCGCTTGACCCGTTTTTCATATGCCTCCGGCGCGATGGTCTGCAAATCGTCTAGTAGCAAACCTTGAAAATTGGCTTCCATACTACTGGTCAAAATAAGAGGCATCTTGGTTTCGACCGCCGTGCGAGCTAAAGCGCGCGTGTTTTGCACAATCTCTTCGCGCGGTAGGTTGCGGGCGAGCTTGATTGTGCCTTGTTGATGGTCAATCAACAGGATTACTGCATTTTCAACTGTAAATTTATTTTTCATGTCATGCTTCTCAAACCTTATTTGTTCTTGAATTTTTACAAGCGTGTTGCAATCACGATCAGGTTGTCCACATTTAACTTGTCGGCAGTTGCAAAATACGGTTGTGTTGCAAAAAATGAGTGAGGATAGGACAATCCTGATTAATCACCGCTCGTTATGCTGCTACTCCGAAAATTTGAGACACGAATTCTCGGCGAGCTTTAACATCTCCTTTTGCCACTCCTTCAACTTGTCCTTTACGCAACATATTCGGTATTGTCGACTCCAGCGAGCTTGTTATATTGCAGCGCGTTTGTGATTTTAGCAAACTATGTCAAGATTTCTACTATGCTGTCAAAATAACGGCTCAAATCAGCGGCAGCAAGTAACCTCAAACTCAGCACTAACAGCTTGCAACCGCCTGCTGCATTTGAATTACTAGATTGCTCTTAGTTAAATGGTTCCGTATGTACGACCTCGTAAAGGTGAAACTCATTTTCAGCCAAATCCTTCCAGTAATCACGCACGGACTGATACTTTGGCTCCTTGAGCAAGGCTTCAAAATTATCCAAGCTGCGCCACTGTCCGTAGTTTGCAGTGCGTGTACCATCAAGTGTTCGATGGAAGTTAGCGGAGAGCAGGTCTGGATGCTCCAGCGCAATGACAACATTTTCATGCTCCAACTCAATCAGACGTTGTTGGTTCTCCGGTTTGACTCGAAACTCAGCAAAGTGAATTAGATCCCCTATAGTAATTCTGAGCGGAGCATCATCGGGTTTAGAAATGACTACCTCATAAATGTGCGAGTCTAGTAGCTGAAACTGGGAAAATTTGGCGCTGATTGCTTGATCTTGAGGACTTTGAGCAAACGCTTCGTACTCTGCTTGCGTTCTCCATTGGGCGTAATTAAAGACTCGCGTTCCATCTAAGCTTTTGTGAAAGCTGGCAGAGACAAAACCAGGTTGATGTTGAGTAGTCGTTTGGAGCGCATCAATCATTAGGTCAATCAGTTCTTGCTGATTTTCCGGCTCAGTAGCAAGGCTAAAAATGACCGTGATGACTTCATTGTGTTTGGCGATCGTCGGCATTATTTTCTCCAGAAGTGAGTACCAGAATTAGTTACAACTTTTCCGGTTAAATCTGCCATTTTACGAGTTTCCTTGGCTCAAAAATTGCTTGATAGTTAGCGGTTTGATCTGGGGATAGCGATCATTTTGAATACGATCAAGCTTGCCTTTACCCGATACCATCGTGTACTCATATTGTTGCGGCACATACTCAAGGGGCGAACTAGCAGACGGCTTTTTATTAGCAATCCAGGCTTGCAGTTCTGTCACGCTGCCGAGCGGCTTTTCGGCTAGCTGATTGCCCGTTGCCTCTTCATACGCGGCTTTCAACTCAGGGCAAACGCATCTTATTTTTGAAAGGCAGACTGGGCAAGGGTTTTAGACATTTAGTATTTATGATTATCGATTCTTGAAATCCTTGCTACATAAGGCATTCAGAATTTAGATGCGTTTGCCCTGGCTTTCAACTGCTTCGCGGTCAAAACATCACCCGCGACTTCTAGCGCCGTATTTGCCAAATCAGGATCAGTGACGGCTTCTGCCACATACTTTGCAGTGTCATCAGTGGTTGTGAAATCGAGCGGCGTTTCTCCATCTCCCCAATATTGAAATGTTTGATGTTCCAGGTCGAACTGAGGCATATAGGCAGGGCAAACGCATCTTATTTTTGAAAGGCAGACTGGGCAAGGGTTTTAGGCATTTAGTATTTATGATTATCGATTCTTGAAATCCTTGCTACATAAGGCATTCAGAATTTAGATGCGTTTGCCCTGGGCATATAGGGAGTGCCGACATTATCCATAAACGCCCCGTTAAGGATTAAAGTATACTCCAACCCGCTCTGCTGAAGATACTCAAACACTTCCTTGCGCTTATCCAGGTTGTCGTTATCGCCGTAGTCCAGCTTGCGATAGTCCACTGAGTAATCAGAGGGAATGAACCGCTTGACGCCCTGCTGTTTTGCAGCATCAATCAGATTTTTCTGCCCTGGCACGGTTACTTGATTGTTGCCGACCGCAGACACCACAACATCAACCCCTTCACACACTGGTAGCAGCGTTTCAGGCTGCATTAAATCGCCTTCAAGCCATACCCCTAGCTTGCATTGCTTCAATCTTCTGACGATTTTCTGCATTGCTATCGTTGCTCGAGCGCACCATTGCCCGAACATCAACATCGCCTTTGTCGAGCAAAGCAGCCACAATTTTAGAACCGAGCATTCCAGTAGAACCAACAACCAAAACAGTTAATTTTGTAGTCATGATTTCCTAATAAGTTTCAAAACTGAAGCCTCTAACCGCTTGAATCGCTACGCTACACGATGCCACCGTTGGCACGAATGCTTTGACCTGTAATCCAATGAGCATCATCTGAAACGAGCAGCGCTACGGCATTCGCAACATCTGCGGGCTGACCTAATCGCCCTAAGGGAGTTTGAGCAATTAGTTGATTAACTTGCTCTTGCTCTAAGACCAATCCATCCGTTTCAGTGACGCCGGGAGAAACAGTGTTGACTGTAATTCCCCTTGCTCCCAATTCTTTTGCTAAAGCTGCACTGAACTGCTCGATCGCCGCTTTGCAGCCAGAGTAAGCCCCTCCTGCCGGAATTGCCATTGCTGTTCCGCTGGTTGAAATGCTGACAATTCGACCGCCATCGGCTAGATGATGCGCGGCTTGCTGAAGCGCAAAGTAAACGCCGCGAGTAATATTGAACATGCTGTCGTACTCGTCCTCAGTCATGTCTGCGGTTGGTTTGAAGATGTTTTTTCCGGCGGCATTGTTGACCAGAATATCGACTTTGCCAAACTGCTTGATCGCCTGTTCAAACAGTGCTCGTACATCTTCTAGCTGCCGCACATCGACTTGAATTGCGATTGCTTTTGATCCGGTTGATTCGATCGATCGAACTACTTCTTCAGCTTTTTCTCGATTGCCTGCATAGGTAACAACAACTGCGGCTCCATCTCGTCCTAATCGCTCGGCAATGCCGCGACCAATGCCGCGAGATGAACCTGTGACGATCGCTACTTTTCCTTGTAAAGATGACATCCGGTTACGCCTTGGAGTAAAGAAGCTTCAATCACTTCAGGCTATACTGTTACTGTCTATATTGGAAGTACTTACTTTATTGTAAGTGTCTAAAGATGGATAAGCGGAGCCATGAATGGCAGAACAAACGGAAGGAACAGTATATGTTCAAGCGACGCTCAGCGTCTTAGGCGGGAAATGGAAGATTTTGATTTTGTGGCACTTGAAAGACCAAACTCGCCGCTTTGGTGAACTGAAGCGGTTGATGCCTGAAATTACGGAAAAGATGCTGATTCAGCAATTGCGAGAGTTAGCAGGTGATGGCATTGTCAATCGAACGGTTTTTTCAGAAGTTCCTCCCAAAGTAGAGTATTCGTTCACGGCCTATGGTAGGAGCTTAGAACCTGTCTTACACGCGCTTTGTGATTGGGGAGAAGTGCATCTAAGCCGAGATTAGCAATTCTAGAATTGCTCAAGCTCACCCTTAGCTCAACTTTATCCATTTTAAAAAGCCACAATTAGCACTCTAAGTACAGGAATCATGCAATTTGATCAAGTAACCCAGTTAGAGCAATGGCACTATTGAGGGTTGATTGGGTAAGCGAAGCAAAAGAAGCCAGCCTTCTGTTGACCTTGAAAAGCTTACTCAGGAGCGCTTAGAGATTCAATAGAGTAACCGTTATCGCAGGGCAAACGCATCTTATTTTTGAAAGGCAGACTGGGCAAGGGTTTTAGGCATTTAGTGTTTATGGTTATCGCTCCTTGAAATCCTTACTGCATAAGGCATTCAGAATTTAGATGCGTTTGCCCTGACCGTTATCGGTTTCAAGTAAAACTTGCAGGCAAGAACCATCATGAGCGATCGCTTTAATGGAGGAGAGGTCAACTTTTTGCAAATTAAGGTCAGCCATAAAACCTATGGATAGATAGAGATAAAGTCAGCGAAAAGCGAGGTTATGGATAAACTTTCGCCATTGCTTTATCGGGGTGAGTAGTGCGTGAAGGCTTGATCAAACGGACTTTAAAACCAAGAAACTGAAGATTGTTAACTGCTTCTGCCATTACCTGACGATAAGCAGCAGGAGCGGCAACATTCTTGACACTTTCCACAAGTCCTTTACCGTCTGGTTCTGCCCAATATTCAAAGCGAGAAGTGATTATGAGGTCAGTAAGTTGGCGTGAAGTGAGAGATAACTTAGCAATAGACATAGAGAAAATAGAGAAAGCTGTAAGTGTAGGTAAGCTTGCACTGTAAAGTAAGACAGGTAAAGTGAGTGAACCAAAAAGCAAGAGCAGTTTTCTAAGTCTTACCAAGGACTACGGAATCATCTCCGGTGGCTGCGGATCAGCAGGTTCCCTGTTGTCCAGCCAACAGCAACCTTATTCATTACCTGGATTATCTATATTTAATATAAACTATCTGCACCTAAATATTAATACTTAATAGATGTAAATAACTTATCTTTATTGACCGAGACTACTGAGTTTGAATTGCTTTAACCCTTTTAGGTAAATGTATCTAGCGTACCTTTAAGGTTAGTACCTAATCGTGTAGATAAGGAATTTGTATCAGATATAGATATTTTATGAATAAATATCTAGCCGAAGATAATTATCAAGAAGTTGATAGCTATAAATATAGATATATATGTAGATAATATGGATTAGCAAGTTTAGAAGAAAAAGATAAGTAATGGAACAAAAGAGATATTTGAGGCTGAAATACTTCTGCGTCAACCTTTTGAAAATTTTTATAGCTTTTTGTTCATTAAATATTTAACTTAGATTCACGCAGGATAATATCTACTAGTGAATAATCTTTGCTATAAGCCAGTTCAAAGTGTGGTTTCTTCCCAGTAAGGCGGATTACCAAATCGTTTAACTAAAAAATCAATGAAAGTCTTGACCCGCAACGAATTTCTGCGATTTGGCAAATAAAGCGCGTAAATGCCCATATCTATACTGACTTGTGGATATACCTGAAAATTGGTTAGCACCGCTTGCAACCTCCCTTTTCGGATGTCTTCACCAATTAACCAAGTTGGCATCAAAATCAAACCCGTACCATCCAAACAAACTTGGCGGAGTACCTCAGAATTACTTGATATTAAAGAACCACTTACCTTAACCTCACAAAATTCGGTGTCTCTTTTGAATCGCCAGATATCATACCCCATGAAATAGGTAAACAATAGACAGTTATGATGTGCTAACTCGTCTGGATGTTGAGGCTTACCATGCTGTTTGAAATATGTTGAACTACCGCAGACTATGCGTGTATACGAGGCAATCTTACGCAAAATTAGATTTGCTCCAGACCTGTCGAGATTCCCAATGCGAATTACAACGTCTAAATCTTCTTCTACTAAGTTAGACAAGCCATCACTCAACTTCAAATCTAACTTTACTTCTGGATACTGAACAAAAAAATCATTGACAATAGGTGCAATATGTAGTCTTCCAAAGGCAACTGGTACGCCAACTTTCAATAATCCGCGTGGAATATCTTGCTCCATCACACACTGGTTCGCTTCCTCCACATCTTGCAGAATACGAACTGCCTTATCATAATATTTATGACCTTGCGGTGTAAGAGTAACGCTGCGAGTTGAGCGGTTGAGTAGTTGGGTATTGAGCATTTCTTCCAGAGCATTTACCTGGCGAGTCACAGAAGATACTGCCAGCTGCATTTGTCGTGCAGCTTCAGAAAATCCGTCAGTTTCTACCACTTTGACGAAAGCACGCATCGCTGCAAACTGATCCATCAACTTTCCTAGATTTTTATCGTTGCATAAAACACAAAGGTGTTTAGCATAATAGCTATATTATCATTCTTTATGAATGGAGTTATGGTTAAGAGGTCAAGAATTAATGTTTAACACAAAGCCATGACCTTAACGATTGAAATTACTTCAGACTTTATCTGTCCCTGGTGTTTGGTGGTAGATAAACGACTCAATCGAGCAATTGAGCAACTAAAAGCTCCCGTTGATATTAAACGCCTTTGGTATCCGTTTGAGTTAAACCCAACTATGCCAGAAGCAGGCATGGAGCGTAAAACCTATCGTTCCAACAAGTTTGGTAGTTGGGAATATTCACAAGCGTTGGATACTCAAACAATGCAAGCGGCTATTGGTGACGACATTGATTTTCGCTATGACCTAATGCAGGTTACTCCGAATACTTTAAAGGCTCATCGCTTGAGTTGGTTTGCCGAGCAAGCAGGTAAAGCAACGGAGATGGTTGAGCGGATTTTGAACGCTTACTTTACGCAAGGACAAGATATTACCGATGTCGAAACCCTAGTTAAACTTGCTGCTGAAGTTGGGTTAGATGCTGACAAAGTTAGAGCATTTCTAAATTCTTCTGAAGGTGTAGAGGAAGTCAAAGCACTAGAAAAGCAAGCAGCAAGCCGAAATATACGCGGCGTACCGTCGATCAAAATTGGTCGAGAAACAATTGTTGGCGCACAGAGTGTTGATGTTTTTTTGACAGCTTTGCAAACTGCGGTAAATGAATTAGAAACTGTATAACACAATATCAAGAGGTTCAATGACTATAAAACCAACAGGCAATCGGGCAATTGTGATTGGTGGCTCGCTCGGCGGTTTATTTACTGGAATCATGCTGCGCTCCATTGGTTGGGAGGTGAATATTTACGAGCGTTCTGACCACAATCTTGACAGTCGCGGTGGTGGCGTTGTACTCCAAAGCGATGTTGTTGAAGCATTTGAACGCGCAGGTATCTCTACCCAATCTCTGGGCGTAGTGGCGCACGAACGCTATTACTTAAACTCAGATGGCACTATTGACCAACCAATGCCGATGCGTCAAATGTTGACCTCTTGGAATCTGCTTTACAGTTCCATGCGTCGGCATTTTCCATCCGAGCATTACCATCACGGAAAACAGTTGATCAACGTTCAGCAAACGGGTAAAGAAATTACAGCCAGCTTTGCTGACGGAACTCATGACACAGCAGATTTATTGATTGGTGCGGATGGTCCACACTCGACCGTGCGACAACGCTTCCTACCGGATATCCACTATCGTTATGCCGGATATGTCGCCTATCGGGGATTGGTCAACGAAGATGAACTGGATAAAGATGCCGCTGCTCTGTTTACAGAGCGATTTGTGTTCTATCAATTCCCAAACTCACACATTCTGCAATACGTAATCCCTGGTGAGCATGAATCTTTAGTACCAGGAGAACGCCGCTTTAACTGGGTTTGGTACGTCAATTACGACAAGAAGGCAGAACTACCTCAGATTTTGACTGACAAGCAAGGCAAACACCGGGATTATTCCGTTCCACCCGGAATGTTAGCACCAGCAGTTGAGCAGGAAATGCGTTCCTATGCAGATACAGTACTAGCTCCCCCATTTCAGAAACTTGTTGCTGCAACTCAAGAGCCATTTGTCCAAGCGATTTTGGATATGGGAGTGCCACAAATGACCTTTGGACGGGTGGCGCTCGTTGGCGATGCGGCCTTTATTCCCCGTCCCCATACAGCAGCAAGTACAGCAAAAGCGGCAGCAAATGCGATTTCTCTTGCTGATGCATTAGTTAAACACAACCATGACGTTATTAAAGCACTGCCAGCCTGGGAGCCAAGTCAATTAGCTTATGGTAGACAACTTGTAGCATCCGGTCAGCAAATGGGCGATCGCTCTCAGTTTAGTTATGGCACAAGTCGATTTGGTGAAAATTCAGATACTCTGTAACAAAAGGCGTAGAGTAATAGGTTAGGGCGATTTCCAACAAATAGATTACCAGGTCAGCTAAGATGCTGGTATCCAACAGAGAATTAAGGAGCAAGGCTTTGGCTGTATCCAGCCCTGAGCAACCACTCAGTTCATCCCAAATTGAAGACTTACGACTAGCGGCTTCTAAACTACTTGGAGCAAGACGACGCAGTTTTCAGGCGGAAATGGCGTTGAAATACTGTGAGGGCAGTGCGCGACTAGCCGAAACGGTTTTTGGTTGGGGGAGGAACAATGTGGAGTTTTGTTTGGCAGAACATCGGACGGGTATCACTTGTATAGGAGCGCAAGCAGCCTGTGGTGGTGCGAAAAGATGGGAAGAACGATTTCCAGAAGTTGCCGTTACCTTGCAGCAGCTCGCCGAGATTCATGCCCAACAAGACCCTAGTTTTCTGACAACGCTCGCCTACACTCGGTTAACAGCAAAGGCAGCGAGCGAACAACTACGTTCATTAGGATGTCCTGACGAGCAAGTGCCCGCTCCCAGCACAATGGCACTGATTTTGAACCGGATGGGCTACCGTTTGAAACCAGTGGTTAAAGCCAAGCCTCAAAAAAAAATCCAGAAACGGATGCCATCTTTGATAACATCCAAGCCAAAGACAAGCAAGCAGATAATATCAAACGCTTGAGCATGGATTGTAAAGCGACAGTCAATATCGGTGATTTTGCTCGTGGTGGTCAGACTAGAGGAGACCACCGAGCGAGTGATCATGATTTTGGGACTGGTGAAAAGTATATTCCCTGTGGAATTGTTGATGAGGATAGCGGACAAGTACACCTGATCTTTGGTAGTTCCTCGCTCCCCAAGTGATTTTATAGTCGATACGATCCAAGAGTGGTGGAATGACCTCACTCTAGAAGAGCAACAGCAGACTCAAAAAATTCAACTCAAAGTTGATAATGGTCCTGAAAGTAGTGGGGTTCGCACCCAGTGCCTCAAGCGCATGGTGGAATTTGCAGACCTCGTTGCCAAACCGATTCACCTACTCTACTATCCTCCCTATCACAGCAAGTACAATCCTATCGAGCGGTGTTGGGGCATTCTGGAAAAGCATTGGAATGGAGCTAAATTGACGGATGCTCTCACCATGCTCTTGTGGGCAAGAAGTATGACGAGCGAAAGGTCTCAATCCTGTTGGGGTGCAACGCGAAAAAGTGGGATCAGGCAGAGTAGCGTGAAAAGCACAAAAAAAAGTAGGATGCCATAGCTTGATATTTGGGTAAAACCCAAGCTGCTAGGAGTTCCTACTATGAATTGCAAT
>JAHHHE010000092.1 GCA_019359535.1 Gloeocapsa sp. UFS-A4-WI-NPMV-4B04
GCGTAGAACGATCTGCTTCTCTAAGTCTGAAGTAATGCATGATATCGTCATTGGATTGTACATTAATCGCTACGAGTTTGGTTTACCAGTCTAATTGCCTCATCAATATATGTAAAACATTACCTTTTTATGTTAGCTCAATCATGATCTCATTACGCCTGAACATAGGCAAGACGAAGGGAGGGTCATAGAACGCGTAAATAGCCTTACCTTTTGACTCAATATCTTGATGGCTGAGATAGGCAAGTAGTTTGGCTTCGTTTTCCCTCAGTTTTTTATCCCCAGCGAAGCCAGAGAAGCGGATCGCCGCCACTTTGTGACCTAGCACTTCTTTGATTGTGATGCGAGAGTCTTTCGGTTTTGGCAGCGTTGCAAGCGTATACTGCGAGGGCATAATGAACTGTATCGCCCAGGCAGTCTGCTCGCCCGTTTGCATTGCAGGAATAGTCATGGCTATATCCTGCCCTGATTCTTGTTGAATCACAGGTACAGTCATAGCAATTTTTTCACTTTGTTGCGATTGTTTGACAGGAGTGGTCATGGCGATGTCTGTTACAAGCGTGTTTTTACCAAAAATGTATTCGGCAAGAATGGAAAATGCATCATTGCACGCTTTACCTCTTTCACCTTTAACTACCATTTCGGCAACAATTTTTGGTCCATATTGCCGTATTTCAATGTCATCATGTGATCGCAATATGCTGTATTTCGGTTCTTCGTCTTTACTCATGTTTAAGTCTCCTTTAGTTTGTAAGAATGGCTGAGTTAACAGGTTTCTGCTCCTGTGCTTCTTCTACCAATCGACCATCTTCCATATGGATGATACGGTCAGCGATGTCAAGAATCCGATTATCGTGGGTGACAAGTAAAATGGTGCAACCCTGCTCCTTGGCTAAACGCTGCATGATTTCTACAATATCCCGACCCGATTTTTTATCAAGGGAAGCAGTAGGTTCATCTGCAAGGACAATTTTGGGATGACTAGCTAAAGCACGAGCGATCGCCACTCGCTGCTTTTGTCCTCCAGAAAGACTATCTGCATAATAATCGATGCGGTCGCCCAAACCAACAGCGTTGAGAATGTCAATTGCCAGTCTATCTTTATCTTGTAGATACTCATTATGCAGTTCCAAAGACATTCGCACATTTTGTTTTGCTGTTAAGAAAGTCAGCAGGTTGTGCGCCTGAAAGATATAGCCAACCTGTCGCCGCACTTGCATTAATTGCTGCTTACTGGCACCACGCATCTCCTGTCCTAAAATTGTTAGATTACCTTCTTGAGCAGATCTTAATCCACCTACTAGCGCCAATAAAGTGGTTTTACCGGAACCAGATGGTCCACTCATAATCACAATCTCTCCAGGATAAATGTCGAGATTGACATTGAATAATACCTGCTTGCGAAGATCTGCTTGACCAAAGGAGTGATTGAGATTGCAAACTGAAATGACAGGTTTCATCGTTAGAGCTTAATTGAAAGCCAATTAAAATATTGCGGTTTGTAAAGTAAATTTTTTAGAAAATGTCAGCCGGATCGGCTTGCTGTAACTTTCGCATGGCGAGCACTCCCGCCCCAACACACATGACAATGGTTAACACCAGCACCGTTGTCGCACGACTTAGTTTCATCGCGATTGGTAAAAACGTTACGGACTTAAAAAGGGCGTAAAGTCCAGTTGAGAGCAAAAACCCTGGAATAAAGCCCAAAGCTGCTAAGAAAAGCGACTCTTGAATGAGAACCCCAATCAGATACGCATCACTGTAGCCCATTGCCTTCAACGTCGCGTACTCTGGCAAATGATCAGAAACATCTGTGTAGAGAATCTGATAGACAACTACTGCTCCGACTAAAAACCCAATTGCTACACCAAGACCAAAAATATAGGCAATGGGAGAGCCTGTTTCCCAATATGTACTCTCACGAGCAGAGAATTCATCGAGGGTTAGCACCAGTAAATCATCCGGTAGTATTGCTCGTAAATCTGCCTGTACCTGCCCAATCGATGCGTTTGAATTTATCTTAACGATACCCACATCAATTTCGTTGGCTCGACGCTGGGAGAAGAGCCGCAAAAAGGTAGAATTACTGGTGATGAGATTGCCCTCAGCCGAAAAGGAGGAACCAAGTGTAAATAATCCAACAATTTCAAGTTCCAAATCATTAGCCTGAACGGAAAGAGAATTCTCCTTCTTCAGCAAGGTAGGAACATCTCCCAGTTGAGGAAGTAATCCGGCTCGGTCAAACAGTACTCGATTTAATAACTTAAGTTCATCCAAGTGTTGATTCACTTCCGGCAAATCAAATGCTGGTTGATTCGGATCAATCCCATAAACGAAGATTTGGCGGCTGGCTCGGTTGACAGGATTTCGCCAATCTGCCTGACCAATATACAGCGAGCTAAGGGATGCTACACCATTGATGCCTGCTGCCTGATAGAAATTGTCTCTTGAGAAGCTTTTGATGGATTGCAGGTTATCAGACAGTCTATTGACTAAAAATAAATCCCCTTGAAGTGTAGTATAGGGGCTGACTTGCGAATCAAACAGTGCATCCCTCACTCCAAGTTGGAAAAACATCAGAAAATCGGCAAAGGCAATTCCTGCTGTAGCAACCAGCAGACGTGTCCTTTGGCGACTCATTTGCAGCCAAGCTAATGGTGTTTTGCGGAATAATTTACGAAACATAGATTCATTGATATTGGAGTGGTTAGTGACTATTGCTGAATGGCATATTTGGTTGAATGGCGACTTGTACTTGCAAGTTGGTTAAATTAGCAACCCGTTGGCTATTATCTGGATTGAGTCGAATCCTCACTTCAATTACCTTGCGATCAAGGTTTTCTCCGGGTTCCCCACTAGTCACTTCTTGTTGAATCACCTGTAGCCCAATTAGGTGAACGGTTCCAGGCAGTCGCTCTGGGAATGATTCGCTCGTGATAATAGCCTGTTGACCTTTACGAACTTTACCAATGTCACTTTGATAGACCTCTGCTACAACTTGCATCTGGTTAGTTTGTCCCAACTCAGCGATGCCCTCGGAGCCAACGACTTCTCCAGGTTTGGTGTAAATATCGAGAATTTGCCCTGCCGTCGGTGCGCGGATGTACGCCTCACCCAGATCAGCTTTAGCCTTTTTGACGGCTGCGCTTACCTGATCTATCTCAGCTTGGGCTACTTGCACGTCAACTGGACGCACCTCAGCAATCTTATCTAAAGTGGCCCTAGCTTGTTTGATTTGCTCCCGTAGTGTATCTACACTTTGGTCTTGCTTTGCTCTGCCTTCGCTAAGCTGCGCCTGCGCTGTTTCTAAAGTAAGCCGCTTTTGGTCTAGCTCCGAAGCAGCGAGCGCGCCCTTTTGATAAAGCGACAAATAGCGGTTGTAGTCAGCATTGGCAGTTCTAGTCTCGGCTTGCCAGCGGGTAATCGTCGCTTGTCTCGTTTTAATTTCGCCCTTTAGCTCTTCTTGAAAGCGAACAATTTCAGCTTCCTGAGCTGCAATCTCTCCAGATTTCGCTCCAGCTTTCACCTTTGCAAGCTCTGCCTGCGATACTTTGACCTGTGCTTGTACTTCAAATAAAGTATTTTGCAGACGCTCTTGTGAATCCATAATCGCAATCACCTGACCAGCTGCAACGCGATCGCCCCGTTGCACTAGCAGTTTGGCTACGCGATCATTGCTCAAGGTAGCAGGTACAGATACTTTGATTACCTCCGCTGCCGGTTCTAGTCGTCCTAGAGCGGTGACTTGCCGAACGGTTGGAGCAGGTTGGGCTTCAGATGGCTTACTGGTCTGTCTTACTTGGGAGATGCCATAGAAAACTGTTGTGCCTGTGAGCGCAGTGGCAGCAACAAACAGGGCAAGCGTCCATCGATTTGAAGGCTTTGATAACGATTTGATGTTCATGTTGAGTGCTGTGTTGAATGATTTATAGACCTCCTATTTAACGGGAGATGTCCACTTGGTCCAATCTTGAGGCTTCAAAAAAGTTTCATATAACTCGGCTTCTGGAGTGTTGGGTTCTAGTTGGTAGTTGTATTCCCAGCGCACTAGAGGCGGTAGCGACATTAAAATTGATTCGGTACGCCCGTTGGTTTGGAGTCCGAAGATTGTCCCCCGGTCGTATACCAGGTTGAATTCCACGTACCGACCTCTGCGATATAGCTGGAAGTTCCGTTCGCGATCGCCATACCCCGTTGACCGTCGCCGCTCTACAATCGGCGCGTATGCCGGTAAAAATGCCTCTCCACAGTCGCGCACAAAGGTAAACAATTCTTCCCATCTGCGCGGTGCTGGAGTACCGACCTGGTTACTATAAATACCGGCTGCTCCTTCCGGGTGTAGACCCTGATACAGTTGACCTTGACTATCTTGGTAATCAAAAAATATCCCGCCCACGCCGCACATCTCTTGGCGATGTTTCAGATAAAAATACTCATCGCACCAGCGTTTAAAAACTGGATAATAATCTGGATGGTGGGCATCACAAGCCTGCTTGAGTGCGGAATGGAAATGCGCTACATCCTCGGTAAAAGGATAGTAAGGCGTTAAATCTGCACCGCCGCCAAACCACCAAACTGACCCTGCTTCAAAGTAACGGTAATTGAGATGAACAGTTGGCACGTAAGGATTGTGGGGGTGTAACACTATTGAAGTGCCTGTGGCGTAAAATTTATGTTCAGCTGCCTCTGGATGTTGTGCCAGAATTGAGGGCGGCAGATGGGAACCCCAGACTTCGGAGAAATTGACTCCAGCTTGTTCAAACACGGCACCGTCCCGCAGTACGCGGGATCGCCCTCCTCCCCCTTCAACGCGTTCCCATACGTCTTCCTGAAATGTGCCTACGCCATCCAGTAGTCGTAATGCCTGGCAGATTTCGTCTTGCAACTGCCGCATCAACTTGCTAACCCAAGCCTTAGCATCAACTAGGGCTAGAGATATAGAAGGAGTTGTTTGGGGAGTCAAAGCAGGTGTCATAATTTTAACTTAAATTGCTTAAAGGGAAATACCTGAGGAAACAGCAGCATCGTGATGGCTTAACCAACGGGCAGCATCTTTGGCATGATAGGTGAGAATCAAGTCAGCGCCAGCCCGTTTAAAGTCAGTCAAAGTTTCCATCACCACCTGCTCTTCGTCAATCCAACCATTGAGTGCAGCGGCTTTAATCATGGAATATTCGCCAGAGACGTTGTAGGCAGCAACTGGTAAGTTGGTTGCTTCTTTAACGCGCCAGATCACATCCATATATGCCAAAGCTGGCTTGACCATTAGCATATCTGCCCCTTCCGCGATATCGAGTTGAATTTCTTTTAGGGCTTCGCGCGTATTACCTGGGTCCATTTGGTAAGTTTGGCGATCGCCTACCTGCGGTACTGACTCTGCTGCGTCGCGAAAAGGACTATAGTAAGCTGAAGCATATTTAGCAGCGTAAGATAAAATCGGCGTGTTTTCATAGCCAGCCTCATCTAAAGCGCTGCGGATCACTTGCACAAACCCGTCCATCATTCCTGAAGGAGCAATGATATCTGCGCCAGCTTTAGCCTGAGAGACCGCTGTTTTCTGCAGCAACTTCAGGGTCGGGTCATTTAAGACACGCCCTGTAAAGTCCCCAACTTCCAAATAGCCACAATGACCGTGAACTGTGTATTCACACAAACAAGTATCAGCAATGATCAGTAATTCTGGTACTGTTTGTTTCACAGCAGTAGCAGCTTGCTGTATAATACCGTAGTCATGCCATGCGCCCGTTGCTTCTAAATCCTTATCTTCAGGAATGCCAAACAGAATAATTCCAGGAATGCCGAGGTCGTAGACTTCCTTGGCTCCTTCCACAATTTTGTCTACTGATAACTGGTAGACTCCAGGCATAGATTTAACTTCTTTGGCGATTCCCTTACCGGGTATAGCAAAGATGGGATAAATTAAATCACTGGTTGTCAAAACTGTTTCACGTACCATCCGCCGCAGTTGCGGATTGCTTCTAAGACGACGAGGACGATGAATTGGAAACATAGCGTTGATTGAAGAGAAAATTTTTATTACCGTTGAACTGCCTGGAAAATTTCAGCCAAAATTTCCTGTGCTCCCTGTTGCCGCAAAGTTTGGGCCAGTTGAATACCTAAATGTTCTGCCTCGGGTGCAGCACCAGTAACAGAATTTTTTACCAGACGTTTACCATCCACACTGGCGACTAACCCCCTTAAGGTCAACGTATCCCCATCTAGCTGTGTATCAACACCAATTGGCACTTGGCAACCGCCTTCTAGTTCCCGCAAGAAAGCACGTTCGGCTAGAACGCGATCGCGTGTTGGGACGTGTTCGATTGCTTTCAATAGCGATAGCACTTCCAGATCGTCAGCACGGCATTCGATGCCCAAGGCTCCTTGTCCTATAGCATATAGGGAAAGTTCAGTGGGCAAAAATTGCTGAATGCGATCGCTCATCCCCAATCGCTGTAAGCCTGCTGCTGCCAAAATCAGCGCATCGTACTCCCCACAATCCAGCTTTGCCATACGCGTGTTCAAGTTTCCTCGCACGTCTTTAAGCCTGTAGTGGGGGAAGTGGCGCCGCAGCTGGGCTAGTCGTCGCAGCGAAGATGTCCCTATCACTGCACCTTCTGGCAGCGTATCAATTTGCTTACCTTTGTATTTTTCAGGCACAACTAAAGCATCTGCTGGGTTTTCTCGTTCTGTAACTGCTGCTAGCGCTAACCCTTCTGGTAAGCGAGTCGGCAGATCCTTGAGTGAGTGGACGGCAAAGTCAATCTCCTGATTCAGCATTCCCAACTCGAGTTCTTTGGTGAAGAGTCCCTTATCACCAATCTTGGCTAATGCCACATCCAAGATTTTGTCGCCTTGGGTGGACATAGTGTGGACTTCAAACGAGATATCAGGAAAGCGCTGCTGGAGTTTGTTTTGTACCCAATAAGTCTGAACAAGAGCGAGTTGGCTCTTACGAGAACCGATGCGTATTGTGTGGGAAGGGCTGTAAATAGTAGGCGCAGGGTGGGGTCGATTCATAAATCTTAGTTAGAGTCGTTCAACAAGTAGTTGGACTGCTTGACAGTTTCAAAAAAGAAAGCAACATTTTCTTCTGGAGTATTCTGTAAAACCCCGTGACCGAGATTTAGAATATGCCCCTGGTTCCCAGCTTTGTGCATAGTGTCAAAGATGCGATCGCGGATCAACTCTTTAGAACCGAACAATACACATGGATCTAAATTTCCTTGTACTCCAATACTTGCTCCGAGTCGCTGCCGCGCCACCGCCATATCAACTGTCCAATCCACACTGATGATATCTACGCCAGATTGTGCCATAAGTTCTAATATTCCAGCACTACTGTTGACGTACAGGATGAGCGGCGTGTCTGGGTGCGTTGCTTTTACCTGTTCCACTACCTGTTGCTGGTAGGGTAAAGCAAAAATCTGGAAATCTTGAGGACTAAGTTGCCCTGCCTAAGAGTCGAACATTTGCACTACTTGCGCACCAGAATCAATTTGGTAGCGGACGTAGACAGCGATCGCATCTGCTAGTTTCTCTAAAAATTGATGCAGGATCTTTGGCTCTGAGAAAGCCATGCTTTTGATGATGGAGTAGTCTTTCGAGCTTTTGCCTTCAATTGCATAGGTAGCTAGCGTCCAAGGAGCGCCGACAAAGCCCAAGACAGTAGCTTGAACACCAACTTCTTGACGTAGAGTCCCCAAAATCTCACGAACAAATGATAAAGAGGCTTCGGGGTCGAGGGGAGTGAGAGCTTCAACTTGCACTTGAGTGCGGACTGGGTACTCAAACACTGGCCCCTTACTTTCAACAATGTCAAATGGGATACCAATTCCGGGTAATGGCGTGAGGATATCTGAGAACATAATCACACCGTCGGGTTTGAAAGCATGGAAGGGTTGCAGCGAGATCTCCACTGCCAATTCAGGGTTCTCGGAGCGCTCCCGGAACGAGGGATACTTTTGGCGCAAATCCCGATAAACTTTCATGTAGCGACCAGCTTGGCGCATGACCCAGACTGGAGGGCAGTCCAGTACCTCACACCGGGCTGCTTGCAGTAACCTATAATTTCCCATACGTTAGAAAATTCCTCGTGCGTTTAAAGCATGATTTTTTGATACCAAGCATGGCTGCCCGTTCGAGTTATCTGATTCGCTTTGATCAGGCTTCAAGCCCCAGCCCATAGCCAAATATTTTTGCCGAAGCTTGCGATAAGCAAGATCCAAACAGTCAGCAGCAACGTGAAGTTCTTCTGATATTTTGGGCATTGGTTGAGAGGCTAGAGTTTCGACGACTACTGTATCTTCATGGGCAAGTTTGTAGTCAAGCTTTCTGACCAAACCATCCAGCCAAGGTAGGCTCAAAACGTTGCGATACAAAACACGTTTGGCACAAGTAGTGTTGTCATCAATTGGTAGAAAGGCAACTAAAATGCCGAACTTAATATCAAACCCATCATCCCTGCCTATACTAATTTCAGCTAAGGTTAAATTAGGCAAGTAAAAGCTCAATCGTGTCTTCAGGCGTGGGCGCCCACCCAAAAACAAGTTCAACAAACTTTTCGAGTTACCTAAAGAATCGTAAGTGACCGTAGCAACTGCACTCCAGTCATCTTCCTCAACTTTATATTCAATAGTTTTATTGATTGGAATCCTCTGACCGAAAGATTTTCTATGAATGGCGATGACATGGGCGAAGTCAATATTAGCTTCTATGAGGCGAGCGTAATTAGCATGCTCTATCCCTTCATGGTAAACGGGGTGTAAAGTTGAGAATAAATATTCTGGAAGAGTTGGCAAGGGATGACGTTCTGCTTCCGGTAATTCCCCATAAAACAGCCAGACAAAACCGTATTTTTCCTGCACTGAGTAAGTTTCTACGCTAGCTTTCTTAGGAACAGGCGTTTCAGGTCCATTGGCAGGGATCTCAATGCATTTCCCACCAGCTTGGAATTTCCATCCGTGATAGGGACAACGGATACAGTCATCTTCTACCCAACCCAAAGAGAGAGCAGCGCCCCGATGTGGGCACTGGTCTTTGAGTGCCACCACTTGGCCTTGAGAATTGCGATAGATGACAAATCTCTGATTTAACATCTCGATTTGCTTAAGCTTAGTAGTGACAGCCGAGCTAAATTCACAAGCGTACCAAAAGTTCTTCAACATTATTAACTCTTAATTAGAAATACAAATTTATTTCACCACTGGGGTAGAAGTAAGTAGAGCTGAATGTCCGTTTGAGTTATCTGATTTGCTTAGCTCAGACTTAACCCCACAACTCATCGCTAGATATTTTTGGCGAAGCTTACGGTAAGCAAGAGACAAGGCATCAGAGGGAGTATGGACTTCATCTGAAAAACTATCAGGTATGGCTTTAGGATATTGAGACTCACTTACTGCCTTGTCTTCTTCACAAACCTTGTAGTGAAATTTCACGAACAAGCTATCTGCCCAAGGGTAGCTAAAGACATTGCGAAATTGGATTCGTTTGCTAACGGTAGTGTTTTCATCGATAGGAAGATGGATAGCGTAATTTACCATCTTGCCACGAACAAAGTTACTTTCAACCTTAGTAATGTTAGGTAAGTAGAAAGTAGTTTTTGCGTCAAGCTCTGTGCGTGCGGGGCGAAAGAAGAGTTTAAAAATCCCTTTGGGCTTAGTAAAGTTTGCGTATTTAAGTTTTGCACTTATGCCCCAGTCTTCATCTTGAACCTCATAATCTGCAACCCTTGGATCTTGTGCAAAACCCGAGCCAAATGACTTAGCATGGACTGTAGCCATATGGGCTGGGTCAAGAGCATTTTCGATGACTCGAGTGTAGTGAGTCTTAAATTTAACTTCTAAGAAAATGGGATGCAAAGTCGAATCTTCAAATTCTGGAAGGGGTGGAATTGGGGGACGTTCTGCTTCCGGCAATTCCCCATAGAACAGCCAGACAAAACCGTATTTCTCCTGCACTGAGTAAGTTTCTACGCTAGCTTTCTTAGGAACAGGCGTTTCAGGTCCATTGGCAGGGATCTCAATGCATTTCCCACCAGCTTGGAATTTCCATCCGTGATAGGGACAACGGATACAATCATCTTCTACCCAACCCAAAGAGAGAGCAGCGCCCCGATGGGGGCACTGGTCTTTGAGTGCCACCACTTGGCCTTGAGAATTGCGATAGATGACAAATCTCTGATTTAACATCTCGATTTGCTTAGGCTTATTGGTGACGGCTGAACTAAATTCACAGGCATACCAAAAGTTTTTCAACATTATTGACTCCTAATTTCTAGACAATTTTTTTGACATTGAGCGTTATAACAGTCCTAAATGATTCTTGAAATCCCTTCTTTCCTTCCTTGGCGACCTAACGCGCTTGAGGCGCTAACGGCTGGCGCCTTCACCTACGGCTGACGCTAACGCCAAGGGCAACGCTAAGTCGCGCTTCGCTGAGGCACCCTTTGTGGTTAAGAAAGTAATTTTCATAACTCACAGTTCTGACGAGTTTTGACAACACCATATTGCTCTGTATTTAAATTGAACAACATTTGCAAAGTCTGAATGGCAAGGCGTTGAGATTCCAAATCTGGCTGTGTCCGCAGTTGAACCATTGGTTCGTGGAGAATTTTATTGACAATACCTCGAGTTAAAGCATCAATTGCTTCTTGATGTTTTTTAGTAAATTCAGAGCCTAGACGGGACAGAGTTTTTTCTAGCTCTTGCTCACGAATTATTTCTACTTTTTCCCGTAAGCAGCTAATAGTGGAAAAAGTTTCTATTGAGCGCAACCAAATACGAAATGCTTCTACTTCTGCTTCTATAAGTACTTGTGCCTCCCTTGCTATCTGCTGACGACTTTCTTGATTTTGAGCCACAACTATCTTCAAGTCATCGACATTGAATACCCGAACATAAGTCAACTCATTAACATCTGCATCAACGTTGCGAGGGACTGATATATCGAACAGCATTAAAGGCTGATTCAGTTCTAAAGCGGTTTCCAGTTTGGCTCGGTTCAGCAACGGTTCTGTAGAGGCAGTACTAGTAAAGACCAAGTCAGAGGCTGCAACTACTGACATCATTTCAGCTAGTGGATAATATTGTAGTTGAACGTCGATGAACTGATTTGCTAATTCCTTAGCTCGTTCAACCGAACGATTTACAATCGAAATGTGGGTTGCCCCTTTAGCTAATAGATGTTGTACCAACCGTTGAGCCATGTTACCAGCGCCCACAATTGTTACCCGATAAGCCGATAAATTCTTTACTTTGATTTGGGCTAGCTCCACCGCAGCAGAGCTAACCGAGACAGCACCGGTACTGATCGGAGTTTCCGTTCTAACCCACTTCGCAGCCGTAATGGCTTGCTTAAACAACTGGTTGAGAATGCGTCTGATGCCATTGTGCTGCTGGCCTAATTTGTAAGCATGTTTGACCTGACCTAGAATTTGTCCTTCCCCTATCACCAGACTGTCTAAACCAGAAGCAACCTGCATTAAATGCCTAACAGCATCTTGCTGCAGCAGAATAAATAGATGTTGATATAGATCCTGGAAAGGCAGTTTACTGTGTTCAGAAAGAAACTGAGCTACCTCCTGAATTGCCAGATCTGTCTTAGTGACAACCGCATAAATCTCTAAGCGATTGCAAGTACTAAGAATGGTAACTTCTTCAATATTGGGATAGCTACACAGAAGCGCGATCACCTTCTCAAACTGGTCTTCTGGAATGCTCAGCTTTTCACGGATTTCAACTGAAGCTGTCTTATGGCTAAGACCTATGACTGCAATATGCATGTATCCTACCTTGAAGTTTATCTTCTTCTCAGTTAGACGTAATACCAACTTGATTATGTTTGTGACATTTGAGTGCAGCCTTGACAGTATCAAGCCCCTATGAATGCTTAATACGTCGCAAGCTTTTATCCAAACTTTATCGGGAAGCTACTTAAATTGCGATCCGATATTCAGCGGCAACGGCTTTGGTGATCTGTGTTTCCTGTTTATCCGTCTGTGAATGCGTAACCTGTTCGTACTGAAAAAAACCAGAGTTAAGTATTCCTTGAGGATCGTATTTTCTTTTCATCTCGTTGACTTTAGGCCAGTAATCGCCGAACTGGAGTCGCCATTGTGGAAGGTCAAATTCTATCCAACTGACCATATACCTCTTGCCACCCATTTTGAAACCAAGATCAGTGAGTATATTTAACTGTTCTAAGACAGATGAAAGCTGGGTTTTGGGAATAGTGGGATACATTCCAAAACCGACAATCAACTCTTCCTCAGGCAAAGGAAACATAGGCATTTTGGTATTGCGAGAAGCCATACAAAAGGAACCTATAGGTGTATTCCTAAAGTTAATGAAAGAAGGTATGATTTTAAGAGCAGTTTCAATGTATTGTTTTGCTACCGACTCTGGTAGAAGTACATCTAACCAGGCGTTAGCAGTACCTACAGGATGAGGTACTTGTGCTACTGGTAGAATGAACTTATCAAAGGTAAGGACTTCTGTGTGGATATGACGATAGAAATTTAAGCTAGAGAGAAGTTTTTCCTCCTTAGTTTCGTTTGCAGAATCCACTTCCAAAGTAATCTGCATTCTGTAGAACCATTGAATTAGAGGTTGTATGCCATTTTCTCCTGTTCTAGAAAATCCTAGTACACAGGGGGAGAACAAAGATAGCAAACCATCGACACGATCTTCTAGTACGAGGAGGCGCTCGTCATTTAAGAGGAGGTCTAAGTCGTCGTAACAAAGGAAATAGGTGCGGGTGAAGGGACGGTATTGTCTGAGTCGATGCTGTATCTGGGTAATGATGCCGAACTGACCATAACCGCAAAGAACATGATAAAAAAGTTCGCTGTTCTGTTCTGGAGTACACCAGACCAAATCTCCTGTTCCAGTTACAACTTCTAGACCAAGACAATTGTCAGCTTGCGATCCATAACGAAAGGAGTTCTGACCTAAGCCGCCCGCAGAATGGGTTCCTCCTAAGGTTACCTCAAAGTTATTTGTGAGGACAGGAGGAATCACGCCCTGTGGTATCGAGATATCAACTACCTTCTGCCAAGTAGTACCAGCATCAGCTTTGAACCACAATCGGTCTGAGTGAAACTCATGAACTTGATTGAGACTCCTCATATCTAAGAGTATCCCACCTTGGTTCAAAGATTGACCGTTTAATGAATGACCCGCAGCCCGTGAAGAAATCGTTAACTCTTGCTCGGCAGCATATTTAACTGCTTTAGCAACGTCAATAGAGTTTTGAGGACGAACAACAACTTGAGGCTGTTTTTGAATAACGCCGCCAAAATCTTGAGAAACTGCTATCAAATCTTCTTCTATGCCGCTAACCTCACCTCCAATAATATGTTTTAGATCTGAGATAATGCTGCTCATGAAGACAACCTTTATTTACGTAGTTATGTGTATCTCTCAAAATTGACTTAACATGACTTATCCTCATAGTGCAAAAGCTTGTAAAGGAGAAGTAGGTACTTATAATGCGCGTGTGATTTAAGCTAATTTGAGAAACGCATCTTCAGCATCTTGATACCGATCTGGATCAAGGTAGGAACCAGTCGAACTAGCTTTATGACTTGGGGAAAAAAGCTTGGTGTGTTTTTCGTTGATTCCGCCACCGTCTGAGCTGGTCTTTCATATTTAAATACACAGACACAGTCACCTTCGGCTTGTTTACTGAGAATCGAAGCCTTCAAACCAGGAAAAGCTCTTCTGGCTGCTTCTTGTTCCATTTCGCAAAGGACTCGACAGGGAGTCTCGAAACCATACTCTTTAGCAAAGGACAAGGCTGGGCAAACCCTTTGAATTTCCAGTGCAGCATCTGTCCCATTTTGGGAAACATCTACTATTTCTGTAGTGAAGCCCATTAATCCTAGTAGGGGAGTCGCTTTTTTGAAACCTTTGGCTAAGGTGCTGTTATCAATGAAAGTACCCATCAATACCTTTTGTTGTTCGGGATATTTTTCCATCAACTTTTCAGAAGCGGCTTCATCTCCCATTTCCTCCGCTAGCTTTTTGTATCTTATGAATCTATTCCTAAACAAATTTATGGCTTTTGATTCATTTATATTCAGGATATCTTCCATTCGGAGGTCGCCTGAACCCTTTTTGTCTTCCATTTTTATTGCTCACAGGTAAGGTTTACTAGCTTAAAAACAAGCGAAAAAAATAACTACAAAAAGAAGATATTTAAGAGAATTACAGCAGATTAATACAATATCTACTTCAAACCTACTCGTTATATCAACGCTTTTCTTTATATTTCTCGCACTATTAGTTTTCACCTCCTGTAACAGATTGCTGTATGTTTTGAATTGATTCCTAAACTTACTTTTAGTTTTTGCTTGCTTCCTCTTCAGCCGTTGCATTTCCCTCATTTCACCAATACCCACCTTATGCGTGCTCAGTTATATCTATTCCTGTTGCTATCAATTCCAAAAAACTATCACTAACCGAAAATCTACACCCACTCTCGAGGATTCCTCAGCACTTCCCTAAGCATTGCTTCCTCACTGCTAAGGGCTGGTTGATCGTCATATGCCCAAGAAGCAGCAGGAGGCATGCAATTAAAAACACTCTGCGCGTTAACCATGCCGCTGGCTAGACCAAAGCGCGCACCACGATCAGAGGTCAAAATAAACTCCACGTAGCGCCCACGAACAAGACGCTGCCAGTACTTGTTCTCATCTGTAAAGACTGTGTCTTTACGTCTTTCCACAATCGGTATATAGGCAGGAATAAATGCCTTGGTACAATCTGTGACAAAAGCAAGAAGTTCTTGGATATTGCGCTCATTTAAACGGTCAAAGAAAATTCCGCCAATACCTCGGCTTTCGCCACGATGTGGTATGTGGAAATACTCATCACACCACTTTTTAAAACGCGGGTAATAAGAGGGGTCATGCTTGTCGCAAGATTTTTTGTGCACCTTATGAAAATGAACCGCATCTTCCTCAAAGAGGTAGGATGGCGTGAGATCCGCGCCGCCGCCAAACCACCAATAACCTGGTTGGGTACCATCACCGATTTGGAAATAGCGATAGTTGACATGAGCGATAGGTATCATCGGATTATAGGGATGGATAACAAAGCTAGTACCTGTGGCGAAGTAGGGAGTGCCTTTGTCGCCAGTTGTTTGATCTGCTTCTCCTGTCGTAAGAGCACCTGACTTTTGGAAGGTCACTCCGGGAGGTAGTTCACCCTCTATCGCTACGTAGTTTACCCCTATCTTTTCAAAGACGTTACCGTTGTGTAAAGCCCGGTCAATATATATTGTATTCTCACTATTCTTACCAGCTATCCAAATACCGTTTTGGTCACGGGTCCAATTCTGTTCAACAAACTTCTTGCCATCTATTTGCTCAATAGCTTGGCAAGTATCCTCAAACATCTGTCTCAAAATTTCTACTATTTTCTCTCGTATGTTCTGTTGTTGCTTTACAGGCTTGTCTACTATTTCGAGCATGATCTGTATTCCCCCTAAAAGTAAATAACTATTGTTGCAGCTTTGTGTTTTCGCATAAAAAAGCGTGGAGCAGTTCTTACACTTCTTTAAAGCTTTTCTTTGTGTAGCTTTCAATACCGTTTCATTAGACTTCTTACAAAAGTCTATTTCCACTACGTATTTATAAGCAGTATCTAGATAAAGATGAAGTTGTCATCTAAACTCAGTTGTGCAGGAGCAATACCTGCAATTACACCAATCAGGTCATTCTCAAAAAATATTCCTGTTCCTTGTGGAATACCAGTAGAAGTTGCCCCCAAGCTGAAAGGATCACCATTCGCGGATTGGGAGTTTGCAGGTAGTTCAACAAAATCCTGCCCTAGCGTAAAGTCATTAATCAAGGCGAAATCACTATTACCTTGAGTGTCATAGAAGACTTCGCGGCCTACCCCCAAGACAAAGGTATCGCTACCTCTACCACCAGTTAAGGCATCACGTTCACCGTTTAAATCCGGCAGTGTGAAAAAGGGGTTAGAGCCAAGCAACCGATCATTACCATCGCCACCGAAGACAGAGTCGTTGCCAGCACTGCCAAGCAGTTCGTCATCTCCAACTTCACCAAAGAGTTGATCGTTGCCATCCTCTCCTAAAACAAGGTCCTTGCCATTACCACCACTAATGAAGTCATCTCCACTATCACCGTTAAGGCGGTCATTGGCATCCTCACCAAAGAGTTGATCGTTGCCGGATTCAGCAAAGAATCGGTCGTTTCCAGCCCCACCATGCAGGATATCATCTCCATTGCCGCCATAGAGGTTATCAACCCCATTGTCACCGTAGAACGAGTCATTTCCGTCTTGGCCAAATAGGTAGTCAGCCCCAACTCCACCATCTAAAATATCGTTGCCAAAACCACCAAAAATTAGATCATCACCAGCACCACCATTGAGGTTGTCATCTCCAAGCACACGAAGGTTGAGGTCTTGATCAACGTCAAGGTCACCATAAATTTGGTCATTGCCTTCACCTGCATCAACAAAGTCATTGCCGCTGCCAGCAGTGATATCGTCATCTCCAGCACCCGCAAAAACTCGGTCATTACCATCAATACTAAATATGCTATCGATGCCAGCTAAGGCAAAAATTTCATCATTGCCTAGAGTGCCAACAAGAACATCGCTACCACTTGTAGGAAATGGACTTGGTGCTTGTGTATTTGTCTGCTCTTCGACGAAGACGAAGTTGTCATTTAAAGTCAGTTGTGCAGGAGCAATACCTGCAATTACACCAATCAAGTCATTCTCAAAAAATATTCCTGTTCCTTGTGGAATACCAGTAGAAGTTGCCCCCAAGCTGAAAGGATTACTATTTGTGGACTGGGAGTTTGCAGGTAGTTCAATAACATCATTACTGAGATCAAAGTCATTGATCAGGGCAAAATCACTGTCACCTTGAGCGTCGTAGAAGACTTCGCTACCTACTGCAAAGACAAAGGTATCGCTACCTCTACCGCCAGTTAAGGTATCGCGCTCACCACTTAAATCCGGTGGTCCACCAAAGGGGTTAAAGGCAAGCAACCGATCATTACCATCGCCACCGAAGAGAGAGTCGTTGCCAGCACCACCAACTAGTTCATCCTTTCCAGCGCCACCATTGACAATGTCGTTGCCAACGTTACCTATCACAAGGTCTTTGCCATCACCACCACTGAGGATGTCATCTCCACTATCACCATTGAGTCGATCATTTCCAGCGTCACCAAACAGTTGATCGTTACCTGCTCCAGCAAAGATGCGGTCGTTTCCATCACCACCACCGAGGCTATCGTTGCCTAAGCCACCATTCAGGTTGTCGTCTCCATCGTCACCGTAGAACGAGTCATTTCCGTCTTGGCCAAATAGGTAGTCAGCCCCAATTCCACCATCTAAAATATCGTTGCCAAAACCACCAAAAATTAGATCATCACCAGCACCACCATTCAGGTTGTCATTTCCAGTAAAGTTAGAGACCTGATTGAGACCAAAGTCACCATAAATGAGGTCATTCCCTGTACCTCCATCAATAAAGTCATTGCCATCCACACCGATGATAATGTCACTTCCAGAATCACCAAAGACTCGGTCATCGCCAGCAAGACTGATTACAATATCACCGCCAGCTAAGGCAAAAATTTCGTCATTTCCTAGAGTACCGACGATGTTATCGTCCCTAGACGAAGGTCTTAAACTTAGGAGATCAAGAGCTTGTGTAGTAGGTTTTTTCACCATCTTTCCTGTCACCTCACTATAATTCCCGACTGTATCTATTGAAAATGCGAAATTTTTAGTATCTAGTGCAGGCTTCGCTCAAAACCCACACTAGACTCCTCAATAAATTGATCGATAGTATCTAGACGAAGACGAAGTTGTCATTTAAAGTCAGTTGTGCAGGAGCAATACCTGCAATTACACCAATCAAGTCATTCTCAAAAAATATTCCTGTTCCTTGTGGAATACCAGTAGAAGTTGCCCCCAAGCTGAAAGGATTACTATTTGTGGACTGGGAGTTTGCAGGTAGTTCAATAACATCATTACTGAGATCAAAGTCATTGATCAGGGCAAAATCACTGTCACCTTGAGCGTCGTAGAAGACTTCGCTACCTACTGCAAAGACAAAGGTATCGCTACCTCTACCGCCAGTTAAGGTATCGCGCTCACCACTTAAATCCGGTGGTCCACCAAAGGGGTTAAAGGCAAGCAACCGATCATTACCATCGCCACCGAAGAGAGAGTCGTTGCCAGCACCACCAACTAGTTCATCCTTTCCAGCGCCACCATTGACAATGTCGTTGCCAACGTTACCTATCACAAGGTCTTTGCCATCACCACCACTGAGGATGTCATCTCCACTATCACCATTGAGTCGATCATTTCCAGCGTCACCAAACAGTTGATCGTTACCTGCTCCAGCAAAGATGCGGTCGTTTCCATCACCACCACCGAGGCTATCGTTGCCTAAGCCACCATTCAGGTTGTCGTCTCCATCGTCACCGTAGAACGAGTCATTTCCGTCTTGGCCAAATAGGTAGTCAGCCCCAATTCCACCATCTAAAATATCGTTGCCAAAACCACCAAAAATTAGATCATCACCAGCACCACCATTCAGGTTGTCATCTCCAGGTAAATTAGTATTGAAGCCTTGATCAACGTCAAGGTCACCATAAATTTGGTCATTGCCTTCACCTGCATCAACAAAGTCATTGCCGCTGCCAGCAGTGATATCGTCATCTCCTGCACCCGCAAAAACTCGGTCATTACCATCAATACTAAATATGCTATCGATGCCAGCTAAGGCAAAAATTTCATCATTGCCTAGAGTGCCAACAAGAACATCGCTACCACTTGTAGGAAATGGACTTGGTGCTTGTGTATTGTTCGCCATATGTCTTTACCTCTTTGCTCTTGTAGTTGATTCAATACGATTGCCGTAACATAACTGGTACAAATTGACTTTGTGGCATCAAATTTAGTTTTGTTGCCAAAATACTTTGAAATATTTGTACATCAGCAAAGTGTAGGATTAGTTAGGTATTGCAGAAGAAGAAAATGACTAGTACTACAACTCTGTACGGTGGACATGAGCTGTTCAACTACTCCTTATCTCCTTCAAAGGGATGAGAGGCATTTCCGGAAATATTCCAAACATTTTTTTAGTGTTATCAAATTGCCTTCACCTGCATCAACAAAGTCATTGCCGCTGCCAGCAGTGATATCGTCATCTCCAGCACCCGCAAAAACTCGGTCATTACCATCAATACTAAATATGCTATCGATGCCAGCTAAGGCAAAAATTTCATCATTGCCTAGAGTGCCAACAAGAACATCGCTACCACTTGTAGGAAATGGACTTGGTGCTTGTGTATTGTTCGCCATATGTCTTTACCTCTTTGCTCTTGTAGTTGATTCAATACGATTGCCGTAACATAACTGGTACAAATTGACTTTGTGGCATCAAATTTAGTTTTGTTGCCAAAATACTTTGAAATATTTGTACATCAGCAAAGTGTAGGATTAGTTAGGTATTGCAGAAGAAGAAAATGACTAGTACTACAACTCTGTACGGTGGACATGAGCTGTTCAACTACTCCTTATCTCCTTCAAAGGGATGAGAGGCATTTCCGGAAATATTCCAAACATTTTTTTAGTGTTATCAAATTGCCTTCACCTGCATCAACAAAGTCATTGCCGCTGCCAGCAGTGATATCGTCATCTCCAGCACCCGCAAAAACTCGGTCATTACCATCAATACTAAATATGCTATCGATGCCAGCTAAGGCAAAAAGCACTACAGTTGTAGATAATTTTTAGGGAGCTTGGGAACGTTTGCGGTAATGATGGTAGCGAGCAAGAGCTTGATGATGTCTACGCCAAAAAGACCAGTGGAAGATCAAGTCTAAAGACCAAAAGCGGGGGAATAGTAAGCTCCAGACCCATCGCCTCAGTTCGGCAAGACTGAGCCGGACGAGAGCGCACGGACCGCCTTGAACGCAGCCAGAGAGCCAGCCCCGACCTGAGGAGAAAAAAAAGGAGGGGTGGAGAGTTCTCCCAGAGGTTCGGCTTGATAACGCAGTACAGACAAGAAGGCTCCTGCCGCCAGTACCAAAGTGACATGGCGATGCCAGCCCGTCCACGAGCGAACTTCATAATCCCCTAAGCCAAGTTGATATGAAGGCGAATTGAAAACACTCCTCAATACGCCATCGCTGACCAGCAACCCCAACCATGGTTTCTAGGGAGGTATCACTTGGGGCAAAAACCTGATAGTAGCTGATAAAACTTGAGTCATCCTGATGTTCAGGACAACGGCGAAACAGGAACCAACGGCTGAATCCTTCGGGCTGACGGCAACTCAGTTCGACACGAGCCCACTCATAATACCGCCCTCCTTTCGTTCCCGCTCCGGTACTCAATCGCTGCCAACCCTCGGGTGGGACGGTGCCAGCGAGGTCTTGAGCATAACCCTGTTTTGTCACTCTAGGCAGAAGAAAAATAGAAATCAGAGTGAGTTAGGAATATAAAAATGGGAGAGGTGAGGCTATAAATAATAGACTGAAGTTGAGAAAAACCCAAAGATAATTTAGG
>JAHHHE010000093.1 GCA_019359535.1 Gloeocapsa sp. UFS-A4-WI-NPMV-4B04
CCACTGACAATATTCGTCCACAAATTTTACTGTTGGTCCGGCTGGACGAGGCTGTACCATAATCTACGTCTTGGTTCTAACGTTTGTACCTTATTATACTACTGCCAGAGTGACAAAACAGGGTTAAATAATACAGGGCAAACAGGCGGCACACCGGATGCTGACATTGATGCGCCAGAAGCATGGAATATTCAAAAAGGTAACAATGTCTTAATTGGTGTAATTGACACCGGAGTTGACTATACCCACCCAGACCTAGCCGCCAATATTTGGACTAACCCAGGTGAAATTGCTGGAGATGGGTTAGATAACGATACCAACGGGTTTGTTGATGATGTACATGGATACGACTTTATCAATGGTGATGGAGACCCAATGGACGATCGTTATCATGGAACCCATGTAGCAGGAACCATTGCAGGTCGTGGCAATAAT
The DNA here is from genome assembly GCA_019359535.1 of Gloeocapsa sp. UFS-A4-WI-NPMV-4B04. Lineage (GTDB taxonomy): Bacteria > Cyanobacteriota > Cyanobacteriia > Cyanobacteriales > Chroococcidiopsidaceae > JAHHHE01. The sequence goes on from JAHHHE010000093.1 coordinate 436, forward strand.
GGAGCTGGGGTAACAGGTGTTAGCTGGTCAGCCAAAATCATGGCGCTTAAGTTTTTGGGTGCTGACGGTAGCGGATTTACTAGCGATGCGATCAGCGCAGTAAACTATGCAACTCAAATGGGGGCAAAACTAACCAATAATAGTTGGGGTGGTGGTGGTTTTTCTCAGGGGTTGTTTGACGCGATTACAGCAGCTAAGAATGCCGGAAGTTTATTCGTTGCAGCCGCAGGTAATGATGATGGTACTGATAACGACGTATCACCCCATTATCCTTCTAGTTACAACGTAGATAATGTAATTGCGGTTGCTGCCACTGATCACAATGACAACCTAGCATCGTTCTCAAACATCGGACGCACTAGCGTAGACTTGGGCGCACCGGGCGATAATATCTTCAGTACAGCACCTGGAAATACCTATCGAACTCTAAGCGGCACATCTATGGCTACTCCTCATGTTGCTGGGGCTGCTAGCTTGGTTTGGGCTGCAAATCCGACGATGACTTACGCACAGGTTAAAAGTCGGCTGTTGTCAACGGGTGATTCAATTACTGCCTTACAAGGAAAAACAGTTACAGGGCGACGGCTGAATGCTTTTAATGCTCTGACAAACACAGTACCCAGCACTCCTGGAATTTATGGTAATGTTTGGAACGATGCCAATGGAAATGGCGTTCGTAATGCTGGTGAAGCAGGACTGGGGAACTGGACTGTCTACGTAGATAGCAACGCCAATGGTAAACTTGACGCTGCACAACCTGGTACTGTTGTCAATTCAGCCAATGTCCCGAAATCAATAATTGATGTCAGCACTATTAACTCAAACCTGACAGTCAATGGCTTCAGTGGGACTATAAAAGACCTCAACGTCAAGTTAAATATTTCTCACAGTTGGGACAATGATTTGGATGTATTTCTGATCAGTCCATTGGGGACTCGAATTGAGCTATTTACTGATGTAGGTGGTAGTGGAGACAACTTCACGAATACAATCTTAGATGATGAAGCGACTATATCAATCGCATCAGGAGCAGCACCATTTACAGGTAGCTTCAAGTCAGAGGGCCTTTTATCCGGTGTTGATGGTCAAAATCCTAACGGTACTTGGCGATTAGAAATTACAGATGACGCTGGGGGAGACGTTGGCACACTCAATAGTTGGTCGTTAACCTTTAATTCCACACCCAAGGAATTATCCAAAGTAACGAATGCTAGTGGAGCTTACTCATTCACCAATTTAGCGCCAGGAAACTATATAATCCGCCAGATGTTAAAGAACGGTTGGAATCGGACTTTTCCATCAACTGGCATTTACAACGTAGCTTATACCTCTGGTGCAGTTGTGAATAACCGTAACTTTGGCAACAAATCTCTAACCTTGGTCGCTAATAACGAATTGACCCCCACCGCTTCTGCGCCTAATGCCACAAAAACTTTAGATGTAAAAATAGCTTCTAATCTAGGGAGGAACAACTCGCGGCGGTCTGGAGGTAGAAAATTGCCCAAACCTCTACTAAGTAAAAGTTTTACAATATAAAACTCTAAAAGCTGAAAAACTTGGTATGTAAAAGTTTTACAAGTTTTAGAAGTGTTTGTTAGGATGGATAGCAGCAAAAAAAGAGGGCTTGATGCCCTTTTTTTTGTCGTAAATGTTTGTTATTGAGTAAGATGATTTTACCCAATTACTGGTAGTTCGCAGAGATTACCGTTGTTGCTTGTGCTAGCTAGAGGGTAAGCAAAAATAGTGCGATTAAGATTCAGTGTCTTTAACCCGCCGAATAGGTAAATTGGCAATTAACGCCGTTGTCCGTTGGCTGTTTTCTAGGCAAAACTCTAACCCCTCCGGTTCAATTTCCACGTAGCGAGAGACAACTTCGAGAATTTCTTGCCGCATTTTCTCAACTACCTGAGGGCTGAGATCGCTGCGATCATGAGCAATTACTAATTGCAAACGACGCTTAACATCCTCTCGACTATTATCAGCACCAGGACGAGGCAGAGGAAAAAGCCGATCTAGAAATTCGCTAATCATGGGATTGGATGCAGGGTAGAAATTGTTTAAATAATCGACGACAACAACTTGCGGATGCGAGTGAAGAAATTATCGTGCGTAGGATGCAGGTCAATAAACTCAACCGTCTGCCCTTCCAATCTGCGAGCAATGTTGTCAAATGCTTTTCCAGCTAAAGAGGGGTTTTCCGATAATACTAAGGGTTCACCGCGATTAGTAGAAACAATGACACGCTCATCTTCAGGCACTACTCCAATTATCGGAATTGCCAAAATTTCCTGAACATCCTCTACTGACATCATGTCATTAACCTGCACCATCGCGGGTCGCAGACGGTTAACAATTAAATGAATTTTCTTAATACCTTCTGCTTCTAGTAACCCGACTACTCGATCAGCATCCCGCACAGCAGCAATTTCTGGCGTAGTCACAATTAACGCTTCTTTAGCACCCGCGATCGCATTTTTGAAGCCCATTTCAATTCCGGCTGGACTATCAATCACTACATAATCGTAGCTTTCTGTCAAGGAATTAACTAGCTGTTGCATTTGCTCTGGATTTACCGCATCTTTAGTGCGATTTTGGGCTGCTGGCAAAAGTACCAAGCCGGGTTCCCGCTTATCTTTGACTAATGCTTGCTCTAGCCGACACTCGCCCGCCAAAACTTCCACCGTAGTGTAGACTACGCGATTTTCTAGCCCTAATAGTAGATCCAAATTTCTTAAACCAAAATCTGCATCTACCAAGGCAACTTTACGCCCCAAGCGGGCTAAAGCCATGCCTAAATTTGCTGTAACTGTAGTTTTACCCACCCCTCCTTTACCGGAGGTGGTGACAATAATACGACTCATGATGATAAAAACTGGGACTTGGAAAAATCAGCAGCAATGCTTATGCGGATACCTTCAGGCGTGACGTGGGCAATCTCAGGATAAACCTGAGTTAACTGAGTTGTTGGCGCTCTTGCTACATAATCTGCGATCCGTAGTTGAGTTGGTTCCATCTGTAGTGCCATAATTAGACACTTAGAATTGCCATCAGCACCAGCATGAGCAATCCCACGTAGACGACCCCAAACTAGAATATCGCCATTTGCAACAACAATACCACCTGGATTAATATCTCCTACTAAAATAACTGTACCAGAATGGCGAATTTCTACTCCTGAACGAACTGCCATTTGCAGATACAGAGGTTCTGCTAATGGTACAGAAGATGTAAGTGGTTGATTGAGTGCTGAAGGCGTTTGCTGTTCAACGCTATAGCCTGCTGTCGCAGCTGCAACAGCAGTTTGACGGCGGCTAGTGTAAACGCGCTTTAGTGTCAGTTGAACTTCCCCCAGGGCTTCGGCTACAGCCTGTAATTGTCGTCCATCCAATAAGCGATCTGCCGCAGCTAGATGTACAGTTGTATTTGGTTGCCAAAAGCGATCGCCAGCATTTAGCCTTTGCTTGAGTTGTTGCCAAATATCAGCCCAACTACTTGAACTCGATGTTTCCGTTTCTGCTGGCAAAATTAATAAAAGCTTTCCCTCCTCGTTTTTAAAGCGGACTTGTAAGTTATGATTTACTCCACCTGAAGGCGGGGCAACAGATGAAACTATATCTGGGAGGGTAGAGTCAGAAGTCATGCACGACGGGTCAGCAGATGCGAACAAACCGATTATTTATCCATATTAGATTAGTTATTATGACCTACAACCTGACACACAAATTAATATTACTAAATTGCTAACGGTACGCAGCCCTAATTAATTTAAAAAAGTATAATTAATAACTATAAAATTAGAAATATTCAAGTATTAATACTGATTTTAGGTAATTTCCACTCTAAAACTAAGGTTCCATACTTTATTCACAAAATGCCGAAAAAACTACGTTTAGCTTCACTACTCTGAGCGTGGGTACACCTCAGCTTACTGCTACTCAGAACTGTCCTTATTGTGGGTGAGGTACTAGGAAGCGAGGGAGCGATCGCTATAGTAGACAACGGTATGAATGCAAAGATTGTAAGCGAATATTTACCTAAGAACAGGGCTGTCTTTAATCAGAAGGCTGCATAACCGAGTATATCTACTGAATTTTGGTTAGGGGTGATATGAAAGGCGGCGAAAGTGGGCAAGTTAAATCTAGAGAAGAACAATTATTTATCCCCACTCGGAGAAACTTGCCATGAAGACGGAACTTAAAGCCAAATTTCTGCAACACTTGACTAACAAGAGAAAAGACGAAGGTTTTACCCCTATTGAATTACCCGTCGTAATTATCATTATTGGTATTTTGTCAGCTATTGCATTGCCTTCTTTCCTCAATCAAGCTTCTAAAGCTCGTCAATCGGAAGCTAGAACTAATATTGGCGCACTGAACCGGACACAACAATCCTATTATCTTGAGAACCAAGCGTTTACTAACAACATTACTTCATTAGGTATTGGTATTAAAAACAGCGACAACTACAACTTCTCAGCAACTGGCGCAGATGTAACCAATGCCGTTGGGAATTTAGCAGAATCGAAAAAGCCTGACCTCAAAGCTTATACTGATGGTGTCTTCAGAGCGGATGCCCAAAACACTGTTTCCGTCCTATGTGAAGCAAATAATGCTGCCGCGACCACACCGAATGCTCCAACTCTTAACACTGCTAACAGCGCAGGTAGTTGTCCAGGAAACTACACAGCATTGAAATAGTAACTAGGGCTAAATCTTTCTCAATTCAATATCTTTACTTGAGGTGGTTAGAGATTTTTGACCTCCTCTTTTTTATTTTTTGTTATCTATTTTTAGAATAAAACTGACTAAAGATAGCTAGCATTTGAAATAGAAATTATAAAAAACTGCAATATATTTTAAATTAAAATAATATGAGTGAACGATGTTATTTAATTCACTCATTTTTTCTATATAACTCTTACTAATCTTCCTGCACTACACGGCGGAAAAATACATCCAGCGCTTCTACACAAGTTTTGTCATCATAAAGGCAGGTATGACGCTGTATCATACATTCAACGATACTATTTCTCCACTCGCGGTCAAGACCTAACTTAACTGCAATTTCAATATATTCAGCTTCGTTTTTAGCAATTGTATCCGTCACGCCTAGCATTTTCAAAATTGCATAAGAATGACGACCGCGCATAAATTCGCCAGGATAGGTAACAATAGGCAAGTTACAGGCGATCGCCTCTAATGTTGTATTACCACCAGACCAACTAAACGTATCTAGAAACACATCTGAAATTTGGTTTAGGTTGAGGTAATCCGGCATATTTAGTCGGTCTAATATTGCACAATAGTCTTCGCTGTTTAATCCAAAGTTAGCAAAGGCACGTTTCAAGCGTTGGTGGAATTTTTCAGTAATATGAATGCTTGGATGACCTAAAAATGCAAACTGAGCTTGAGGTACTTGTTGAGCTATTGCGGCAAAAACATAGTCATACTGTGGTAAATACTTAAAGAGCGATTGACAAGATAGATATAGTACAGAATCATTTCGTAGCCCAAATTCTGAACGAGTTTTTTTAGGTTCAAGAGTAATTGGTTTTACATAGCAAACTCCAATATTAGGCAAGCGAACCAATTTTTCTGAATAGTGTGCTTGGGCATTTTCTGGCTCCATCAAGGCGCTAGATAAAAAGTAATCAATTGTTGGTGAGCCTGAAGTAATTGGATGTCCCCAAGTTGTACACTGTATTGGTGCAAGCCGTAGCCCCGCCATTTGTGTTATCTGCGGATGCATACCAATATCTAAAAAAACTAATACGTCGAGTTGATCAGAAACGATTTGTTTAGAGACTGCTTCTAAATCGTCTGGAATATGATAAAAAGTATCACTTTGAAGCTGAAATTGCTGTGTTAAAACATCTTTTTTCGGGTCAATGTAATAGCAGTAGACTTCAAAGTCTTGATGGTTACAATTACCTATCCAACCAAGCGTCAATTTTCCAACTGTATGCAATCGCATACAGTTAGAGATATATCCAACACGAATTCTTTGATTCTGGCTGCGGTGCGGTAGAGGAAGTGGCTGCACCCATTGAGGATAATTAGCAGCCATTACTTGATGTACAAACTCTCCGTACTGCTTTTGTAGTTCAAGATCATCTTTACCCTGGTACTGCAAGTAAAAATTTGTTCCACTACCTACAGCTCTTAAAGCGCTTTTTCTAGCTTCAGGAGTATCTAAAGATGTATGTTGAATTAACTCCTCTAAACCTTGAATAAACCTCTGTCTATAAGCATCAATTTCTTCTTCAGTTTCATATATTACTGGTAGGAGAAACTGTGGCTCAAGCTTCAAAAGTAAGCTATCTGGTATTAACCGTGATGCTTCAATAGCAAATGCGATCGCTTCTTGAGTGCGTCCAAGGTCCCGTAATACTCCTGCTTGCCAAAAGTAAAGTTCAGCAGCTTGAGGATAAAGTTTAATACCTGCTTGATAAGTTTCTATAGCTTCTTCGTATTGATTCAAGCTTTTGTAGCAATCAGCCAAAGCACTATAAAAATCTACATCCCCTACTTGAGTTTCTAAAAACTGCTGATATTGATTGATTGCTTCTTGGTATTGCCCTTTACGATAATAAGAATAACCATAGTATAAAGCAGCCTGTGCCGGATCATTCTTTGCATCTAAGGCTACTCCCAAATTATTCAGGATATCAGGATCACGGGGTTTTAGCTGGAGAGCTTTTTCATAAGTCTCAACCGCTTCATCCACCTGATGCCGCTCCATCAAGACATTTCCCAGGTTAAGATAGCTACCAAAATGTTCTGGATTAGCAGCGATCGCTTTTTTATAAGTTGCTTCAGCTTCCTCTATTTTTCCAGCTTTTAAGAAAATATTACCCAAGTTATTATAAGCATCAATCCATTCAGGATCGAGAGCGATCGCCTCTTCGTAAATTTGAATTGCTTGCGGAATAGCAGCAATTTTCTCCAGCACTAGACCTATATGATAATGATGCACGGCTTTTGACGGTTCCAAATCCAGCGCTTTTAACAGCGTATCTAATGCTTGCTGATAGCGATTTGTTAAATAATATAACGTTCCTACATTGAGCAAAACGCCTGCTCGATTTTCATCTTGCTCTAATATTTCATTATATTTTTTTTCTGCTTCTTCATAGTAGCCATAGTTATCTAATGCTAATGCTTCTTTATGAAGATCATTTAGTGCTTTCTTTCTATCCTCAAACTCAAATTGCCAATTATATATAGCTTTTATAAATGTTTTATCACGTTGCTTATTAATTTCAACAAAGTCATAGTTATAGTTTCTTTTAGCATCCCAGCTTAAAACTTGAATTCCGTTCCAAAATGTGCTGTGACCATCTTCTGGTGTAGGTAAATCTAGCAACATTTGACACTACGGATGAGCAGCAATGAAATCCCAGTTTGCTTGTTGTACTGCACTCCAGTTACTATCATCGACGATGATTAAAGCTTGTTCAGCAAGAAATGGTTTTACTAATAAAAGTCCTAATAGTTGGGATCTGTAATCGTGAGCGCCGTCATAAAGATAAACACCAATCTTGTCTTCTGTATCAAAATCACGCAGACTAAAGAAAAACTCTTCAAAATCCTGATCGCAGAAAGAAACCTGTTCGTCAAGACCAAACTTAGCCAGATTTACTGCTAGTTTCTCTATGTTTTCACCAGATGGATCAAATTCAGAAAAATTATCTACAGCATATGCCATTGTATCTTGATGCTTAAGCAGAGATCCTATTAAAGTTGAACCTTGAAAACAGCCAACCTCACAGTAAATTTCGTTAGGCTCCATGCACTCTACAGCAAAATTTAGTAACTGCATTACATTTGCTGTAGTCATACCTTTGATTTGTTCAAGTACCTGCTGAAACTGATTAGATTTGGGACGTACAGACTTTTGTCCCCAGTCGTAATACAAATCAGGCAGTGTTTCAATAAATTTTTGATAGTCCATAGTTTCAATTGAAATTTTAAATCAATTTACTCTTGTTTGTACCACATACTTAAGTCTACATCAGCGCATTTAACACGCTCTATTAGTGAGTGTTAGTAGTTCTTTATGTATAAAAAGCAATAATTGATACAAAAGTGAAAGTTTGCTGATGCTTGGGAGACATATTATTTATTTAGCCTCTAGAATTACTCTCTGGGCATAAAGTAAAGGACTATGCTTAAGCTACCCACTCCTAGTTAGATAGCGATCGCCTCAACTCAACCTTCTTTGCAAAAACCATCTCAGTAGGCACTTACAGTAGCCTTACACAACGAAACCACATAGAACATTGAACGTCACCTGTGCTATGTGTCCAACCGAAATTTTACTGAGAGCTTTAGGGCAATTTATGAATTAGAGTTAGTTGATTTCAGTAGATTTACGGTAGTAAAGTTAAGTAGCTTATGAGCTACATTTCTATCTCTCAGAATATTTAAAAGCTGAGAAGTTAAGCGCGATCGCCTTTTGGAGTGTCAAACAATTTACCCGTGAGATGGAGGATGCTTTTCAGCAAATGTGGCAAAAGTACGCTGAAGCAAGTAATTGGTACTCTTGATAGCTGCTGTATACTTGGTTCAATGATATCTTAGACAAACTAAATAAGGTATTAGCAAGATGAAGACTTTTAATGAAATCAAAGAAATTTTGAGTCAATCTAAACCAATTATCCAAGAGAAATACAAAGTAAAAGAAATGGGTATTTTTGGCTCTTATGTTAGAGGTGAACAGAACGAAGCTAGTGATATTGATATTTTGATAGACTTTGAACAAGCCCCAAGCTTACTCAATTTTATTGAATTAGAAAACTATCTTAGTGACACTACTGGTATAAAAGTAGATTTAGTGATGAGAAGGGTATTAAAACCAACAATTGGTAAGAATATCCTGGCAGAAGTTATCTACCTATGAATAAAAGGGTGATAGATGATTACCTTCAGGATATGCTGGATTCTATTGCTGCAATTGAGGCATTTATAGAAGGCATATCAATTGACGATTTTAAACAGGATAGAAAAACTATTTTTGCTGTTACCAGAGCAATTGAAATTATCGGTGAGTCTGTTAAGAATATTCCTGAACCATTCAGGAGCAAGTATCCAGATGTTCCCTGGAGAGCTATGGCTGGAATGCGAGATAAATTAATTCATCAGTATTTTCGTATGGATATAGATGTTTTATGGAAAACAACGCAGCAGGATGTGCCTCAGCTTAAAACACTAATAACCAGAGTTATAGAATTGGAGAAGCAAGGATAATAAAATTATTTGCAGTATTCGTCAATAGCATTATCTAAATGCTGTTAGGGTAAATTGCGATCGCCTGTAATTCTAGCCAAGAGTTGCTTTAGAGAAAGATATACTCACTAGATATTTTTAAATCCTTGCTAGGAACTAATAAGCGATCGCTCTACTATTTTCTCATTCTGATTTAACTAGACTATCGAGTTTGGATGATGGAATTTCTGCTTTGAAAAGGGCGATCGCGCCATAAGCTGTAGAGCCAAACAGAGAAATAATTGATACTATAGTGACAATTTTCTGAAATTATTTGCGAGACATAATATTATTCAGCCTCTGCAATTAATTACTGGGCATGAAGTAAAGGACTATGCTTAAACTACCCACTTGTAGTTAGATAGCGATCGCCTCAACTCAACTTTCTTGGCAAAAGGTAAATCATCTCAGTAGGCACTTACAGCGTAATCAGCTAGCCTTACACAACATAACCACAACAGAACATTCAACGCTACCTCTACTATGTCTCCAACCGAAGTTTTACTGAAAAATTGCAGACAATCTTTGAGTTAACTCTAGCTAACTTCAGTAAATGTACGGTTGTAAAGGCAAAAGACTTATGCAAATTCTATTTTTTTAATATCTTCAAGAGCGTAGGTGTCACTTAAGAGCGATCGCCTTTTGGAACATTAAACAATTTACCCGTGAAATGGAAACTGCTATATAGCAAATGTGGCGAAGGTATGTTGAAGCACTTACTTAATCATAATTCTTGGATAACAAAAACTTGAGCAGCCCCTTTTTGATTTTGCTTTTTGCTCCGAATTAACTTACCTTTTAAAGATTGACTAGCATTCGAGATAAATTCATGAATTTTCTCTACTTGCCCTTGATAATCTCGATCTTCTTTACAAATAAAAATGCCGCTATGAGCTTTGCCCTGTTTATGAAGAGTGATAAAATCTTCTCGATTAAGAGTAATCACAACTCGCTCTCTTTCCTGAGCAAAGTTTAGAACATTCTCATCACTAATCGATTGGTTAGCTTGTCCTGCCTCATAGCTAGTTAACACATCATAACCAAGCCTACGTAGTTCTTTAACTAGGTCTAAAGGAAAATTCTCATTAGCATAAAACCTAGTCATCCTCGTCAGCAATTACTTGATCAATTTCCTCTGGATACTGTGCATAATATGACCAAGCTGCTTCTAAATCTAATTGGTTTAACCTTGGATGATTTCTGAGTAATTCCTCATTAGCTGCTCCCTGCTTACGAAAAGAAACTAGCGTCCAAACAGGGATGCGGGTATCCCTAATCCTTGCATTTCCCCCACAGACTCCTGGTGTTTTTTGAACTAGGTTCTTCTCAGTTGGTTTAGACATAGCTATTAATAATTATTGTCTTTTACTACAATATTTATATGCACAATAATAGTAGATCCGCTAGTATCTAATAGCTACTTGTATAAATTAGTATATCTATTTATGGTATTTAGCAGTATTCATCTACTTTATGGGATGGAATATTCACTGCTTTGAAAAGAGCGATCGCCTGTTAATTTTTAGGGTAGAATCTCAAAACTTTGGCAATGCAGTGATCTAAACAATTTCTTTAATCTCTCTGGTCTAAGGTCAATATTGTTGTGCTACTATAACGTTCAGCTACAGCCATCACGCTGGCATCTACAAAGTCAATTCTGCTATCAACATATTTCTCCAGAATCTCAGCTACACGCTCTAGATCAGCATCTGTCAATGCTACCAATTTAAAGCGGCTAGCAGCTATTCCCCGCAGAAAAGTAATTAGAGTCAAAATTCCAGCATTCCTACCTAGCAAATAGGCAGACAAAGTGCCAGAACCGTTTGCGGGATTAATATTTGCTGTTGTTGCAGGTATGCTGTTACATCTATATGTCTGATATCAGAACTATTGAGTAGTGCAACGACAAAACCTGTATCTGCTATAACGATGGCTCCTTCCATGTCCACCCTGATTTGTGGGTAATTTCCTGTTGCAAGATATTTTCTGACTGGGTTGCCAAATCAGGAGAACTAGCAAATAATCCCACTAAAGGGTCATCATCTGACACCACCAAAATTGAAATTCTCCCAACTGAACTCAGCCGCGATCCTATCCGCGCCGATGCAATTATCCTGTTGCAATCCACCAACCAGATATTACACCTAGAATTTCAAACCCTACTGTGAATCTACTCCACCAATACCTTTACGGATGCTTGATTACTGGGTGAGGCTATACCGACAATACCAGCGTCCAATTGAACAAGTGGTTATCTTCTTAAAAGAAACTACAAAAGACGCTGTTTACACTACCCAATTTATTGTTGGTAATACCCAACATCATTATCGAGTAGTTCGCTTATGGGAGCAAGACTCGGCTCTATTACTAACAAATCAGGCTCTTTTACCCTTTGCAGCTTTAGCTCGAACAGACTCGCCTACCGCTTTACTAGAGAAAGTTGCAGCACAGATAGATAAAATTGAAGAACCAGAAGCACGGCGCAATATATCAGCCTGTGTAGAGGTGTTGGCAAGTTGAAGATTTGACAAAAATTTTATTCAGCAATTTTTGAGAGCAGAACTTATACAGGAATCGCCGATTTATCAAGAAATTATTCAAAAAGGTGTGCAACGAGGAAAGCAAGATACTATAATGCGTCTACTCACGCGCCGGATTGGATCTGTTTCTCCCCAGGTGCGATCGCAAATTCAAAACCTATCCATCGAGCAACTAGATGAATTGAGTGAGGTATTATTAGACTTTTCTGATGCCGCAGATTTGACAGTTTGGTTGCAGTTGAGGCAAAGAATGTAAAGTAGCATTTTTGCTCCCAAGCCGATAGAAGCCAACAAGAATGCGATCACACAACGTAGCTAATATCAATCAACAGTAGTAATTACCGTACCTGAGAGAAATATTGTGTAATTTGCCAAACTATTTATGGTAGGCTGAAATAGTTAACACTGTTTTCCCCTCAACTGAGCATATCTGTAAGCAAACTGAATTGGGAAGCTTTGCTAGTCAAGTATTTACTAAACTCAATCTGAATTTAATAGAGGTTATGGCCCAGAAGGTTATTCACCCTATGGTGAAGTTGCAGCGTCACGTGCATTCACTTGTAGAATCGAAAATTATCAAGCCAACTGATAGCATCTGGAAAATTGCCCTGCTCTACGGTACTGAATGGTCTCACTGGAAAAAAGAACTGCTAGAATTTGGGTTCACAATGCAAGATCCAGTCAGTGATTTACTATCTGTCGAATCTTGGGACGAAGAATAAGGCTTATTGACAAGCGGCTAAGGCAGAAGCAAGCTCCTTTGCAGTTGCATAGCGATCGCTAGGTAGTGGTTCTGTCACCCGCTCAATTACCGCTCTTAATTGAGGGGTAATTGTGGGGACGTTTTCAACCTGAAATGCGTAACCCCGCCCTTTGGGTCGATAATACTTAAAAGGATTTTCGCCTGTTAAGAGAAAAATTAGCGTTGGCCCGATCGCATACAAGTCCGATTGGGTAAGTGGCTGGCCGCGTTCCTGTTCGGGAGCGCAGTAACCCTCAGCACCAATGCGAGTGTTGAGTGAAGTACCAGTTTCCTTAACAGCGCCAAAATCTAGCACTACTACTCGATTGTCTGCTGTTCGCACCATCAGATTAGCGGGTTTAATATCGCGGTGAATTAGTGGTGGCTGTTGGCTGTGAATATAGGCTAAAACATCACAAGTTTGAATCATCCAGGCGATCGCTATGCATTGTGTGACTGGGCCGCGCTCATAGACACGCTTTTCTAAATCCTGACCGTGAATTAACTCCATAGCCAGGTATTTTTTGCCTGCCTCCATGAAAAAATCGTAATACTTAGGAATTCCTGGATGGTGCAAAGTCTTGAGGGTACGTGCTTCACGTTCAAATAGCTCTTGAGCTTTGGCAATTTTTGCCATATCCGCATTCATTTCTTTTAACACCAGAAGTTGCGGACGTCCTGTAGTTCTGCCTGTTTGATCCCAAGCGATGAAGGTAGTACCCATTCCTCCTTGTCCCAGGGTACGTAACACTTGATATTGTCGAACTGTTTTTTGTACTGAGAGCGGTTGACCACAGTAGATGCAGAATAAATTGTTAGGTGAGTTTCCACTGTGACTACAACCTTGAAGGGAAGGCGAGAGGCTGGGTTTCTCTTGTACTGTGATTGTTGGCTGAGTTTGGAACTTAAGAATTGGGCCTCCCCGTGCTAGCTGGATTAGGGAACCATCTGCTAGCAAACTTTGAGAAACTAAAATGCCATCAAGAAAAGTTCCATTTGTGCCTTGATTAATCATCTGCCAAGAACTAGGGTTATTGAGATTGATGCACCGGAGTTCTAGATGATGACGAGAAACCAAGGGATCGCTCAAAACTACATTATTACTTGGAGAGCGACCAATCCGAATAACAGATTCGTCCTCAAATTGCCACTGTTGCAGTGGGGTATTTTGTTCGGGATGTAACAGGGACAGCGTGACCACAAAAAAGATGTTGAAGGTGTTTTAGCAATTGACCCACCAGACTTATTAGTCACAGTCAAAGGAAGTGCGATCGCACTTTGCATCATTGTACCTGAAGAGCCATCTAGTAATTGCGCTCAAAGTTACGCTAGAACACATTTAAAGCAATTACATCTTGCCTCATTCTCCATTAGTACCATTACCTACCTTTTAAGCTAATCAATCTAAGCCAGTTTCAATAAACTGAAATCATTATTTAGATCGTCTTTAGCTTAAAGTTAGGGGTTTTAAACTACTGTAACCATTTGCTCACCCCAAATCACAACTGAACTGTTATACATTCAGATAAAAATGCCCTACTTTTGACGTAGAGCAAGTATCAGTATTATTCTTGGCCGAATCTAGTAGGAACACTTCACAGGTAGTAAAAAGAAGCTAATAACTGTAAAGCAAATGTATGATAGCAGCTAATTATTTAAGACAAAAAAGATATATTTCAGCAGACTTAACTATTACTAAAGCTAGATTTGATTACTCTGAGTCAAAATTTTGATTGCTGCTGTTTTTAATATTTAGACTATCTTTTCTGCTGTAGCTCAAGCTTATCTCTAAGATATTGCTTCAATTTTAAGAGGACTTGGTATTATTTTTACCTGTGTAACTACCTAGAAAAAAGAGTTGAAACTATTACTAATAGCTGATTAGCACATTTGTTGTAACGCCATTTTAATTAGAAGTTAAGAGAAATGAGGAGTTGCGGTTTGTACGGATTACGGCGGGAAGCTCAACTGAAAAAGTGTCGCGGAAGGCAATTTCAAGAGCAGCACCCAAAGCGGGGAAGCCAAGTTTTTGTGCCATTTCAACAGATAGATAAAGCGAGGAGCGGATATATTCTCGGCGTTGCTCTGCATTACCACAATAGAGAATGCCATGATCTAGATGATCTTCCAATTCATTAGCAAGTCGAACTAATAGAATCTGGCGATCGCTTTCATTAAGTGTATCTACGCGATCGCGAATTGCGGGAATTGTCGACTTGTTCCACTTTAGTAATGTGTAGCCAGCGATTAGTTCCTCCGTTTCAACCCCAACAACCTGCCGCACTTGTTCGCGTTTAGCATCTGTCATCCCGCGCTCCTCAGTTCCATATTCACCATAGATATAGGCGGCGTGTAGCAAGCCTGCGGCGATCGCGTTAATTGGTGCGTGTAGGCTAGCAAGAATACTGGCAGTACCGACTAAATGAGATAGAAAAGGCTTACCAGAACCACGAAAGCGACTTGAGAATATTTGTAGCCCAAACTGATAAATATTGTAGATATAACGCAGATCAGCCTCTGAATAGTGCGCTAGGCGTAACTGGTTGAACAGTTGAATGTTTGTTTGCGCGTAGCTGCTTACAAATTTACTTCTAGCCAAGCAAAGCTCAATTTTCTTAACCAAGCTGGCATCTGTGCCTGTGTTTAAAGCTTTTAGATTTATCATAACAAGTGTCAATCCTACGAAAGTAAATGAGTAAAAAAGTTAAGTCTTTGTTTATCACTGTGACTGCCTCATTCACACTATCGGCTGTTTGAGTTGCTTGTTACCTCAGTTCAATCACTGAAATCTTTATTTAAATTCTTCTTGAAATCTTTACTTTATCTATAAATTCTTGTGGGGATCATCAAGGAGGATTTTTTTAATTTATGTACTAAGTAAAATAAATAACGCTAATAATAAAATAAATGTTATGTACTATAGAGTTTTGGACACAATCAGGTTAACTATTTAGCCTAAATTCAGTATTTTTAGAAACCTCTGTAATTTCTCCAGGCTTGCCAAAAAATATAGATTGATAGTATCCCTAACATTGTACGAAAGGCAACGCTTACAACTTCATCCGGTAACTTTGGCAAAATTCGAGTGCTAATCTGCGCTCCTAGAAGTCCCCCTATGCCAAGGAGAATACCTTCAGTAAATAAAACATTGCCATTTAAAGTATGTCCAACACAAGCCGAAATAGCCGTAATCACAATAACTCCTAAACTGGTTTGAATTGCTACTTTGATTGTTTCTTCAAGCAGCAAAATTTGGAGCGGAACCATAATTACGCCGCCACCTACACCAAATAAACCCGCTAAAATTCCTGCGGCACTTCCGGTAAAAATTATTGCAATAATTGGGTTAAAGTTGTGGGTTTGAGGTGTAGTATTTCTAGTAGTTAATTGCTTGCGTAGCTCAACTAAGTAGATATTCAGAAGTAATAAAAGCCCAAACGCAGTTAGTAATAAGTAAGGTAGAAATCGCTCTGCCAAATATACGCCGATTTGAGCGGTTACTAAGGCTGGTAATCCCAGATAAATCACCCGCTTGGCGTTGAAGTAGCCCATCCGCCAGTTCTGTACACTACCAGAAATTGACGTAATTAAAATTGCTAGACTACTGGTAGCGATCGCCTTGACTGGTGTATAACCTAATCCAACTAGCAGAGGAACTAAAATTGTCCCTCCGCCGATTCCCAAAAATCCGGCTAATACACCAGAAAATAGCCCACCAGCAGCTAAAATGACCAAATTCGGTGAAATCACAGATGAAAATTGCCTTGTGAGATTAAATGGGTGAGTAGTCCGTCAACTCTTTATTTAGCGGCTACTATCTACCTTAGTAATACTTAAACTACACAATATATGCCTGCTTCTAACTTAATTACAGTGAAATGCTCTAGGAATTTAGAAGAGCGGCGAATGTTGGACAATCTGCACCTTTGGAGGTTAAAAGCTTTAACGCCACTCTCCTTGCATTACAAAAGCAGCCCAGTAATACGGCGATCGCCATTTCTGCTGTTGCCACATTTCCACCTGAGCAGCTCTTAAAGCAGCTGCTGGAGTACGATTTTGTTTAAGCATCCCTTGGTAGAAGCGCTGCATCAATTCGGCAGTTGCCGCATCGTCTACACTCCACATACTAGCAACGATACGCGGAGTTCCAGCATACATAAAGCCCCGTGTCAAGCCTACTAAGCCTTCTCCCTGAATATTTTGCCCCAACCCGGTTTGACAGGCACTGAGGACAACTAACTCTGCTGGCAGTTTCAGGTTATACACCTGAGTTAGCCCCAAAAAGCCGTCTTGGGGTTTGCCTTGGGGATCTACAAGCGACAGCACAATACCAGATAACTGCGGATTCTCACTATTAAGTAAGCCATGTGTCCCAAAATGGATCATTCGATATTGGCTCAAGTCGGGACTGTTAGCAGTGGCACGATTGGCAGCAAAACCAAATGCTTGTTTACTTTGGGAACTTGGCACAAGCGCCAATATCCGCTCTGCTTCTTGTCGTGTACCAGGTAGTCTAGACAAACTTTCATTTACAGTAGCAATTCCAACATTACTTGCAGAGCGTTGAATACTGGCAAGCAACAAATTGTCAGTAACTGGCTGCTTTGAAGGTATGCGGCTGCGTACTCGCTCATCTGATATCCCAAAAACTGGATCAGCAAATACAGCTACAGTTTTAGGTGCTGGCTTACGTCCTTTGAGATCTTGCCTACAGCTAAGGTTGAAGCTGAGGGCAAGCTGACAACTTCGTGCTTGACGAGCAATGGTGGTACTGGCTGATTACTACGGGCAGTTGTGCCAGGTTCTGGCAATGCACCAAATGGGACGTATTGCAGCGCTCCCTCACTCACAACAACAAGGCGTTTTTGACTTAGTTGTTTAGCGACTGGTGCTAAGAGTAGTTGGCTTAGTTCAGCGCCTACTTTGTTTAATTCTTGCTTAACATATCCGTAGCGGCGATCTGTTAGCAGTTGGTAGTACCGCCGTGATAGTTTCTCGATTTTGTCTTGTGATGGTAGTTGATAGCTACTGATTGAAGTGGGTGTCACTGCCCAAAGGTAGCTGCTATCTTCCCCTAATGAATATTCCAACAGCACTGTGTCACGATCTATCAACTGCTGAATTTGCTTTAGTTGAAGTGGCTCTGGCTGCGTTAAGGCGGCGTAGCGGGGACTACTTTGGCGAATTTGGACTTGGACTTGCTGGTACTGGCTATTGAGTGCGTCAAGCTCTTGTTTGAGTGCTGCTGCTTGTGATGATTGTGAACTATTAAGCAATTGCACTTGCTGTTCTGTTTTAGCGTCAATTTGCTGCTTGAGAGAACGTTCTCGCTCTAGTAAGGCTGGCGCTACGCCTTGGCGAATGTCAACGTTGGCTTCTGTGAGTAATTCTACTAGGCTACGAGCGCGGGCGCGTTCTGACGCTTGGAGTGCTTTGGCATCGTACCCGGCTGTTGGTTGCTGTTTGTGTCGCCGCATCAGCAAATCAACGTAAAAATCGTAATATCTCTGCACTGAAGCGAAGTAAGAAGATCGTAAATCTTGGCTAGTAACTTTGCTCCGCAGTGACTCAACAATTTTTAGGGTTGCTTCAATCTGCTTTTGGGCAATGTCAAGTTTGTTGCGATCGCGTTCGATTTTCGCAATATTAAATAGTGTTTCCGCTTCCCCACTAGCATCGCCCAAAGTTCGCCGCAATGCTAATGCTTTGTTGTAAGCATCAATCGCTTGCTGTGGCTGTTTCAAGCCATCGTAAGCGCTACCTAAATTATCGAGTACGTTTGCTTCGCCATCACGAACTCCTGACTTTTGGAATAGAGTTAATGCCTGAGTAAAAGCGTCAACTGATTTTTGATAATCGCCGGATGCTCGATAAATTCTACCCATCTGGGCAAAAGCGGCAGGTTCTCCAAAACTAAGTTTTTGCGATCGCGCGATCGTCAATATCTGATTAGCAGCCTCAAGCGCTTGGGGATAATTCTTTAATGCCTCGTAAGCTCTTACAACACTACTCAGGGTAGAGATTTGCTGAACGAAGTTTTTATTAGCCCTAGAAACTGCTAGCGATTGGTTGAAGTATTCCAGTGCCTTTTGATCGTCTTTTGCTAAACGGTATACTCCACCAATGTCATCAAGAATTTGAGCTTCCTTAGTGCGATCGCCAATTGCACGAAATATCTCTAGCGCGGCGCTGTGGGAGTCAATACTTAACTTATAATCGCCTAATGCACTGTAGACTTCGGCAATATCATCCAGTGTTCCGGCTTCTCCTGGACGATCCTTAACTTTTCGCTGAATTTCTAAGGCTTGGTTATGAGCGTCGAGCGCCTTTTGTGGTTCGCCTAAAGAGTTATAAATTCCGCCGATATTATTGAGTGTAAAGGCTGCTCTTGCCGGATCGCCGATAGTTTGCTGAATCTTAAGTGCTTTGTTTAAAGAGTCGAGCGCTTTTTGTCGCTCACCTAATTGATCGTAGACATAGCTAACTTGGTTGAGAATTTCGGCTTCTCCATAGGGATTCCCTGCTTCGCGCATTAGTTCCAAAGCTGCGTTGAAAGACTTGAGCGACTGCTGATAATCGCTTGATAACAGGTAAGCTGCGGCGATGCCAACGAGTGTGGAAGCTTGATTACTACGACTAAATGCAAGAGCCGTTCCTGAAAGACTGCCTTGTGTTGCTCGTTGCAGCGCTAGCGCAGAGTTTAAGGATTCAAGTGCTTTCTGATTTTCGCCTAAGGAGGTGTAGAGTGAGCCAATGCCACTAAGCGTATCAGCTTGGGCTGCGCGATCGCCTAATTGTCTTTGGATTGCAAGGGCCGCGTTGTAGGCATCAAGTGATTTTTCACCGTCACCCAAGGCAAAATAGGCTCTACCAATAGTTTTAAGTGTGTCTGCTTCCGCAGTACGATCTTTCTCGGCTCGCCGGATTGCAAGGGCCGCGTTGTAAGAATCAAGTGCTTTTTGCGTTTCGCCCAAGTTAACGTAGGCGTTGCCGATGTAGATTAGTGTGCCAGCTTCATAAGCACGATTGCCTTCAGCGCGGAACAGTTGTAAAGCTTGGTTGTAGGAGTCGAGCGCTTTTTGCTTCTCGCCTAAGTTGAAGTAAACGTTGCCAATAGAACTGAGAAAAAATCCTTCTCCCAAACGATCTTTCAACTCACGTCTGATGACTAGCCCAGGGTTAAAATATTCTAGTGCCTTTTGAGGATTACTCTCTGTGAGATATAGAGTGCCGATGCTCAATAGCGTTGTAGATTCACTAGAGCGATCGCCTATATCTCGCCAAATTTTTAGTGCCTGTTCGTATTTCGCGATCGCTTGTTGTCGCGATTGAGCTGTTCCCTGCTCATATAAGTGGTTATGCAAAATCAATTACATAGTTATCTCCAAATTCTCTCAGCACTTTTTCCACATAATCAACTAAGCTTTGCCAGCTAGAGTAAGCGCTCAATTCAATCCACTCGTACTTCATGA
>JAHHHE010000094.1 GCA_019359535.1 Gloeocapsa sp. UFS-A4-WI-NPMV-4B04
CGTCGGGTCGCTACTCGTTATGAAAAACGAGCCGAAAATTACTTAGCAATGCTGATGATTGCAGCGATTCTCATCTGGTTGCAATAGCTCATTCCGCTATATCCAGACTTTGCAGATACGCCCTAGACAATGAGAGAAAAAATTATTGAAACAATTGTCGCTACCTTAGAACCTTTAGATTTTATTTTAGCTTTATGGCAAGGAGGTTCAGCAGCGCACGGATATACAGACGAATGGTCAGATATCGACATTGAAACAATTGTTGAGGACAACAGTGTCGAAGAAACATTTGATATGGTTGAAAAATCTCTAAAAACAATTTTTGAAATTAGCTTTAAATATAGAGTTCCTGAACCTACATGGCATGGACACTCACAATGCTTTTACCAATTAAAAGAAGCAAGTCCCTTTTTAGCAATTGATTTTGCCGTTATCAAGCGTAGTAGTCCTAATGATTTTTTAGAGGTAGAAAAACACGGTAATCCTGTAGTTGCATTTGATAAAGCTAATCTGGTATTCCAATAAATATGAATTTAAGCGAACATTTCTCAAAAATGAAACAGAGACTAGATGCTTTGAAAATGACTTTTAATTTTAGGCAGTTTTTCGTTAAAAAAGAAATAAATCGCGGACATTTTGCAGAAGCTGTTGTCAGATATCACAACTACACGCTTAATCCCTTGGTGGAACTTCTAGGAATGATTTATCGACCGTACCGATATGACTTTATGCTGCTTAAGTATTTTAACCGCGATTTTCCTAGGGAAGTTGTAGCCCGTGTAGAACCTCTTTATCGTGTAGTCGATCTTGCTGATCTTACGGAAAAACAGCAACTTGCAGAATTGATGTTTCAGCAAACATTACCTCTTGCAGAAAAAACGCTTCAGGTACAGAAATAATCGCTGTTGTGATAGTAGTAGGCTAGAGTTAGGCGATTCTCTTCGAGACGGCAAAGCCGAACGCACACTTACCCAAAATAAGCAAAAATCATGGCAGTTGAGTACGATTTAGTTGTAATTGGTGGCGGTTCTGCGGGGTTGCTGGTTGCTGGAATTGCAGCCTCACTAAAAGCAAAAGTGGCTCTGATAGAACGCGATCGCTTGGGTGGTGATTGTCTCTGGTATGGTTGCGTTCCCAGTAAATCTCTAATTCATGCCTCGCGCATAGCATATGAAGTAAAACACGCGGGACGTTTCGGTATTTATTGCAAAGATCCTGAAATAGACTTTGCCAAAGCAATTAATCACGTTCAAGGCGTTATTTCCACAATTCAACCACACGATTCACCAGAAAGATTTGCTGCATTGGGTGTTGAAGTAATTTTTGGCAGTGGTGAATTTATAGATCGCCAAACCTTTAAAGTTAATGGTAGAAGTATCAAAGCTAGAGCTTTTGTAATTGCCACAGGTTCTAGAGCAGCAATTCCTGCTATTCCCGGACTTAAAGAAGCAGGCTATATTACAAATGAACAAGTCTTTTCGATCACCAAGCGCCCATATTCCCTGGCTGTAATTGGTGGTGGGCCAATTGGGTGTGAATTAGGGCAAGCTTTTTCGCGTCTAGGTTCACAAGTTACTATGATTGCTAGCGGCGATCGCCTTCTAGCTAAAGAAGATCCAGAAGCAGCCCAAGTAATTCAAACTCAGTTTGCCTCAGAAGGCATCTCTATTCTCACAAAAACACGATGCGATCGCGTTGAAGTCGCTGGAGGCAAAAAGTATTTGTGGGCAAACGATCAAAAAGTTGCCGAAGTAGATGAAATTTTAATTGCAACTGGAAGACAGCCTAATATTGAATCCCTCAATCTGCAAGCAGCTGGAGTAGAAACACATCAAAAAAGCGCTGCTGGTTATGGTAGTGGCAGTAAACAGGGAATTAGCGTCAACGCCAAACTTCAGACAACAAATCCTCGCATTTATGCTTGTGGTGATGTAATTGGCGGCTATCAGTTCACTCATGTTGCAGGCTATGAAGCAAATATAGTGCTAAGAAATGCTTTGTTCTTACCCGTATTCAAAGCTGACTATCGCGTAATTCCTTGGGCAACATTTACTGATCCAGAACTTGCGCGGGTTGGTTTAACAGAACAAGAAGCAAAGGAGCGTTACGGCGATAATATTAATGTCGTCAAGCAAGGTTTTGATGAAGTAGATCGCGCCCAAGCCGAAGCTGCAACAGCAGGATTCGCCAAAATTATTACACGCAGAAATGGTGAAATTCTCGGCGCTCATTTAGTTGGGCCAGCTGCTGGTGAGTTGATCCATGAAATTATTTTAGCAATGTCGCATAAACTCAAAATTTCTGCGCTTGGCGGTATCCATATTTATCCCACTTTGTCAGAAATTAATAGCAAAGTGGCATTTGAACTAACTAAGCAGAACTACGAAAAAAATTATCAGCTTCAAAACATATTAGAAAAGTTATTTCGGTTGTTACGGACGCTAGGTTAAGCTAAAAGCGCCGCGCCTTGGAGAGTTAATTTTCAGTATGCATTCAATATTATCTGGGCCGTTAAGTATTGAAAAATTGACGGTAGCGATCGCGGATTTGCCACTATCCTTGCAAGGGACAAAACTGGTGCAGCTTTCAGATTTTCATTATGACGGCTTGCGACTGTCAGAAAAAATGTTAGAAAAAGCGATCGCTGCTAGCAACGAAGCTGAACCAGATTTAGTTCTGTTAACTGGCGACTACGTAACCGACGATCCAACACCGATTCACCAGCTAGCACTACGACTCAAACATTTGCAAAGTCGCGCTGGAATTTATGCCGTACTAGGCAACCATGATATTTATTACCCCAACTCAAAAGCAGAAATTACTACTGCCCTAACTAACGTTGGAATTCATGTTCTCTGGAATGAAATTGCCTATCCATTAGGACAAGAATTACCAATAGTTGGGTTAGCTGATTATTGGTCAACTCAGTTTAATATAAAATCAACACTCAGTCAGCTAGATTCAGAAACACCCCGGATAGTCTTATCTCACAATCCAGATACTGCCCAACTCTTGAAATATTGGCGAGTAGATTTGCAACTATCAGGTCATACTCATGGTGGGCAAATTACGATTCCAGGGATTGGCCCTGTTGTTAGTCAATACAAAAAGATTCGCCGTAGTATTCCTAAATCTATCCGGCACAAAATCCCATTTATGCGAAAAGAGTGTGCCAAAGTAGTGCGGCGTTGGGAATGGGCGCAAGGATTCCATCAAATAGAAAAAAACCAGCTATATGTCAATCGTGGCTTAGGAACTTATTTTCCAGGACGCTTATTTTGTCTACCCGAAGTCACTATCATCACCCTAGTTACCACAGCAGTCAAAAACGACGATTAACCCGCCAAGCTACCCGGATGAAAATTAGCAGCTAACGGCGGGTTATAAACGATACGATTGATTCAAAAAAATGACAACTAAATCAACTTAAAGCGGTGGACAAAACTCACAATTTACCTGGTTTGACTTTTGCATCCATCCCATCTATTCAGACGGTAGTTCTGGCTATGCTTTCAAAAACCTCCCATAACAACTCAATGAAATTAAAGGTAAGTACCACATTTTCGGATGCTACAATACTCAGGTGTGAGGTGATTAGTGCAGGAGGCACAGGCGCTAATCGAAGTTTGGTTGAATGCTTAACTTGTTTATGCCTATATTTAAGTTAGCATCGGTTTCTGACAATGAAACCATGAATTTACTAAAGTTTATCAGCATTAATGTGTTGTAATAGTTGATAAAATTCGTTAACAAATTCAACAATTTAACCTGAAGTTTTGAGAGTACGCCACTAAAAAAGCCCCCTCCAAACTTGGAGAAGACTATTAAATACAGACTACTTATAACGGTAACTAAGAAGATTTTACTGAGCAGCATCACCTGTACTTTCGCCACCAGTAGAAGTGCTACCAGATGTTGTATCTGGTTGACTTGATGTACTTGCGGCGGGAGTTGTGGTATCTGTACTGCTTTGAGTGTCAGTGCTACTACTTTCGCTTTCAGACGGGCTGGGGGCTGGTGTTGCAGGTGCTTCTTGCGTCGCAGGAGGCTGGGTTACAGAATTGGGAACAGAAATATTAATGTCTGGCGCGGGTGCGGGTGCTTGAGGTGCAGGTGCGGGTGCTTGTTGTTGGGGAACTATGACGGGAACTGGGACATCCCTGGTTTTTTCAATAATTGTAGTGTTTTGTTTTACTTCAGGAGAGGGGCTGGGGGCTGGCTGACTGTTGGGAACCACAATTGTTTGTACTGGATCTACATCGTCGCGCTGGTTGTAATACCAGATTGCGCCAGCAGTTGAAGCAGCAAGCGAAGTAAGAAGAATCCCGATTAGCAAGCCACGTCCTGCATTTTCGTTGTCTCGTTCAGTTAAAACTTCCTGCTGATAACAGTTTTCGTTAACTTGTGCGTCAACGTAACCATCGCGGTAAGTATTGGGGTTAGATACGCTATTAACTGTTTCGTTAGTGCGGGTTACGTGGGTATGGCCGTTACCGTCGTTATATGATTCTTGACGCACTTCACGATTATAATTTTTGTTCTCGTTTGGGTTAGACATAACGTTAATAAAATTCTCTTAAATAGATGTGAATAAATTGAACTATTAAGCGTGTTAGCGAGTTAAAAAAGCTCTATCTAAGTATTTTCAGGTTTATTTGCTACCAACGCTTGAATTATTCCCAGATTAACTTTGGCGATCACGTAAACGGCTCTATCTATGGGAGGGGATGTTTTCTTCTATCTAAGGAAAGATTATTAACAACTACTACCACCTCTTAGTTAATTTATTACAGTAAAGTGGCGTAAAAATTCAGAAATTTAACGGTTGTTAGTTAACATTAAGTTTAATAGCATAACCAAATTTAACTGAATCAATAAAAATGCCTACGTACAATTACTAAGATAAGCTTAATTATTTATACAAATTGCTTTAAAACTTAAGACAAATAAAAAAGCGATGTGGGATAATCCCACGCTATGTTTGACGATAGATTAAGAAATTAAGTGAATCCACTGTTTGCGATCGCGATCATCAAATAAGCTGCTCTTCCCAAAGGATAAGGCAAGTGCTAAATGGTGGTATATCTGGTAATTTAGAACATTACTAATAAGTAGATTATCCCAATTCGCAATTGGAAACCTGGGCTTAACCGCTTTGCTATCGAGTTTGCGGAAAAGTTACTGCTATAAAGTTTTTGTTGACACAAATTAATTGGCAGCTACCCTAAAATATCATCTATGGATATTGTTAAATTAGGCAAAGCTTGAATAAAGATCTGTTGATTGCGGTGCAATTGTTGATACTGATAGCTATTTGCTGAAGGCTGGCGATATACTTCCAAAAATTGCTCTACCAAGTCTACTAACCAAACTTCAATAATACCTGCTTGGGCATAAAGAGGAATTTTTACCTGCCTGTCGTAATCAGCAGAAGTATCCGCTACTTCTACTATCAATAAAATATCTTGTGGCTGAGGGTGAGCAGTTGCATAAAAATCTGAGCGGGGTTGCAATAATGCCAAATCTGGTTGAGCTTGAGAGCGATCGCTTAACCGAATTGGGTTTTGTACACTAACTAAAGCATTTTCCCTTACCTGCACAAGAAACAGCTTATTTAAGCGATTTACACACGCAGCATGGCGAGTACCGATAGGACTCATTTCAACAATTTCTCCATTCAGCAGCTCTACCCGTTCTGCTATCGCTAGAATATCAGCCTGAACCATGCGCTCGTATTCTTCTACAGTAAATAGCCGTCTTAGGAGTTCAACAGACATAGTTAGTTCTCTCTTTTCGGGTGTAATTACAGCTTAGAATTAAACACATAATTCAGGCATGGTATTTATGCACCGACTGACTCTTTAGCTGCGTACATTACTTCTAGAGTAATGACACTGAAACCGCGATCGCGCGCAAATTTCTCTGTATTTCGCTTCACCTTACCGCGCACAAAGCCAGGAACTTTGTTTAATTCTGCTTGTGCTTCTTTATTCCAACCAAGATCAGAATCAGCAGAAATACCCTTAGTAATTACTTCCTTGGTATCGTGTCCACCAAAGATTTCTAACAGGTGATCTTCCATTCCCAATGTAAAGGAATTGTAGACCAAATCTGCAACTTGATTTGTGCCTTCGTAACCCAAGAAAGGCTTGTAACCAATGGGGAAGTTCTGGATGTGAACTGGTGCAGCAATTACACCACAAGGGATATTTAGCCGCTTACCAACGTGACGTTCCATTTGGGTTCCGAAGATCGCCGAAGGTTCAACACGCGCGATCGCATCGCCAATTTGACCATGATCTTCTGTGACAATAATTTCATCACAGTATTCGCTTACTTGTTCGCGGAACCAGTCGGCATCGTACTTGCAGTAAGTACCCGCCCAAACAACGTGAATTCCCATTTCCCGCGCCAAAACTTTAGTCATTGCTGCTGCATGAGTGGAATCACCAAATACAACAGCTTTTTTACCCGTCAAGTTCTGACAGTCAATTGAGCGTGAGAACCAAGCAGCTTGAGACACATACAAAGTTTGATCGTTGATAAAGTCTTCGTAGTCAACATCTCCGCCTTGAGCATTAATTACCTGCTGAATTTTGCGGATACAACGCGCTGTTTCTACCACACCCATCGGCGTGATATCTATATAAGGCATCCCGAATTCTTGTTCCAAATAACGCCCTGTCATTAAGCCTAGTTCCCGATAAGGAACTAAGTTAAACCAAGCGCGGGGCAAATTTTTCAACTCAAGAACCGATGCACCTTCAGGAATGACGGCGTTTACCTCAATTCCTAAATCAGTCATCAACTTTTTCAACTCGGTGCAGTCGTGGTGATTGTGGAAGCCGAGAGAAGAAATACCGATGATATTTACTGAAGGCTTTTGAGTCTTACCTTCTGGCAAATCGCCTTTTTTACGCGCTTTCTCAATGTATAACTGGACAATTTGCCGCAAAGTGATATCAGCAGCTTGGAGTTCATTAACTCGGTAGTGGTTAACATCCGCTAGCATCACATCAGCCTTTGCTTCTATTGATGCCCGTTCAACGAAGTTTTCCAAATCTTCTTGAAGAATACTAGATGTGCAAGTCGGGGTTAGCACAATTAAGTCTGGGTGTTCTTCAACATCTTTGCGGGTGATATTGTCCACTACTTTTTCTTGGGAGCCACGCGCCAAAACGTTACGATCAACGGAACTTATCGTAACTGGAGTGAAATTGCGATCGCGCTCTAGCATGGAACGCATGACGTTGAAGTAGTCATCCCCAATCGGCGCGTGCATAATCGCGTGGACATTCTTGAAGGAACTGGAGACGCGCAGAGTACCAATGTGGGCGGGGCCTGCATACATCCAGTAAGCCAATTTCATAGAGTTCTCCCTTGTAATGATTACTAACTTCGGTATCGAACAATGATTTGAAAATTTCTATTGTCTGTTGATTGTCTCAAACTTCATTGCTCATGCGATCGCCTCAGTTTGTCCTACTTGTGACTAGATAAAAATGGCTAAAATCCTTACCACAGCCAAAATACAGGCTAAGAAATTTGCGATCGCACTTCCACAAAGCTGCAACTATTCTTCATGTTTTGCTACATTCCTTTATTCACCCAAAGCCTGACGCTGGGCGACTAGCAACTCTTGAATACCTTTTTCGGCAAAATCCATAATTTGATTCAACTGAGTGCGGCTAAAGCTACCCGCTTCAGCTGTTCCCTGAATTTCGATAATCCCTAATTGATCGTTCATCACGACGTTTAAATCAACGTCAGCTGCAACGTCCTCAACGTAGTTGAGATCCAAAAACGGCTCGCCCTGCAATAGTCCCACAGAAATTGCGGCAATTTGGCTACAGATAGGCGATCGCTCTAATTCTCCTTGTTGTAATAGTTTAGCGATCGCATCAGATAGGGCTACAAATCCGCCTGTAATCGCTGCTGTGCGAGTTCCAGCATCCGCTTGTAAGACATCCGCATCAACTATCACTGTACGCTCTCCCAGTGCCTCTAAATCGACTGCTGCACGTAAGCTGCGCCCTATCAAACGCTGAATTTCCTGAGTACGTCCAGACAGTTTCATCAATTCTCGTTCCCCACGCTGAGATGTGGCTGTGGGTAGCATTCGGTATTCAGCTGTCAGCCAGCCTTTACCGCTTCCTGTCAAAAATTTAGGCACTCCAGGCTGAATTGTCACAGAACAAAGCACCTGAGTATCGCCGCACTTGGTTAAAACTGAACTAGCTGCAAAGCGGGTGAAGCCAAGCTCAAAGCTGACTGGACGTAGTTGATTTGGTTGCCTACCATCTGGACGTTGCCAAGACATGACATTTGCCTTTTGAAACCTCATTTAGAATACAACAGTTGGTGGAGAGCGATCGCGCTTCACTATACTTTTAGGTGTTGACGTATATGTATATCTAGTGTTTGATTAGAAGACAAAATCAAAAACTACGCTACATATCGGTACTCCGTAGCAGTAAATTACCTTTATCAGTTGCAAATCGCCCTATGGTTGCCCAGCTAGAAACCCCAGCCGTTGATTCTCCTTGTAGCCTACCCTACGCGGTTGAAGGACTGGTGCAAGTATTTACCTGCTCCCACCGCAGCTTTTTTACTAATGTAATGGCTCAAGCACTGAGGCTTGCTGGTCAGGGTACTTCAGTTTTGCTAGTACAATTCCTGAAAGGCGGACTTAATCAAGGTCACGAGCATCCCGTTCAACTAGGGCAAAATCTAGATTGGATTCGCTGTAATTTGCCTCGTTGTATTGACACACCGCACCTAGACGAAGTAGAAACCAACTCTTTACAACAACTGTGGCAGCATACCCAAAAAGTGGTGTGTGAAGGCAAGTATGCTCTAGTAGTTTTAGATGAATTAAGCTTGGCAATTAACTTTGGCTTAATTCCCCAAGAGGAAGTGTTAGCGTTTCTAGAAAAACGCCCTGGTCATGTAGATATTATTTTGACAGGGTCAGAAATGCCTCAAAGTATCTTGGATGTAGCCGACCAAATTACCCAAGTTCGTCGGAGTCACTTACTTTAAGGAATCCACTAAAGAAGGATTAATTCTACCTCTACTACGAAGCTAATATTGGGCAGGTGTCTTGCCCGTTCGCTTCTAAGGTATTCTAGTATTTCGATAGATTACTGTGAAGCTGTGATTAAGAACGATATTTGGATTACTCAAATGGCAGAAAAAGGTATGATTTATCCTTTTGTGCCAAGTTTAATTCGAGAACTGAAAGAACAACTACCGTATAGCCCTGTAATTAGTTACGGACTTTCTTCTTATGGCTACGATATACGCCTTTCTGGGGTAGAATTCCGCATTTTTCGGCATATTCCTGGAACTGTAGTTGATCCAAAAAAATTTAATCCTCAAAATCTAGACTCCTCTCAACTTCACACAGATAAAAGCGGCAGTTACTTTATCCTACCTGCTCACTCATATGGGCTTGGAGTTGCCCTCGAAAGATTAGAAGTTCCAGATAATATTACAGTAATTTGTATCGGAAAATCGACATATGCGCGTTGCGGTATTATTGCAAATTTAACTCCTGCTGAGGCTGCATGGCGCGGTCATTTAACTTTAGAATTTTCTAATTCTTCTAGTGCTGACTGTCGAATTTATGCAGATGAAGGAGTAGTACAATTACTCTTCTTAGAAGGTGAACCTTGCGCTATTAGTTATGAAGCTCGTCAGGGTAAATATCAAGATCAAGCAGAAGTAGTGACACTAGCTAAAATGTGATTTTAAAGAAAAAATTTAAATTTAAATTTAATTTACTCAACAAAAATTGCTTTGAAAAGTTAACTAAATTTATAATTTTGTAGTAATTTATTTTGCTGTCTTTAATAGCTTGTCTTGCTCATATATAAAGCTTTGTTTCATAGATAAAGCTAGCTCTGCTTTTTGCAACTCACATCCTAAATACATCGCGTGTTCAACTTGCAACCCTTGACAATCTGCTGCTATTTGTCGATAAAGTTGAGTAGCTGATTTACCTGAATAGCAGTTAATAACTTCTCCAGAGCCAGGTGTTGTGTGTTCTACAATAATATTGCCATCCTGCACACTAATCATAAAGTTGCCTGAAGGATCAGCGTAATTCCGTTGTTGGCATTTGGTGTACTGGCGTTGAATCAGCTTGTCAGCGTTTTCAAAACAGTCGTCGTATATATAAAGCCTGGAATTTATATTACTACAACATATACGAACAACAACAACAGTGGCTTGTACTTACGTTATGTTTATTTTATATTGGATCAATAATAGATTGCACGACATACACAATGCTTAAGGTTGAGCAGGTCATCGAACCAAAAACAGGTGAACTGATTACCTGTGTATTTGACACTGAAACTTGCCTTCCATCTGAACCCGTCCAGCGGTTTCTAAACTACTGCTGCAATCGAGAACTGGCTACCAACACAGTTAAGACTTATGCCTATCGACTGGTCGATTTCTGGCGTTACATAGAGCAAGCAGGTCTCGACTGGAAAGCAGTTGGTCATGCTGACCTAGCTGAATTCGCAGGTTGGTACCTGATGGGCGGAGACGTAATTCCTATTTCTCCTGATGCTCAGAAAACTACTGCCCAGCGAGGAGAGCGAACAGTTAACCAAACTATCACGGCTGTTCAGGAATTCTACAAATTCCACACATTAGAAGGACGAGTAAAGGATAAACAGTTCACCCAAGTCACGTATAAATCTAGTCGCTGGGGGGGTTATTTAAAAGACATTGTTAAAAGTGGACCTGAGCATCGAAAGCGGATCAAGTTAAAAGAGCCGAAGAAGTTTCCTGGGTGCTTGACTGACGAGGACGTTGAGCGTCTAGTGGATGCCTGTGCCACCAACCGAGATGCAGCCCTCATCCTGCTGTTGAGAAATACAGGGATACGTCGAGGAGAATTGTTGGGGCTACATTTGGAAGATGTGCTCTGGCAAAAGCGCCGAATTTTTATTGTTCGCCGAAAAAATCCGAATGGAGCTTTGGCTAAAGGCTGTGAACGAGAGATACCAATATTGCAGAACAGCGTGAATGTAATGGCAGCACTTGAGCATTATCTGAACTACGAGTACCCATCTGAGGCAGAGCGTTTAGGCCACGGAATGCTCTTTGTGAACCTAGACGGTGAGTATCGGGGACAACCCATGACGGCTGACCGACTTAACAAGATGATAGACAGCTTGCGTCCCAAGACAGGAATTGAAGCTCATCCGCATCTGTTTCGTCATACCTTCGCCACCCGTATGCTGCAAGCGAAATATCCAGAACAGTACGTACAGCAACTCTTGGGACACCGTTCCATTAGCACAACTAAGGACATTTACTCACACGTTCTAGAGGAAATGGATCTTTATGCTCTCATGGTAGGAAATAACTGTGACAAATACCCAGCCGATTGAGCCTCTACAAGAACAAATCCAGCGTTCCGGATTGGGTGTACAGCTCCTGCAACATCCACTCATGGCTCAAGATATATGGCCTTTAACAGCCTTAGGTTGTTCAAAGGACGAGTTAAACATTCGCCGACGCCAGAACTTATACTTTCAGAAATTTAGTCTTATTTGGCTAAAGCAACTTGCTAAGCTGACCGTCTTACAGCAGTTTAATGAGCAAAAATCTATTGAATGGGTTCTGGGTACAATCTCAGTGCTAGGGAACTTGGATATCTATCTTAGACAACAGGGTTGGAGTCGCGCAGAAGATTTATGCGACAGCTTATTGAAGGAATTCATAAGTAGTAGTCACGTTTCTAGCGCAGGGTCTGCGAGAAAGACTTCTTTACTAGGCTCTGCCATTCGACTCTGGAGTGAGGAGAGTTGGCTATCAATAAGCTTTGTTCCACCGAAAATTCCTAAAAAGGAACCTAAGGTGATTACGATCCCAGAGGAAGTCCTTCACCAAATATATGAAAATTTGTTTCTTTTTCCGCCAATGTTGGAGAGGCTGTTCAGGCTTCAGTTAGCACTAGGATGCCGCATAGGCGAGCTACAGAGGATGCCCCGTAAATGTTTGAAGCAGGAAGGGGAAAAGTGGTACTTGAAACGATGGATAGAAAAGCGTAAGAAGTGGGAGTTTATTCAAATTCATCCTTCTGTTGCTGAAATTATCCAGATGCAGCAGCGCTTCTTGGAAGCACTATTTGGAGCAGATTTAGACTTCGACTATTTGTTCTGTTCGCTAGCAGTTAGTCCTGGACAACCTTCCAAAAGGATGCAGCATGCTAGAAAACGGTTTGAACTAGAGCCAGTGTATGGTCTCAAACCGTTGCCTACTTCGATTATTGGTAATTGGCTAGTTCACTTCTCAAAAAAGGCTGAGTTACGAGACAAAAATGGAAACCGCTTCAATGTACAGTCGCATATGTTTCGTCGCACAAAAGCAACCATCATGGGTTATTGCGAAACAGAGGATGAATTTATTGCTGCTATTTTAGGGCACGCCAGCTTAGATATGTTGCCTCATTACCGCAAGTTCTCTGTGGATCGACTGGAGCGCAGAGCTAAGCAGAAGGCCTACGTGGACATGAATGGGAAGGTCACAACTTACAAAACCAAACATACTCGCTATGAGCAACTGCATGACCTAATTATGGTTCATACACCACTGGGCGAGTGTCATCGACCTTCAATGCTAGGTGACTGCCACCTTCGCTATGCCTGTCTCAACTGCCAACATCACCGAGTGACATTGCAAGATTGGCCAGTCCTAGCAAAGGATCGAGAAAATCTACAACAAAACCTAATCATGGCAAAAAATCAAGGTAATACCCGGAAGATTACAGAGATCGTCCACCTCTTGGAGGTTGTCGAAAACAGGCTACGAGGGCTTGACGAGGCAGCAGCAATCATGAAAGGGCAGGTAGATGAGTAGCAAAGATCCTTGTATCTCAACTCATGAAACATTACATGGAACATTAGAAGTTAATTGGGACAAAGATTACATCGGGGGCTTCATCTGTCCAGGCAATTGTGGTGGTACAGAACTACTTTTCTATACTTCTACCAGTTCTGTAAATAAATCTATTGAGACAGTGAAAGTACAATGCAAGTCATGTCGAGCTAGGTCAATGCTCTATCAAGAATGTCCTAAACCACTCATTTCAAGTCATGAAACACTACACGAGCTCTTACAGATTAATTGGAGGACGGACTACGATAACAGCTTTCAGTGCCCAAAGGAGTGTGGCAGCAGGAGCCTTCGAATACACCGGGATGATCAGAAGGTACAAGTGAGATGCAAAAAATGTGGTGCCGCTTCAGGTCTCAAGTCTAAACTTCTCCTTCCATGTATCTCGGTTCATGAGACTCTTAATGGGACTATTCAAGTCAATTGGAGGACGGACTACGATAACAGCTTTCAGTGCCCAAAGGAGTGTGGCAGCAGGGAATTATACTTTTCAAGTATTCATCAAGGAATACGCTGCGTTTGTAAGAAGTGTACGGCTTTGTCGTTGCTCTCGAATATGGTATCGCCGCGAATCTACAATTATCGACCAAATGTTGAATGCCCGAATCCTAACTGTAAAAATGGTTGGGTGTACCTTAAGAACCAATTGAACGGAAAGGAAGTTTATTACTGCGATACTTGTAATATCAAATTTATTGGCAATAGTGATGATGCCGGAAGTTGGACCGGACGATATCAGCAAAAAACAACTCTTTTTTGCTTTGAAGATGATGTATGGGATTTACGCAACTTTTTTGAGAACCCAAGAGACAAATTCCTCACCTTTACCAACTTAACTCCACTTTGGTACCAAGAACGAGTTAAGCAATTCTTGTATGCAATGTTGAAGAGGAAGCTGAATGGTTGGAGTTCGATTCAAAATTCTTTTCAGAACTTGCGACTGTTTAGTCAAATTGTAGAGCAGCGAGAAATTAACAGACCTGAAGAGATAGACCGTCAAACAATCCAAGTTTTCTTGCAAGCTCAACATGGACTAGATGCAAAAACAATTTGTCAACGATTAGGTAAGTTGGTCAAATTCTTTGACTGGCTAGGGCTTGATACTTCAAAGCTTATTCACAAGCGAGATTTTCCCAAAATGCGTTTCAATGATGCCGAGTGGCTTGATGAAGCTGTGCGTAATTCCATTCGGCAACATTTGCATAAGATCCCATCTCCCATTGCTCGCCAATATCAGATTCAGGAATATACAGCAGCAAGGCTTGGCGATGCCTGTACAATGCCGCTTGACTGTCTATTTCAAGAGGACGGTAGATACTACATTCAGTTCTTTCAATACAAGGTGCAGAGAGAACACAGAGTTCCTGCAACTCGTGAAATTCAAAAGCTCATTGAAGAGCAACAACAGTGGATAAGAGAAACCTTGGGACCCAACTATTCCTACCTGTTTTGTCACTTCAGAGGGGTACAGGCTAACTCTTACCCACAATTCTCTGCGATAAAGCCTCTGCCCGAACCACCAGCAAGGGATAGTTATAAGAATCAGATGGTTCGCATTCTTAATATGCTGATTAAGAAAGAGGATATTAAAGACAGCAATGGTGTTTGCCCTCACTTCCTTGGAAAGATTACTCGCCATAGCCGTTTGCAGGAAGTGCGGGAACAGTTTGGCATTCAAGCCGCATCTGCCTATGCTGACCACAAAAGTCCTACAACAACTTTCAGACATTATGCACCACCTTCAAGAGAGGAGGTGGCTGAGGTAGATCTGCCACTTCAAGCACTGCTTTTGAACCATGATAATCGCTTTTTACCTTGGCAGACTCTACCTGAAAGTTTGTTAAATAACCCGCAAGCTCATGAGGTCGATATAGAACTCAGCCCCAGATTGACAGTTTATGGCTTCTGTGGCTTAGAAGATCCTAAACAGCGTTGTCCGAAAGATTTGTATCCTAAGTGCTACGGCTGTAGCAGTTTTAGACCTAGCACAGATAAGTTGCCTTTATATGAGCGTCAGTATGCTGGCGAACAGAAACGCATAGCTGAGGCTGAAATTGCCAAAGCAGAGGTGGCTTGTGAGGAGGCTAAATCAACTATTGAAGCAATGAACCTCTGGTTACCGGAGTTGAGGGATTTAGCTAATGGCTAACAAAAATCGAGAAAAGCAGGCTGCTGTTCTCAATCGTACCCAAGAACAACGACGGCAAGAATATCAACAAAAAATATTTCAAGCTGTTACTGACTTGTGGAAACAAAGTAGACCGATTACGCCTACCAGTGTTGCCCGTATTGCTGGAGTGTCACTTTCATATATCTATAAATGGGACCAAATTAAGGACTACATTCAGTCTGAGCAACAAAGACAGTCAAAGCAAGAACAGGACAAGAAATCAACTAAGGAGTTGCTAGAACCAGAACCGGGACCATATAGCCTTCGTACACTGCATGAAGTTGCTCGTAAGCGTATTAAGGAATTGGAGATAGAAATAGAGGAATTAAAGCGTCAGAACAGATTGCTACGGGGTCATGTGGCCGAGATTTACGAACTACGGGACGAACGGGATCGGTTCCGGCAGCGAGTATTAGAACTAACTAAGTCTGAGCCTTTAAGCAAGGTTTTACCCTTTAAGCATGAGCCTGTAAAGATTCAGTCAACTGATAATGACCTAGCTGACAAGATAAACGATGCGCTTTGTAAAGCAGGCATCACGCCAACTGTTCGGCTCAATAAAGAAATTCAGCAACATAGTGCTGAGGTAGTACTGACGGCTATTGAAGCTTTTGTACAGTACCGCAATGGCATAGTTGTGGAAAAACCTGTTGCTTGCCTTATGTCTATGATTCGAGACGAGGCAAAGCCCAATGTACCGGAACAGCCCGTAAAGCCAGAGGAACGTGAGTTCGATGAATGGTATTTGAAAGCAATTCAAACAGGTTTTTGTCTTGATATCCCTAAAAATCATTTAGGCGAGATAAGAGGCGAGATTCAGGTTAAAGTTACAGACCCAACCCAGGCAGGTGGGTATCTACCAATGAGATGGCAAGAAGCGAAAGCGCTGATGGAAGCAGGAAATCGACCAGATGTAATGTAATACAAAGTCGCTCTCTAAAGCGTAACTATACAAATCTGCGAATCCTTTGCCTGGGGCAGTTGGACATTTTCAAAGACACTAGTCTACAACCAAGTTGGTATAAATCGTCATTGGGCGGCAAGAGCCGTATCGGGAACTAGGAGCTAACTATTTTGACCAACAGCGCGTCCTATAGCCACGACCAAGCGCCTGGTAAAGCGGCTTGAGCAATTGGGACACCAAGTTTCTCCCTCAAACTTCTACCCTG
Organism: Gloeocapsa sp. UFS-A4-WI-NPMV-4B04; assembly: GCA_019359535.1. GTDB lineage: Bacteria > Cyanobacteriota > Cyanobacteriia > Cyanobacteriales > Chroococcidiopsidaceae > JAHHHE01. The sequence goes on from JAHHHE010000094.1 coordinate 16,258, forward strand.
GTTGCATAGCTATAGGGTGGATTTTCAAGTCAGTATTATGTCTCGACTCAACCCCGTATACCTTTGCAGTTAATTCAAGAAATCTCTGGACATTGAAGCCTACAGGCATTTCAAAAGTATCTAGAGGTTTCAGAACAGCAGGTGGAAAGTGCGATCGCTCTTGCTGGGGTTCTAGCTCAACCTTTCTGCCTTAGCAATCATTATCAAACTCAGACTCCACTTACTGCTTAGATATTTCACTTATCAGCATTACGAACCGTCACTTCAAAATCATCGCAAAGCTTATCAATTAGGTCTTCGGTTTCTTTGAAAAAGTAGTCTCCAATTTTTCTGCGATTTAAGGCTTTGTACTTGCGATAAATCTTGGCAAAGTCATCATAGATTTCATCTTCTGGAACATTAGAGTTAATTTTCACAATCAAACGTTTACCGTCATCAGAACTTCGCACGTACTCAAATAAGTCACTGATTTTTAATTCAAATTCTTGAATTCGTTCTCCTTTTAAATCTTCTTGCTCATTACGGGCTTCGATGATTGCCAGAATGTCAAATTGGTTTACTGTGCTCCCAGGTTCTTTGCCTTCGGCAACTTTGGTGAGTTTCTTCTTCGCTGGCTCTGGCTCTTGAGTATCGACTTCAATGATACCGATTTGATTATCAAAATAGACCTCAATCGCGTCTTTCACATCATTAGTACGATACAGCCTGTTGTAAATAGTGTTGAACAGACGCAGAAATTCTAGGAAGCTAGGTTCGCTGTACTTCTTATCTAAAGTAATCACATACTCAATGCGGTTGAGGATGGTAAAATACTGGGCAGCTTTGGCTTTGGCATCAGTGGTGTGCTTGGGGTTAGCATTGATATATTTTTCAAGGCTGCTTTCTAAATCAAGGTAGTTTTCGGGATTATTCCGCTTTGGATCATCTTTGAAAATTCTGAGAAAAACATTAAAGAATTGTCCGTAAACATCGGACTTTTTAAGCTCAGTGAACAGGATCTCTAAAACTCGTTGATCGCTGAAGGGGTCAAAGTCACTAACAACGACATTAGAGAAATGCTCGAAGGCATCTTTGATATTTTGGACGTTAACGTTGTTATAGGAAAAATCAACAATCTTACAGTCATTTTTATATTTAGTAGTGCGGTTCACCCGTGAGATAGCTTGGATCGCGCCAATACCTTTAATTTCTTTATCTAAAAACAAGGTGTGGAGTCTTTTCTCGTCAAATCCAGTTTGCAGCTTGGCAACAACGATAATTAAGCCATTTTTCTTGAGGGCAAAGCTTTCTAAAACTTTTTCCTCTGTAAGTCTATCGTTTAGCCCCGTGGCGCTCTGTTCGTCCTGGTTATTGGAATAGACGATATGAATGGGAGCGTCGGCGTATTTGGCGTATTTGGGCTGTTTGGCTAGTTCCTTGAAATGGTGAGTCACGGCCTGCTTGTAAGCGATCGCTGCTTTAATGGAATACACTGCTAGCATGGCTTTGCCTGTACCCCGGATTTGCCGATAGACATCTTTGACTAGCAGATCGGCAATGTAGTGGGCAATGGCATGAATGCGATCGCGGTTTTCGTAAATATCCTTTTTGTCAACGTCTTTATAGTCAGGTTCAGTGAAGCCTTCCAGTTCATTACTGGGGAGGTCAAACAGCATCTTTGAGGCAACAGGGACAATATTTTTGAGGGGGTTGAGAATAAAGCCATCTTCAATGGCTTCTTTCATGGTGTAGGAGTCAAAGGGAATCCAGAGCTTTTCGCCTTCGGCATAGCCGCTGAATTCTCCAAAGCGGGCGAGGGTATGATCGTCGGGGGTAGCAGTGAAACCGACAATCAGGTTTTTCTTGGTGCGGGTTTGGTTGTACTGGCGTTGTGCGTCAAAGGGAGTTTGCAGCTCGTCAAAGATATTGACCATTTCTTCGTGTTGGTCGCCACTGTTGGAGCGGTGGATCTCGTCGATCAAAAAGACAATGCGGAGTTGGGCGAGTTTTTGCAGGGTGTCGGAGTCGAGTATTTCCCGCACAGATCCAAACTTTTGCAGGTTGACGATGGCTAAACGGGTGTCGGACTTGAGGGCATCTTGGAAGGTCTTTTTGTTGTGTGCCTCAACATACATCCGGTTGTCAATGTTCATGTTGAACATTTTGGAGTCGATCTGGCTACGGAGTTGCAGGCGATCGACCACAATCATAATTTTGTCGTAAACGTATTCACCATTGCGGCGCAGGTCTTTTAACTGTAGGGCTGTCCAGCCGATGATGTTTGATTTACCAAACCCAGCGGCATATTGCAGCAATAGGGAATAGACGTTTTTGTTGTTGGCGTAAGCTTTGCGCTTTTCGATCAGTTCTGCTCGTTTGGCGGTGGATGTGTTTGCCAGTTGTTGTTCTAGCTGGTGAATGAAGTAGTCGTCTTCGCTTTCGTGGTCTAAAAACTCGTCGATTCTAGCCAGAATTTTATCTGTGCCAAACTTCTGTTTAGGGCGGGGTGAAATGAGTTGCCCTAATTCATTTTTGAGTTCTTTTCTGCCGTTTACAGCGTAAACATCTCGTTCAATAAAGTTATAGTAGAGAATTTCTTTTTCAATAAAGCTTTTACCGTAGTGGACGGTAAAAAGTTCTTTGAGTTTGTCTTTTTTGTCGGCGTTGGGATTAAGTAGAGGATAGGGCTTGAAGATTTTAACCGCTTTCTTTTCGTATTCTTCGCGGTCGTATTTCCCTTCGCGGCAGGTGGTGAGAATTTCGTCAAAGAAGTGGTCTATTGTGCGAATGACGTAGGTTTCGCCGATATCGGTACTGGTGATGTGGATGGCTTTTTCAAAGATTTTCAGGAAGTCTTTGCGGTAGTAGTCTTTTTCTTTATCGCTGAGTTGGGAATTGTTATCAAAGGTTTCGTAATAGACTTTGACTGCCTCGAAGTAGTCTTTGATGACTTTGCCGCGTCCATTTTGGCGGGCGGTTTGGTTGCTGAGATTGGATTTTAGTTCACTGTAGCCGAGGTAAATGCCATTGACAAAGAGGCAAATATCAGGACGGAAGGAAAAGATTTGTTTGCTTTGATAGTTGTATTTGTAGGGCAGCTCTTGAACAACGGAAAAGATATTTTGCTCAAAGAGGCTGCTGTTGTGAATTACGCTGTCGTCAGTAAAAAACAGGTGGAGTTTGATGCCTTGCAGGGTAACGGATTTGTTGGCATTGATGAATAATGCCATGTTGCGGCTGCTGGCGATGCGCTCTTGAATCAGTTCGATTAGCTCTGCCACCAATTGTTGGGCGTTGCCGCTATATTTTTTGAGTAGAGTTTCGTAGGGCTTTTGGTTGAGTTCGGTGGTGGAGATGAAGGCTTGTAAGTCTTCTTGAATAATTAGGGAGTTGGTGACGGTGTTTGCTTTGACCTCTTGGTAGCCTAAGCTTTCCCGAAAAAACGGGATGAGAAATTTATCTTGCAGGTGCAATTCACTCATAGGTCAGACTACCTTTATTTTGCCTGTGACGACATCGTTAATTAAGGTTTTTCGCAGTTCTTTGAGTTTTTCGATTTGAGTGTTGATAGTTTGGATGATTTGGTCAATTTGGGCGGTTTTGGTGTCGAGGTAGTCAGCGATCGCTTTTTGTTCAACGGGGGGAGGGATCACTAAAATACACTCTCTAAGAATCTCAGTATTAATTGATTCTCTGGTCGAGCCAAGTGACTTCAAGCTAATGTAACTAGTGCAGCTCGGCTGAAATAATCCGTCAGGTTAAGATGAAGGGATAGTCGCGCTCAGACAATCCCCTTGCCGCACCCCAAACCTCCCGCCATTACCTTGTCTCAACGCCAGCAGAGTGTT
>JAHHHE010000095.1 GCA_019359535.1 Gloeocapsa sp. UFS-A4-WI-NPMV-4B04
AGAATTATCCCTGGCGAGTTTACTAGAACAAGTAAAAAAAAAGGTGATTCAGAATGGGTCAAAGAACTATTGACGCAATATGAACTAATAGTAGATAGTGCAGAGCAGCCGATAGAACGCCCTAGTGCAGCTCGGCTGAAATAATCCGTCAGGTTAAGATGAAGGGATAGTCGCGCTCAGACAATCCCCTTGCCGCACCCCAAACCTCCCGCCATTACCTTGTCTCAACGCCAGCAGAGTGTTCTCAAAAAGATTGTCCGTCGCCAGAGCAGTTCTCAACAATTAGTCAGACGAGCCCAAATCATCCTGCTGATAGCTCAAGACAAGAATAACCAGCAGATTGCAAGGGTTATGCACATTCATCGGCAAACGGTGCGGCAGTGGCGAACCCGCTGGTTAGAAGCGACCCCAGCCCTGTCTCAAGTGGAAATGACCGCTGATGATAAAGGCTTGAGGCAATGGATAGAGACGTTGTTCATCGATGAGCAACGTCCTGGTACCCCCTCTCAGTTCAGCCTCGAGCAGATCGTTGAAATTTTAGCCATTGCTTGTGAGCCCCCCGATAAGTCTGGTTATCCAATAAGTCACTGGACTCCCCAAGCCTTGAGAGCAGAAGCGATTAAACGAAGTATTGTCGAAGATATCTCCGTCCGCCATATCGGGCGTTTTTTAAAATCAGGCAGCGCTGCAACCGCATCGGCAGCGCTACTGGCTCAATGCCAATCCCAAAGACCCCGATAGTTTTCAAGCACAAGTGAAAGTCGTTTGTCAGTTGTATCAAAGTGCCCCGCAGTTACATGAGCAAGGAATTCACCTGATTAGTACTGATGAAATGACAGCTATCCAAGCGCTTGAACGGGCTCATGCCACTCACCCCATGCGTCCAGGACAGGTGGAAAAACCCGAATTTGAGTACATTCGACACGGAACGCAAAGCCTGATTGCCAACCTGGAAGTTGCCACTGGGCAAGTTGTTTCCCCCTCTTTAGGCGCGACTCGCACAGAAGCGGATTTTGTTGCTCATATCCAGCAAACGGTTAAGCGTGACCCCGCGGCAGGGTGGATCTTCATCACCGACCAACTCAATATCCATCAATCCGAGTCGTTGGTGCGATGGGTTGCCCAACACTGTCAGATTCACGAGGACTTGGGGGAAAAAGGAAAATCAGGCATTCTGCAATCGATGCTCACACGAGCCACTTTTTTGAGTTTTCCAACCCATCGTATTCGCTTTGTCTATGTCCCGAAACATACCTCCTGGCTCAATCAGATTGAGATTTGGTTTAGCATCTTGGCAAGGCGCTTGCTCAGACGAGGGAATTTCATATCGGTTGCTCATTTGCGCTTCCAGATCATGGACTTTATTCTGTACTTCAACCACACGATGGCAAAACCTTTTAACTGGAAATACACAGGTGAAAAAACGACCCATTAAACTGACGGATTATTTCTGCAGAGCTGCACTAGTGACAATGAGGAGCAAAAAAAGTTCTTCTCTGGAAAGAAGAAAAGTCATACTCGGAAAAACAAGATTATTGTTTTGCCACAAGGGGAAGATCTAGTTGATGTCATAGCAGGAGACCCTGGACCAAAAAGTGACATTAAACAATTTCGAGAAAGCTTATCAAATTTTGCTTCTGAACAGAAATTTAGGGGAGATAAAGCTTATATCGGAGAACAGCAGATGGCTACTCCACAGAAAAAACGAAAAAATCAAGAATTAACTCCTGACCAAAAACAAGAAAATAAAGAGTTTTCATCAACGCGGATTTTTGTTGAGCATACAATTAGATTAATTAAACTATTCCGCGTAGCCCATGAGAGATTCCGATTAAATCGTGGAACTTATGAACAAGTAATTTTTACAGTTTGTGGTGCAAGTTAGGTTACGAATTGGAGCATTAGTTTTACCTATTTAAATATCAACGCTAGTGAGACTAACAATTATGTTATAGCTCTGAAGCTTTTTCAGTAATTGTTAACTGCAACTACTGAAACCCAGATTTTACCGTTGAACCTCACTTAATTGCCTAAAGCCTCTTGATACTACAAAGTTAGGTACAGAAGAGGTTTGAGAATTTTTGGAGATGTCTATTGAGCTTTTCTGGCTACCAAGTTACTCGCCGCAGTTGAATTTGATTGAGATTGTCTGGCGGTTCATGAAGTACGAGTGGATTGAATTGAGCGCTTACTCTAGCTGGCAAAGCTTAGTTGATTATGTGGAAAAAGTGCTGAGAGAATTTGGAGATAACTATGTAATTGATTTTGCATAACCACTTACCAGAGTTCCAGTAATCTCAGGCTGGCTTGGCGGACGAACTTCTGCCCAGCGACCAGGGACAATATGCTCAGAAAATGCGTGGAGTGCTTCTAGCTTTTCCTTAGAATCTTGCACAGTTGTTGCTGTACCAAAGATCACGACTGAGCGATAGTTCATTGAGTGATGGAACGCTGAACGAGCTAGCACTAAGCCATCAAGTAATGTTACGGTCACGCATACTTCAACGCCTTCTTGCAAGGTGCGTAGCATTCGGCTAGCAGGTGAGCCATGAAGATATAGCTTGTCTGTAACTCGTCCGTAAGCTGTAGGAATTGTGTAGGGCTGGTTATTAGGGCGTGTCATCAATTGAGCCAAACGACGGAAGCAGCTAGATAGATTGCACTCAGAAAGTTTCTGCCCCGCTTATCGTAGCGCGTTGCAATCGCTCGATACTGCTTCAGCTTGGCAAAGAAGTTCTCTATTCCCGTGGCGCGCTTTGTACAACTGTTTGTCATACTCACGCAGATGCTTACGATTACGTCGCGGCGGAATCACTGCCGTCTTGCCCTGAGCTTGAAGCGGCTCAATCACTCGTGCATCGGCATCATACCCCTTATCTCCAAGCACCGTGTCGGCAACCACATTGGGTAGTAGTTGATCGGCTCCATCCAGGTCGCGCTGGTTTGCCCTGGGGTAAGGTGAAAGCTTAAGGGATTGCGATAGCGCATCCACCACTGCATGAATCTTGGTGCTCACTCCACCTTTGCTGCGACCAATCGCTTTTGCTTCTGGCTCCCCCACGAGCGCCCCCGCACTATGCTGGTGGGCGCGCACAATCGTCGCATCTATCATCGCGTATTCGTTATCCGCATCAGAGGCTAAATGCTGAAACACCCGTTCCCAGACTCCGGTTTTTGACCACCGACTAAAGCGCATATGCACCACTCGAAAATCGCCGAATCGCCCTGGCAGGTCACGCCACGGGATACCCGCACGGTAGCGATACAACACCGCTTCGACAAACAAGCGATTGTATGAAGCCGTTACGCCAACTGTGCCTTCGCGTCCAGGCAATAGGTCTTTGATGCGTTCCCATTGGTCATCACGTAGCGCATAGCGTCGAGTTGTCATACCTCTTATAGCATCGGTTTGCAGAGCCTACGCTCTTCATTTTATCGAATGCTACTAATTGATGACGCGCCCTAGGTAGTACAAACCGATTTGCAGATCGATTTCGTCTGGAAGAGGTAGTTTGACTTCTTTAGTCGATTTGTAGTCAATCAGTTCTAGTCCGTCCTCCAGGTAATCTATGCGGTCGTAACGCCCTGCGATCACAAATTCTAAGTTGGCTACTTGCAAGTGCCCTTGAATATTGCCTTCTACTGCTAGGGGTCGGCGTAGGGCGACTTCACCTGCAATAAAGCTATGGTAGTAGTTTTCTAAGATTTCCTCGCCTTCCTCAACCTGAGCAGGACTCAAAGAGCTAGAGTGCTGCTGCCAACAATAGCGAATCCAGTCAAGTTGCGGCAGTGGTTCGGTGTAACTCCAGTTACGGTAAATTTGCGCCAAGGCTTGATGCAGATCTGTTCCCAAGGCAGCCGAACCAAAAAAGGCAGCAGTTTTCAATCCCAGTTCGTAGCGGAAGTAGTACGATTGGGGGCAACGGTGATACGTTTGGAGTTTGCTTGCCGAAATTTGATCTGCCATTCTTTAAAAGATGTGAGAAGCAGCGTTTGAAGTAATCTGGAGAGCGCTCACCGTTGCCCTCAAGATTAATGTGAACTGTGATCACGGTGGATTTTATCAGTTGTGACTAATTGCATTTGCATTAATACCAAACAAATCAAAGAAGTATAAGAAACTTTACTCACTACTGCTATGGCGTGTGTAGCGATGCTTAACACCAATCGGAAAATACTCTGGATCGTCACTTGGGGCTAAGTCAATCTGGGGAGTCTGATAGTTAGCTGGGACATAGTTGGCAAACTCACTGTTTAACCGTAGTAGATGGAACTTAATGGAGTTAGCGAGCGCCTGTTGCTTATCTAGACTTGCTTCTACACCAGAAGCTAACTCTACCACAACCCAAAGACAGCGATTGTACGAAGAATCTTCCTTAACTTGCAGCACAAATTTACCTGTTACCCATTCTTTGAGCGTCGGCTGCTCTAGCCCAACTGAGATGTTTTCGGGATAGATGTTTGCTCCGAAGTAGGAGATTATAAAGTTAGAGCGACCAAAGACGTAGACAAAGGGTAGGGAATGAATTTCTCTAGCACCTCCAGCTTGTAGCACTTGTAAAGGCTCAAAACCTTTTTCTGCCAAGAACTGGAGCATATAGTCATATGTAATTAACCCACCTGTGTCTGAAATGTGATAGCGCACAAGCGGTATACCATTATCACCTGAAAATAGTAGCGTGCCTTTGTCAGTTTCAAACAAGCGGCTTAACGGGTCATACTGTACCAAGGTGGGTAGACGAGACTCGCCAAACAACATCCGAGCTACATCTGGATGGTCTGCCAAGAAGCGACGAATACAAATACTTAGAGGCGTTTCATTACCTAAAACACCTGCATCAGCTGTGCCATAAAGAGCAGCTGAGTCGTAGCAAGGATGCGTTGACCCCACTCTCTCACCAACGAGACTGCGCCATTCTTCACTGAAGACTTCTCCGGCAAACACCATTTTGAGCGAGTAACTCTGCCAATCTATACCGTGTGCGAGTCCGCTATCAATTACGTCTTTAATGAACGGTGGATAGCCAAGCAGCACAACCTGTTCAAAAGCTGGACCAAGTTCCTGCACAACTCGAAAAATTTCTTCAGTATTAGTACCAGGTGTAATGACGGTAATCGGGTAACCTTTACTAGCAACAAAGCGACAACATTTTGCCGTATACATTCCACCAACCCAAGTACCCAAGGTGAAACAAATTACTGCTAATGTCCGACGAGTAGCAGCAGCAAAACTATCGTGGAATATTTGCTCAAATCGGGTAGCAATTTGAAGTTCATCCCCGAAAAAACGTGGCCAAAATGTCGGCTTGCCTGTGGAGCCTGATGACACCGCAATCATGTCGCACATCTCTAATTGTCCATTACGGCATAAATCTGTTAATGGATAACGCTGCAAATAATTTTCTTTGGTAATCAGTGGCAGAGTTTGAAAATCCGCAAAGGTCTGAATAGATTTAGGCTCAATTGAGTGTTCTTGCAAAAAAGCTTGGTAAGCTGGAACAGTAGTCGCAACAGTATGAAACAACGCCAAAGCTGTTGTTTCTGGAGAAGTTTTACGGTGCAAATCCAGACGCACCTTTAAAGGAGTGTTCAGAAATTCTTGGAAGGCTGTAAGCGTGGTTTGTGTAGGGCTAGTATTTGCCCCAAGATGTTTTTCCACTCCATCACCTCAACTATAAAGTTACAGTTAGGATACTGAATAATTGGTAGTTTTAACACTCAATGTAAAATACTATGTGGCTGATTTTTTCTAGCTATGAGTCAACTGCGTAACTTTTTAACTTGTTAAAGCAAGGAATTGACCTTTAAACTCCTCTGCATCCATTCAAAACGGGCTGGACACTATCGAAAAATAAACACCGTTCTCTTGCCATGTTCGTTTTCTAGTCGAGAGGTCAATCAAAGGAATGCCCCAGTCCAAACGAGCAGCAAAGCGCTCGCTCAACTGCAAGCGTAAACCAAGCCCAACAGACACTAACGTATTGGGATCTGTTGTGTTGCCATTTCGATTCCTTCTGCCATTGTTCCAGGTAGTGCCAGCGTCAATAAATGGCGTAAGCTGTAAAATTGTTTGGCGTTGGCGCGATCTGTAAATCGGTAATCGCACCTCGGCGGAAACAAAAGCGCCACTATCAGTCAGCAAGGCATCTTGACGATAACCCCGAACGCTGTCTATCCCACCAAGGCTAAACTGCTGTGAAGGTACAAGCGCATCAGGACTCAGTTGCACATCACCACGTAGCACCAGCAAAGTTTCGGGAGCAAGGAGACGTACCCACTGCGCCTGTCCTCGCCAGGAGAAAAAGCGACTATCAGGCGCATCTTCGTTAACTGTGGCGTTGAATGCACCGATACCGAGATTGAACCCAGAGCGGGCAGCGATCACTTCACGACTGCTGCGCTTCGTCCAGTCTTGAAAAAACTGAATTGCCGAAATGCGGGTGCGCCCTTGATCATCCGCCCCTGGTGAAAGTTCGCTTGGGGGTAGCCCAAAATCTTCTAACACAGAGGACGAAATCTCACTTTCACTTCGTGTAGCACTCAACCCAAGGGCAAATTCTTCGCTAGGAGTCTGTGAGAGAGGCTGGCGCAGTGTGATGTCGTAATAGCGCGAGTTGCCATTGATATCGAGGGCGTTGAAGGGAGGCTCAATCACATCGCTTGATACAGTACCGTAGCTCAAACTGACAGTGCCATTTCGTGAATTGACGGGCAAGACATAACTGGCATCAAACCCATTGCTGCCGTCGCTATTGTTGTATCCCAAGCTCAAACCATCCCCTAGTCCGAGTAAATTTGCTTCACTTAGCTGTAGGCGGCGACGGAAGCTACCCACGCTCGGCGTTCGTCCATTATCTGCCACAAGTTGAGTATTAAAAGTCTTCGCCTCCGTTACATTAACTTCTAATACACTTGTCTGGGGGCTAGTTCCTAGTTTTAATGCGGCAGAAATATCTTTGATTAGGGGATTGAGTTTTAGTAACTGTAAATCTGCTCGCAGCCGCTTTTCATTTATCGGCTTTTTAGGGGACAGGCGCGATCGCACATAGTTGGGATCTAACCGTCGTGTGCCGATTATGTTAATTGCTTCTAACTTTCCCTCAACTACTTGGAGAGTGACCACGCCCCCTCTGATGGTTTGTGGCGGAATGAGAGCGCCAGAGGTGATGTAATCATTATCAAGATACAACTGAGCAATTGCCGAACGCGCTTGGAAAAGTTCAGTAAATGTGAGCGGTCTATTAGTAAATGGGGCAAGTACCCGATTCAACTCTTCGGGGCTAAATACGGTACTGCCAATTACATTAAACCGTTCAACGGTGAATGTCTCATGGGCTTCACCTGGAGTTGGTGTAGGTATAGTACGAATCGGGGGCGGTGACTGTAGTAATTCCTCTGGAGGTGGCAGAGTCTCCGGTGTTGGGGTTACTGGGAAGGTTGGTTCAACAGGCGGTATCACATCTTGGGGAGGAGGTGTTGAGGGGATTTGAGAAAGCGGGGCGTTTGTACTATTGACAACAGAATCGTCAATTGTCTGTGCTGCGGCTCCAGTAGGGATACTGTTAACTAACACAGTCAAACAGACATAAAGCCAATAATGGCTCCTAATATGGGTGTCGATAAATTTAGACAACAATTTATTTTTTTACCTCAATTATTGAAGTGCGCTCTTTATCCCAGCTCGATATTTGAGCTAGTTATATGGATGAAACAAATTGGTTAAAACAAGTAGAGCCGTCATCGTGGTAGGCAAGAATCAGACAATTGCGTCAAAAATTAATGTATAAGCGCAAAAAACGATAAATGCTAGACTTAGCACTTCAATCTTGTCGCGCCACTTGACAACCGCAGTGATTCTAAAAACAATCCGCACTGATTACGAGCAAATGCTCTAGTTAACAGTAGTGCTATAAAAAAAGTATCACACTAAAGGAGATTAATCATGCCTACATCTGGCAAACTAGAGCTAACAATAAAAATTAATGAATTTCCATCTAATGTCAGGACTGTTGAAAATGGCTTGAAGCAGTTTGACATTGATACAGGCTCGCGCATTGTAACTATCACACTTAAGCCCAAGATGTTCAAAAAACTTGAACAGGCGCAAGAAAACTACCCAATGTGGGTAGCAGCTATCGCGGGACTTATGGGGGAGAAAACAGAGCAAGGTTTCGTGCTGAATGAGGCGAATATCCAGACGTTTGAGAAAAAGCCAAAGGAACCAAAGGAAGCTGCCCCACCAGTTGCCAGTGCTACTAATTAACTTGTAATTCTGATTAACTATATTCAAACAAGCGTAATTGAATTGCTATCGGTTCAATTGCATTGTCGAGGTTGGATAGTGAGATGCCTAAAAGCCGAATACTGCGATTTTCTAAATCAATCGCTCCAAACAGTTCCTTTGCTACTATGAAAATTGTATTCGCCTCTCGAATAGAAGCAATCAGTGTTTTACTGCGCGTAATTTGCTGATAGTCTCCAAACTTAACTTTTAATGTTATTGTGCGTCCTCCCACTTGGTAACGCTCTAGGCGGTGTTGAAGAGTTTGAGCGATCGCTTCTAATTCAATGAGCATTAATTCTGGTTCGCTTAAATTTTCGGCAAATGAAGTTTCTGCACCAATTGATTTGCGAATTCGGTTAGGCTCTACTATTCTGTCGTCCTCTGCCCTGGCAATCTTGTAATAGAAATGTCCCACCTTGCCGAAGTGTTGCATCAAATCAGTAACGCTTTGTTGCTTAAGATCCAATCCATTACGAATTCCTAAGTTGTGCATCTTGGTAGCAGTTACTTGCCCAATTCCGTGAAACTTTTCAATGGGCAGGGCTTCTAAAAAGTCCTGAGCGTGTTCAGGGAGAATCACTGTTAGTCCATTCGGCTTGTTTATGCCTGATGCCATTTTTGCTAGGAATTTGTTAAACGAAACTCCGGCTGTTGCCGTCAAATTCGTTTCGGTTAAGATTGCTGCTTTGATTTGTCTAGCAATGGTTATGGCGTAAGGTAGCCCTAGCTTATTTTGGGTGACATCAAGATAAGCTTCATCGAGGGCTACAGGTTCTACTAAGTCCGTATAGCGCTTGAATAGCGCATTAATCTGTGCTGAGATAGCACGGTAAACCTCGAAGCGGGGTGGGACAAAGATTAAACTGGGGCATTTTTGGTAAGCAATCCTTGATGGCATTGCTGAATGAATCCCAAACTTTCTTGCTTCATAACTGGCAGCAACCACTACGCCTCGCTGATGGGGTTCGCCGCCGACTACAAGCGCCTTACCTCGGTAGCAAGGATAGTCTCGTTGCTCGACCGAGGCATAAAACGAATCCATGTCGACGTGAATAATCTTTCTTAGTGGATTCATTACTATATTCTAGCCAGTGGATGCAATCACCATTTACTCACCTGCTACTCTTTCTTTGAAAGCCTTGCCAGGAGCGAAGGCAGGAACACGAGATGCGGCAATTTGCATTTTTTCACCAGTTTTTGGATTACGCCCTTCACGCGCTTGGCGATTGCGGACTTCAAAATTGCCAAATCCGATTAAGGAGATTTTATCCCCAGTTGCAACCGCTTCAATAATCGTGTCTACCATTGCCGTTACAATTGCATCAGCTTATTTTTTGTTTACATCCGTTTTTTGAGCGATTACATCAACCAATTCGCCTTTATTCATTACATTTTCTCTCTCAACACCGAAGCCATTTTAGTGTGAGGTGTTAGAGAGTGCAAGATGAGTATTCTCCGTCTAAAATACTCATCTTGGATTGGAAATAGTCGGCAGGACGTTGGATGTAAACCTTAGTCACCGTTTGTTCAGCGCATCTAGCGCTTAGAAGAGTACGGATGTATATATAAATTGGGGAATGAGCCAAATTTGCAGCGCGTCAACTGCTAGCTGCACTTTGACGCTTCGGTATGCTAGCTGCTAGTTTCTTACGCGCTCTAGGAGGAAATTATTACGTGAAATCAGTTTGTGTATTTTGTGGGTCTAGTATGGGTAAAAGCCCGGCTTACAAGCTTGCTGCACAGCAATTAAGCGCAGCATTAGCACAGCGAGGTTTGACGCTCGTTTATGGTGGTGGCAACGTTGGACTGATGGGGGCGCTCGCGGATGCCGTTTTAGCAGCAGGCAGTCAGGTAGTTGGCGTTATTCCTGAATTTCTAGTTGCCAAAGAACTCGCCCACCCTGGACTGACCAAACTCCATATCGTTAATTCGATGCACGAGCGCAAAGCGCTGATGGCTCAACTATCAGATGCATTTATCGCACTTCCAGGAGGCTATGGCACGTTAGAGGAGTTTTGTGAGGTGCTTACCTGGTCACAACTCGGACTCCATCAAAAACCACACGGACTTTTAAATGTTGAGGGCTACTATGAGCCGCTACTCCGGTTCTTTGACCAAGCCGTGACGGAACAACTTGTCAAACCTATTCATCGCTCTCTCGTGTTATCAGCAGCTTCACCTGAAGCTCTGCTAAATCAACTAGCAAACTATCAACCTCAAAATATAGATAAGTGGATCAAGCAAGACGAACAATCTTGAACACTCATACAGCATTGTTGGGCTGCGACCAATTTTTAGCATCAACCAAGCGCGTTGCATGGTCGAGCGAGCATACCGCCGTGAGCGGCATCTCGTTTAAAAGTGTAATAGATTATTGTGCTAGCAATTTTTGTAGCTTTTGTCCTAAAAACTAACTATTGATTTAAGAGAGTATTTTTGCTAAAGCTACTATATTATGTCTTCGCTCTTAAACGCCTGCTTTTTGTAACGATTTCACTAACTTCTAGCTCAGTCCTCTGCCAAACAACACAATAATTCTCTAATGTGTTTTATATAGCGGTTAGGGGTAAGGTGATGGCTATACTTACAAAACAGAGGGCGAATACTGCTTCTGAGCAGTTGCTCAATATGTGGCTGCATGGCAAGTCGATTCGTACTGCTGATTATTACCGTCGGAGTGCATTACGGTTTTTAGAGTTTGTAGGTAAGCCGATACATCTAATAACGTTAGCTGAAGTGCAGGGTTTCGCTCTCTCCTTGGCAGAAAAAGGCTTGTCGGCTTCTACCCAACGCACGATTATGGCGGCGGTCAAGTCGTTGCTATCGTTCGGAGTAAAAATTGAAGTGTTATCTAAGAATGTAGGAGCGCCTGTGGTGCTGCCTAGTGCGCCGGACACACTTTCAGAGCGGCTGCTGTCGGAAATCGAAGTGTTGACAATTATTGATTCGGAAACTGAGCCACGCAATCGGGCGCTGCTGCGGCTTCTTTATTATGGCGGCTTGCGGGTTTCAGAGTTATGTGCTTTGAAATGGAAAAATTTAGCGATGCGCGACAACAAAGGACAGGTAACGGTTTATGGAAAGGGAGGCAAAACTCGTACAGTATTAGTGCCAGCTTCTTTATGGGTGGAACTAATGAGGTTACGCGGTGATGCAGAACTTGGCGCTCCGGTATTTTGTAGTCAAAAGAAAAGCCATGACGGACATGGACACCTAACTCGTGAGTGGGTACATAAAATTGTCCAAGCAGCAGCTAAACGTGCTGGGATCTCTGGTAAAATATCACCTCACTCGCTACGCCATGCACACGCTTCTCACGCCCTGGAAAGGGGTGCAAAAATCCATTTGGTACAAGCCACATTGGGTCATTCGAGTGTGGCAGTAACCAGCCGCTACCTTCACGCTCGTCCAGAGGAGAGTTCGGGGCTGTATTTGCCAACTTAAGTAAGTGTTGTATGGGCTACGTCACAACTTTTATAGTATATCTCTGGAAAGACCCCGCCGCTTTTTAGTCTCAGTGCCATCTCATGCCTATTGACCGTCAGCGCTACCCAAAAAACTGGAACTCTATCGCCACAAGCGTCAAAGAAGCAGTTGGCTGGCGTTGTCAGCACTGTCAACGGCTATGCCTACGCTCTGGCGAAAAACCACCCGACCTTACCCGCTTTGAGTGGACAAAAGCTACCCTTTCAGTGCATCACGCTAATTTCACGCCAGAAAGCAACCAGCCGGAAAATTTAATCGCCCTTTGTACGCCGTGCCACCTAGCGTTACACTCTAGAGCTAGGCGCTCGGATGTCTCGCCAGGGCAGTTGTCGCTGTGGTAGGCTTTCGCCTTTTAACTCTCCGATCTTTTGAGGCGATCGCCCTCATGCTTTGAAAAGCTTTATCGAGAGGCAATTTAGCTACTGTGGCTTTAGGTATGTTACTTTAACACCCTATCCCCAAAGTTTGGCATACTGCTTGGAGTCTGGTAAGCTAGGAAAATAGCACAAAAGTAGCACGAAAAGACATACCGAATGGCAGCCAAGAACGTTCGTGTTGTGGGTTATTTACCGCCCCCCGCCCACCAAAAACTACGTTAGTACATGGAAGAGCAATCTTTAACCGAAAGCGCAGCCATAATTAAAATTATCAAGCATTTTTTTGATGGCAATGTAGAAACAAAAACTCCAGATGCTACCAAAGAAAAAGATCAGGCGATCTCTGGGTTGAAAGCAGACGTAGTTGAACTTAAACGGCGCTTAGCGGTTTTGGAGCAAGCTGTAATTTCGGGTCAGCAAAGATCGTTCGCCAACTCTAGAACATCTCACGGTCAGAGGCAAAGACCGCAAATGACTTTGCCACCCCAAAGTTCAAATGATTTAGCTAGAGGTGTCGGTAGCTTCGGGCAGTAAATAAATACAATTGCTAGTTTTACCAGACCTTCACCAGTTTTTGCAACACAAGCGTTATTATCTTCAATTGTTCAACTGCTATAAGTTAGTTAATAATGCCGTGTCTTTATCTTCTTCTACACTCCATTCTGATACAGGTATACCTACTGCTATAAGGAAGCGACGACAAAAACTTATGTGGCCTTTAGCTGAATTACCTTGAAAAACCCAAACACTATTTGATAACTGATACCAATCTTTAGGATTCTTTTTACCATCTCTACTATCACTAAAATAACTATCTAATGTTTTACGTGCTTCTTCAAATCTCTCTGAGCGGTTTACTATCACCCATTCAGTTGTTAATTTCATTAATTGCCGCCACGTTTTATCTCGTATCTCAACTTGATCTCCACAAATTGTTACTGACTTTGGTGAAACGTATGAAAAGGAAGATGATAATGGAGTTGTCTCTCCTATCTCTGGCCAAATTTCTAAGAAGTTGTCAGCTAAAAAATCAGCACGTCTTCGGATAGAAATTTCATCCCAAATAGGAAGTTCTTGAGAAAAATATTTATTATTAATCTGTAAGGCGTGATTTGCTAAAGCCTCTTTTTTAATTAGAAAAGAATTATTAGAAAGGGTTGTATTCCACTCTTGAGTAACTAAGGTTAAATTACCAAGAGTATGTAAATAATCTTGGTATATCCTTTCTAGGTTATCTCCGAGTTCAGTTTGCCAATCTTTACTTGGCTTTTGTGGTAAAATATGTTCAATAGTTGGGTGGCTATCTAAAACAGTGAAGCCTCCTCTATTTATTGATAAATAACGGTTAATTGTTTCCAATACAAAACAAAGTTTCTTTTGATTTCTCTCGTCATACAATTTGGTTGTATAGATTGATTGTTGAATATTGCGATTGGCAGGATAGTTTTTTGTTACTAAAACTTTTTTTACCGCCTCTTTGAAACTAAGCTCATTATCTGTTTTGGCAGTTATATCACGCCAAAGGGTGGGGAAAATTGTATTGAGGTAGTTAGTTTTTTCAGCACAAATATAGCGCCGTACTATATAGTTTTCTAGAGCTTTAAATAGTTCTAAAAAATCATCAAGGTTTATTTGCCGTAATTCATAAGCATCATAGGCTGCTAGCAAGAAGGGATAAGCTGTTTGAATTTCTAAAATATTAAGGCGGGTTAGAGCTTCTTTAATTTCGTGGTTTTTTTCATTTTCTGGCCGGAGGAGCTTATCGTAATACTCAGCAAAACGTCGCAACGTTTTTAGTTCATCAATAAAAGCTATTGGTGTAGAAAAATCTATTTCACAACGATCTCGAAAACGAGCATAAATATGTTCCTTGCTACAAAGAACCCTAGCACACATAGCTAGATAATGCCGGAGAAAAGCCGTTAGTTCACCTAATCGTGATTTACCAACAATACGGTTTTCTTGAAGTAGATTTTCAATTTTTTCCCATTGTTCTGTAAAAACTTTTTCCTGCTGCGATGTAGGCAGCTTCATGGCAATATAGTTACGAACTAAGTCTGCTTGTGATAAAGATTTACCTTTAGCATTAAGACTTTCAAAAATTTTGTAAGGGCTTTCATCCCTATTAAGGTCAATAAAAACCACTTGAAAGCAGTTAGATAAGACAATATATAATTGCTCTGGTAAAATTTCACCGCTACTAATTTTTCGGCTCAACTCTTTACGTAAATAAGCGTAAGCATTTGGAATATTAGATTCAGTTGCTGTTAAAGGCTCTCCCAGGATAACTCTTCTGTAAGCATCTCGATCTCCATACTTACTGGTAGGAAGTACCTTAAAATAGGCATCTCCGCCTTCATCAGAGTTAACGAGCATTCTTTGAATTCTTTTAGCCATCTTTGGCTCAGTTCCTTCAACGAGATCGCGGAGCGCACAAAGCAAGAGTGAAATAGTTGTCAGTCGTTGCTGCCCATCTACAAGTTTAAATACACTGATTACCCCATTAATTGGTTCATCGTTGATAACAACCAGTGAACCCAGAAAATGCTCTGGCTCGTTTTCTGGTTGGTATTCGTCATAAATGGCAAAGGCATCAGAAAGAAGTGTCTTCCAATTATTTTCTTCCCAGCTATATTGCCGTTGAAAATGAGGTAAAACGTAATGAATATCCCCACCACCACTGAAAACTTTCGAGATTTTGAGGCTATCAGCTTTCATTTGGCTAAATTCCTGTAAAGTTACTTACTTAGTTAATCTAATTGTTCCCACTTTCAAGCCTGAAGCTAACAATAGAACATTATTTAGCACAATAATTCTCCGAGATCCTCTTGCGGAGAGTGATCACGCTAACTAAAACACCTCAATGGAGATATCGTAAAGGTGTTGATAAAGTATTAAATTGACAAGCCCGAATTGAAGCGCCACAAGAGTTTGAAGTTGAAGTTGTAGCCGAAACAGAAGGAGCAAGGATACGAATACCAGAATCCATTGTGGAGTCTGACCCCCGATGGCAAATACTGGTAGCTAATGGTGTACTCAGAGCGAAGTGGGATGGTGTTGCTTTAAGGTAAGGTTATTTGCTGCAACTGGGCGGTCATTAATGATGGAAGGAGCGATTTTGTCCGCATCTGCATCGGGAATGGACTGCTGTGCTGTTTGCCAATACTTTGAACAGAACACAAGTTGTTGCAGATGTATTGATAGTCCGTTAGAAGGGCGTATTGTTTATCCATCTGGTTACTGTCTGGAATATGTTGGGATTGAGTCAATATCCGAAGCATCTAGGAGAGCGGCTGAGTTATAAGGGGGTTTATCGGATGGTGAAAAAGTTGGGAGCGATCGCTGCGGTAGAGGGTATCCGACCACATCGCTTTCGACATGAGTTCGGTACGAGTATTACGCGCAAGGGTCTAGATCCATTATATGGCAAGGAATTAATGGGTATAAGGAGCGATAAAGTTTATGGGCGTTATACCCAGGGGGCGCTAAAACTTGCGGCGGCTAAAGCTTATTTGCAGGCGATCTCTGAGGATGAAGATTAGCTGGTTACGCTCTGCTCGTCCTCTGTGGCTTGCAATGAACCTGACATCTTACATTGTGTAACCTGTTGTGTATGATGCTTTGTAATTACCCATGAAAACTCAATACTATACCGCTACCAGTTTGGACGGCTTCATCGCTGATTCGCATCATTCTCTGGATTGGTTATTTCAGTTTGGTGAAGTACCAGAAGGTAGCTATCCTCAATTCCTCTCTGAAGTTGGCGCAATAGCAATGGGGTCAACAACTTACGAATGGATTTTAAAGCACGAAATCAATCAAGATGCAGCTTGTTCTCAGGGATGGGCTTATGAACAACCTACTTGGATTTTCAGTTCGCGCACGCTACCTATAATTGAAGGAAAAAAAATTCACTTCGTCAAAGGTGATGTTCGTCCTATTCACAAAGAGATGATGAAAGAGGCAGGAGGTAAAAATATCTGGTTAGTGGGCGGTGGCGATTTAGTCGGGCAATTTTATGATTATGGTCTACTAGATGAAATAATTGTTCAGATTGCCTCTGTCACTCTTGGCAGCGGTGCGCCCTTACTTCCACGTTCAATCACAAACCCTCCTCTGAAATTAATATCTGCGAAAACTTATGGGACAGCATTTGCAGAACTTCGCTATGAGGTTTGCAAACATGATGATTGAAATACAGCGATTAACAGCAAGCAAATAAGGTGCTGATCTGACCGCACACTATGATGAAGAAATTGGGGGTGATGCCACAAGCAGCTTGCTACTTCCAACTCGCACTTTGTAGAGGATATCCGACCACATCGCTGCCGCCATACGTTTGGAACGGAGGTGACACGACCGGGGTTGCTCCTCTGTTCGGCAAGGAGTTGATGGGGATCAAGAGCGATAAAGTTTACGGTCGCTACACATAAGGGGCGTTAAAACAAGCGGCGGAATTACGCTTACTTGCAGGCGAGCTCTGAGGATGAAGATTAGCAATGACAAAGCAGCAAATAGTAGTAAATCTATAATAAATTATTTACTAATCAAATAATTAATAATTGAGGATACATAAAGTATTTTAAATTTTAGCTAAATTATCTTACTAGACAAGTAAATTTTAACTGCGAAGATATAAAATTAATTTAGTTAATAATATTTAAAAAAGCTGGAGGTTCTGATGACTAAACCTACAGATAATATAATGTATCGCTCGACAAATCCAGGTGATAGGATCGAGCCAAACCAAACATTAGAGGAAAAAGCAAAGCAACTTGCTGTAGATGCACCCGACATTACGGGAGATCATATTGTAGTCCCTACTTATTTTATTGCAGAATATGCCAATGGTGAAAAGCAGGCACTACATCATGTAAGAGATGCTAAAAAAATTTCCGATTTAATTCAGCAAATGGCATTCGCTGAATTAAATGACAGTTGGGAGTCAGTAAGAGAAGTACATTTTTTCAACTGGACTAGCATCATATTGACACTTGCATTGTTAGCGTTAACTATTCCAATCTTAGTTGGTATTTTTTAGTAATTGATAAAGCATTACTAAGTCAATTCAAATAAGGCATTTATTGAATTGCCTCGACAAAATAGTTGCAGCTATGTAGGTAGTTAGAAGTAGCTAGGGTATTGTCAACTTAAATCGATTTAGTCCTGCTTATTGAGAATAAGCGACGCTGGAGTCACGGAAAAATAAATAAGTATTCTAGCCTTTATGAATTAGTCATTTTCTCAATAAGTAAGCCGCTAGACAGTTAAGTTGACAATACCGTTTTCGACATATCCATTTTATATCTTCAGCAATGGCTGGGAGAAAGTTAACCCTCAAACTGAAGAACTGCCGTATAAAGGCAATACGATAATGGGGAACGATGTGTGGATTGGTTATGAAGTGTGATTATGCCGGGGGTATATGTAGGAGACGGAGCGATCATTGCGGTTAGAAATCGCGGGCATAGCGAAGTCCAACTTCAGCCGCCTTCACAATGGACACGAGGCCAAACCAGACCAATGTACCAGCAAGGAGCTTCATCGTTAGGAGGTAGCCACGACTCTCCAAGGACGGGAAGAAGCATACGGCAAGAACGGCAACAGCAATCTTAGCAGCGATCAGGGTTCCAATAGATGTTACTACGAAGACCAGGCTCTCGGCGGTAGAGCCGCGAATGATGTAGCTCCCGCCGACAGTGAACCAAAAGAGATAGGGTCCCGGGTTGAGAAAGTTTACCTTCACTGCTGTAGCGAATGAGCTTTGTGACTTGAGCTTCCCAGTTAACGAAATTTCGCTGACGCGAAACATCTTTGCGGCTAGCCAAAACAGATAGGCTCCGCCGACCAAACTTAGGGCAGCGGCAAATAGGTCAATGCTCTTGAACTCAGAGAGGAACCACAGTGCAGCGATGATGATTGGTCCATCAGTAATCAGCGGGGCGAGGCTTGCTCGCACCCCAGCGGAAAGTCCTCTCGATAACGTTTGTTGAATCACAATTATACCAAGCGGCCCCGGTTTGAGGCCCGCAGCTAATCCGAATGACAGTGCAGAAAAAAAGAACTCGTTCATTGGCAGCGAGATAGCGATTTCTAACGGTAAAGTTGTGCGGCAGCAGATAACACTAAACGAAGCAGCAAGTCTTTTGTTTGTCCGCTCCAACGCAGTGTTGGGCTGCTTGGCTACTACTCTTGCACAGACTCTAAAAACTTCTCCATAAAAATATTGCACGGACTATCGTTGTACCTCTCAATCGGGTAGAAGCCAAGCCTTCTGTAAAGCTTGAGTGCTTGGGGTTGCCGCTCCTCATTTATGAGGTCAAGCCTCACTTTCCGATAACCGACCTGTCTTGCAAAATCGAAGAGCATTTGAGCCATTTTCCAGCCCCAGCCCTGTCCTCGATGCGCTTTGAGAAACCACATCCGTTTAAGTTCGCAAATTTCATCATCAAGTTTTCGGATTGCCCCGGTACCAACAACCTGCTCGTTGTCCACTAGCACCAAGAACATCCCACCGTTGTCAAAATAGTGCGATTGCACCTGCTCAATATCAGACATCGAATCATAAAACTTCACATCTTCTTTAGTCAGAATATCTTGCCAAACATCAAGACATACGGCGGTAACAACCTGCTTGGCTTGTTCAATCTGATGCTGTTGAATTGGTCTAATCTCAACCATTGGGATTCTAGCACTCGCTTAATCTTTTTTGCACCACCAGAAACTTTAAACCACCGCCCCACCGATGCCGAAAAGCAGCCCAATGAACTCGTTCACCCGCCATAGGCATTCTTTCAAGTTTAATCAATCAACTCTATATGGTAGGTGTGCTACGAGATGGTTAGCTCTCTACCTTCCATAATCATTGCTATCTTAATGCCTGATAAATCTATTAATCTTATACGCCATATCGTGATTAGCCGCTGCCCCGTAAAGCATATCTTCTTGGAGTATCTTGCCATCTCGTCTTTTTAGAGTTAGCCGAACAAATTCCATAGGTCTAACAGTCATCGAACCAACATAAAAATATTTTGTAATAAGTGCAGCTTCCACAATTTCATCAAACGCATACTGGGTTGTCGAGTACCAGAGCCAAAACTTGGATTTGATAATCAAAAGTTTTTTGTTTTTATCAAAGACAAAGAGCTTCTGTGGAAACTGACGTTTCATTACAAGAGTAGTGACAGCAGCAAAGACAGTGAGATACAGCATCCCAATCCCTAGAAAGGGTACAGAGCCAAAAGCAATTATCCCTAATACCAACCACATTAATTCAAAGGCATTACTATCCTCTTTATACCCTATAATTAATCGTTCTTTGGTGGATTCTAAGACTTTCATGGCACTGAGAGAAGGTGTAACAACCGGAGTACTCTGTTTCCTTGTTCTCGATCTCCGATCGCCTAATGCGATCGCCTTACCATATCTTAATGCAACCTAAGCGTAAGAGCCGGACAACCAGCTTATAGCAAATATTCGGACGCGACAAGTAATGGAACAAAAAATGGCAATAAGCCATGTATATACATATCCCCATCATGTAGATACATGGTGAGATAGAGCAAAAGCTAAGAATACTCTGCCTGAAGCTAATCCCTAAACTACCAGCAATTCTCATTATGACTAATGGCTGTTCAATCCTTGAAAAAACCAGTATTGTAAGGACATCTGAACGACCCAAGAGAGTTAGAACAGTTGAAACAGCCAGGGTGGTTTGATGGGATAGTGGCT
>JAHHHE010000096.1 GCA_019359535.1 Gloeocapsa sp. UFS-A4-WI-NPMV-4B04
CATACTTTGTTTTGATTGCCTCAACTATGCCCGCTTTCAACATAGGTTACTATGCCTACCTGATCCCATGCTTTGATCATAGGTCTATTTAAGTAAATGTTCAAGTTATTTTTTCCTGACTCCTTACTGATGCTTCTACCTGCTGTTCACCACCTACAACTGGGGTAGAAGCAGCTTGATTAGCTAGTGCTGCCTCGCGTCTATAGAACCCATTTGACATCTTTGGCTCTGTTGAATTAAGGTAGCGCCAAAGCCATATCTTACCAATCATGCCGTATTCCAGCAGCCTCACAGACGAAGAATGGGAAATTCTTGAACCCCTACTGCCCCAGATATTACCTGTTAAGAAGCAGACGCGACCCTGTAACTGGACGAAACGAGAACTCTTAGATGGTATTTTCTATCAACTTAAGAATGGTTGTAATTGGCAAGATTTGCCCAAAGAGCTGCCGCCCTACTCAACGGTCTATTGGCATTCCTTGCAGTGGCGAGAGGCAGGAGCCATCGACGCACTGATGAGCCGGTTACATGGACAAGTGCGAGAACAAGTGAAAAAAAGCCAAATGGACAACGTTGCTGATAATTGACTCCCAAGCCGTAAAGAATACTTGTAACGCTAGTGTCGAGTCCAAAGGCTTTTGCTTTTACAAATGTACCAATGGCATCAAACGACATCTCGCGGTCGATACGTTAGGTTTTCCGTTTTTTACTCACTGCACTACAGCCAATCTCTCAGATGATCAAGGTTTAATTGAAATGTTGAGCCAAAACCTCGACTACTTTCGTGGCTTACCCGTCAATATTCCCAAGATTACCATTTTGCTAGACAATGGCTATCACCCAGAGATCCTGAGCGCAGCTCTGCGAGCTCTCTACCCGCAGATCATGACCAAGCTCCAATTTGAACTGGCACCCAAACCAACAAAAGCCGAAAAAGCGGCACAAGGAAAAACAGGATTCGTGGTGGTCGCAACCCGCTGGGTAATTGAGCGATCAAATGCTTGGATGGAACGCTGTAAAAGTTTGGTCAAGAACTTTGAGAGAACCCTGGACAATGCGACAGCCAAAGTCAATCTTTGCTTCATCCGGTTGATGATCAAACGGCTTGCTGCAACCTAGATGTCAAATGGGTTCTATACAGAGGCATCGGTGGCTGCGGTGGATTTGCTGCATTGACTTGAATACTCACTACTTCTTTAGGAGTAAGTTCCAAAGTGCTTAATACTGTCCTGGCTTGCTGTTGCGCGTCTTGGGTGGCTTCGCGTAAAGCTTGTTGTTGAGCAGTTGTGATCGCCGGATCAGCAGCCACAAAGCTAATACCATCAATTCGCGTCGCCCCGGCTTTGACAGCATCGTCTAATAAAGTACCAGTTTGCTCAGTATTCACACGAAAACTAACGATGTTGGTGGCAGAATATCCCGTTAGGCGCTGCACGTTGTTGTTATAGCTATAAACAGGGTTTAGGCTGATACCAGTTGTTTCTAGTCTTTCAACGTTGCGTGATCGCAACAGTGCTACAACAGCTGATGAGCGTCGGGCGACTTGCTGCTGTACCTCTTGGGCTGTTTTGCCTTGAACCTCGACACCCAAACGTACTTCAGTTAAAGTCGTCGGAATCCTCTCAACACCTTTACCGCTAACAGTAAGAGTTCTGAGTAATTTCTCTTGCGCCAAAACAGGAGCGCTAAAAGTGAAAGTCACTAATCCCAAGGCTAGAGACAAAATCCCCAACCGATGCCAAGAATTGCACCGACTAGGTATAACAAAGTAATTCATATTGCTCCTCATATTAAAATAGCGCTTTCCAAAGCAAACTCTCGCGCTTCAAGCCGCTTGATGCAGAATTGCGCCGTGGAATACGTTTTCCTAATTTGACATGGAAGCAGCAATAATGTTCCTTTGGTTACGTTTTTAGAAACTAGAGTAAGCTGATCGTCATTTAATTTTCTGGGGCAATCGAGGCTGACTGTGAACTCTAGCGCCTGTATCTTGCAACTTAAAGACCGATTAGCTTAGGGATACATTCTTGGCATAAGAGCATTCTTAGCAGGGGTGCAAGAGATATATTTTCTGGCTATCTGCGATAAAATCGCAGATAGCTTCGTGCAATTGTAGCCTTTTCAAAGATTATTGACGATTAGAAATTACTGGCTCTGGTATATCCAAAGAAACAGTAACCAAGAGTGAGCGCAACAGACAATCAAATTTTAAGTATATCTGTGATCGCTTTTGGTTTGAGCCACAGCGCCAGATAATTCATGATTTTTGAGGATTTTTGTAGGCGATCGCTTCAGTAATAGCGGTATCAAAGGGAGTCAAGTCAGAGAGATAGAGACGGATCACATCATAATGCTCTGGAGGAAGTTCATAAATGTTGCCAACTTTTACAGCAATTGACTACCTACTAAACCAAAAATAGCGGCGGTTGAAGGGATGCTGAGCGAAGTCGTCTTCACACCAATTAAACGCGATTGCATGAGTAACTAAATCGTTGTGTTGCTCACTGGAACATTGAGCAACACGAGCCTATCCCACTAATATAAATATGAGCTAGAATTAGCATAAAGCTGAAACAAAACAAAAAGAAGACAAAATGGCAGGTAGGTTTGAGGGATTGAGCGATCTCGAATGGAAGTTGTTTGAAGATATACTACCTCAACCCCCAGAGAAGAGAGGGCGTGGAATGCCACACGTACCATTTCGCAAAGTGTTAAATACGCAATTATACGTACTGATTACTGGTTGTCGATGGTGTGATGTCCCGCGAGACGAAAAATGGGCATCAAAAAGCTCTGCGCATCGATGGCTCAAGCAGTGGTACGAAGATGGGACACTGGAGAAAATCAAACAGAGGATTCTCGCCTTAGCAGAGGAAAAGGGAATGATTAACTGGAAGTATGGAGCCGTTGACGGTTCTTTTTCCCACAGGGATTGGTGGTGGTGAAGGCGTAAGCTATGGCTACAAGGGTAAAGGCATTCTCATTCATAGCATAACAGATGCCAATGGTATGCCAGTAGTAGCAACTACTACCCCTGCCAATGGTGATGAGAGGCAGCAAGTCTTACCGATGTTAGCTCAAATTCGCTTAGCCACTCTTAAACGCGGCAATCCTAAGCGTCGCCCTAAAGCTCTTGCTGCTGATAAAGGCTACGATGCCAGATGGTTGCGTAAGAGCCTCCGCACCTTAGGTATTCGACCGCAGCTCAAAAAACGGCAGAGCAGAGGCAAAAAGCCCTTGGGCAGACCAATCAAGGAAATTGTGCCTCGCTATCAGCAGGAGCGCTCTTTCTCCTGGTTTCAACGTAAGTATAGAAGACTTGTTGTTCGATGGGAACGCCTGAAAGTGTGTTTTGATGCTTTCCTTCTTCTCGCCTGTTCCTACATCTGGTTTTCAAAGTTAGTGGGATAGGCTCACATTTAAATGTGTACTCTTTCTCATCATTTCGTTCGTTAATCTCTACTAATGGGACTTTGAAAGAAACTGCCTCTTAAATTACTTCAAAAGCAGATTTAGAGCCAGTTTTACATCAATTAGCAGTATTTCCTTGCTGCACTCACGTTTCAGCCATTTTTACTCTATCGACGTATTTTCCTTGCCCAGCTTTGGTTTCAGCCTATTTTAAGGCTAGAAACTTACAAAGTCCCACTAAGAGGTATTTCATCGCTGGTGAAGTTGTCATATCGAGTGTGATGTGTGTCACCTTAAAATTTTCATCGAGATCACTGATAGGGCAATTGCCCCGAATATATAATCTTCCCGTGTTAAATGCCATCTCCGCTAGGTTGGAGCCACCCATGGGATTTTGCGTTAACAAAAACCCGTACTTATTCATTTTCAAGGTCTAATAATTTAGGAGAAGAAGTCATGCTATCTACACCCGTACAAAGTCAGACAGAGTTGAATTGTGGCGAATTAGCTATTAAGTTTGTTAATAAATTCATCAATGATTTGTTTAGCAGCGCCTTGGATGCGTTGACCGACTTTTTGTAGTTGAGTAATCGCATCTTTATATGACGAAAAGCGTGAGACGCAACAAATACCCACTAACAGACTTAGACCGTATTGAATGGGACGGGGATCCGTCAGACGATGGTTTTATGGATGCCGATGTATGGACAGTTGTATTGGCAGATGGTACAAGAGAAGTCATTTTAGACCGCTCTGAGTTAGAAGACGATACTTACGAATACTTGTTAGAGCTACACGACACAATGTAGACCAACTAAAAAAGCCGTAGAGGAGTTACAAAAATAATGTCTGCTAACCAGATACTTATAACTGTTGACGGCGTTACCTACAGCCTTCTTGAAGATGTAGATGAAATAGACTGGGAAGGCAAGAGTCCGATGAGGATACAGCCAGTTACTATAAGACTGACTTTATCTATTTAATACTTAATACAGGGATTGTTGTAGGTTCTTTTAAAGAAGACTTAGACCCAGAAACATTAGCTTATATCAATGACTTTGTAGACCCTATGTAAAAAGCATAGGTAATAACTTAAGTAATAACTTGGTATAAAGTAATGACTGACTTAGAAGACATAGACTACGTAACCCTAGAAGGAAAAAAGTATCATATTACAGAGCTAGAAGCTATTACTTGGGAAGGTAAAGAAGACGGCGTTGAAATGTCTGATGCTGACATTCGGGTAGTAGAGCTTACTAATGGCGAGTTTATAGCTATTGATAAAGACTCAGACATAGATCATCAAACTGGTTATTACTTACAAGAGCTAAATGAAACCATGTAGACCGACTTAATGAAAACCAAATACCCAGTAGACCCCGTTAGACAATTAGCGGGGCTTTTGCTTTGGATATTTTCTATGACGCTTTAGGTATGTAGCTACAGACGCTAGAAACCTATGTCTTACCAGAAAACTCAAACGATCCGCTTAAGAATAGAGCCGAACTTTACGGACAAACCTAACTACCTTGCAGATATCTACGCTGCTGGTAACAGGTCGGAGCTTATTAGAGAGAACTTAGAACGTCTGTATTTCGATACGAAGGCTGAAGAGGTCGCGATGGCGATCGCTACTGTTGGACATAAACCTAGATAACTAAAAAACCCCTAGAGGTGTTAAAGCGTCTCCAGAGGTCAACAATGAAACTCATTACTCATATGAGTGTTCTAACATATTATGAGGCTCTTAAGGAGTCTTTAGACTGTACAGAAATACTTGGGATCTTTGTAGACCTTGTAACCTCAGACTTCGCTGCTGACAAGTTTCATAAGGATCTTTTCAACTACCAGAGTTTTGTATTGTAGGGAGATCAACTTTTTTCAAGTTAAGGTCAGCCATAAAACCTGTGGATAGGTAGATAGAGATAAAGGAAGCGAAAGCGAGGTTATGGATAAACTTTCGCCATTGCTTTATCGGGGTGTGTCGATTAACAAGATATGTGGGATCGGTATTGTCAACTTAATGGGATAAATCCGAAAATCGGCACGATGATTCCTGAGTAGCCAACTTGGCTGATTTTAAGCAGCAGGTTTCAGACAAGCGACTTCTCGCCAATCCTCAAATCGTTGGCGTAGTTGTTCACGATAGTGGCGAGCGGTCAGTTGGTGTTGTTTCGGGTGGAAGTGTCCTCGAATTGGTCCACTAGCGGAGAGAAATCGTTGGGCTTGCCCAGGGGATTTGAATTTTCGCATTCGTCGCTCTCGCACTCTCGTGGGTTGATGGGAGTTTTCGCACAGGTTGTTCAATCCCTTATGCGCTCGATGCTCCACGTTCTGCATCACTTGTTTCTTCGCCGCTTCATAGCTCTTTAACTTATCGGTGACAATCACCCGTGGTACGAAGCCTTGTTTCTTCAGTAGTTTGCGAAAAAAACGCTCTGCCGCCAACGTGTCCCGATGTCGTTGCAGCAGAACATCCAACACGTTCCCCGCAGCATCCACTGCTCGCCACAAATAATATTGCACTCCCGTAGATTGTGAGCACGACTTCATCGAGGTGCCATTTGTCGGCAATATAAGCGCGTTTGCGCCGCAGTTGATTAGCGTGTTGCTGTCCGAACTTCAAGCACCATTTCCGAATGGACTCATACGTTACTTCAATCCCGCGGTACAGCATCATTTTTTCAATGTCTCGATAGCTTAACGGGAATGTGTAGTAGAGCCAAACACAGTAGCTAATGATTTCCGTGGGGAATCGGTGACGATAGTACATCAGCAGCACAAGGAAAATCAATCCATGATTTCGTATTCTATCTCTTCTTTAAAGTTAAGTTGACAATACCATTTGGCAGCATTCGTGCCTTAGAACTACAGCTGCACAGCGAGCAGAGTTAACTGCTTGTGCTTGGACTTGGAATGATATTGCTACCTATCCCACACTTTTGTAGAGCATAACCCGATAGCTTAACGGGAATGTGTAGTAGAGCCAAACACAGTAGCTAATGATTTCGGTGGGGAATCGGTGACGATAGTACATCAGCAGCACGAGGAAAATCAAGCCATGATTTCGTATTCTATCTCTTCCTTAAAGTTAAGTTGACAATACCGTTCCAGCCTAAAAAAGGTCAGATCAATTATTGCCGGTTTAATATGAGTTTGATATTCTTTTAGTATAGATATGCAATTAAGTTGTATTAAACACAACATGGATTAGATGTGAATAATTTTTTGGCAAGGATCTCTTAGCTAAGTATTTTTCAGAGTGAGGACAAAAACTTTATGAGAGATCGCCCCGAAAATCATTGTGTCCCTGCAGAGAATGGGTTACCTCAAAATTATCCTGGAGCAATAACACAATCCGATTTATTGGCTGAAAATCAAGCTCTTCGGACGCTAGCTCAACAATTGACCAACGAGCCGCAGTCTAGGCTGAAAAGCTTGGTACAGATTGCCAAGAATCTCTGCCAAGCTGATACGGTTGGGGTTAATTTCATAGAGAGTTTGCCTAATGGCACTTATGTCTATCGCTGGGTGGCGATCGCAGGCGCGTTGGAATCGTTGGAACAAACGACTGTACCAGCCAACTTTAGTACTGATAACACGACGATTGATGACGAGCAGCCACAACTATACGCGCGTCCCGAACGCCGTTTTCCTTACTTGGATAATCCGCAGTTTCCGATTGTGGAGGGACTGCTATTTCCGCTGTGCGCGGACTATAAACAGCTTGGTACTCTTTGGATTTTATCTCACAACGAACAGCGAAGGTTAGAGTACGAAGATCGACGGTTGATGACCAGTTTTGTAGGCTTTGCTACTACTGCTTTACAAAGTATGTATCTACGTCAAACGACTGAATTAGCTTGGCAACGGGAGCAAGCCGCCAAGCGAGAAACAGAAGCGTCTGTGATGGAGCGCCAACAGATGCAGACAAAGCTGCACGATAGTCAGACTCGGATGCAAACGATGCTTGCCAATACACCTGGTATGGTCTATCGCTATGTTCCATCTACTGATAATCTTCACCGGTTTACCTTTGTTAGCTCAGGCTGTCGTGACTTATTTGAGATAGACCCCCAAACAGCACTTCAAGATAGTAATTCTATCTGGAAGTTAATTCACCCTAGTGACTTACCCGCGTTTCAAGCATCGGTAGCGACAGCAGTCGAAAACTTTCTCCCTTGGGAGTGGAGCGGGCGCATCATTACCCCGTCAGGTCAGCTTAAGTGGATTCAGGGGAACTCTAGCGCTGCTTATACTGCTGATGGTAAGGCATGGGATGGCTTATTAATTGATATTACAGAACGCAAGCAAGCTGAGGAGGCGTTGCGAGAAAGCAGAGCTAAATTACAGTGGCTTAATACTAGGCTAGAGAATCAAGTTACTGAGCGTAAGGCTCAACTCCAACAAGCTTCTGAATTTGAAGCGATGCTAGGGCGTGTTATTGATAAAGTACGCGATAGCCTTGATGAGAGCCAAATTCTTCAAACTGTGGTCAAGGAATTAGCGCTTGTCCTTAACATTAGTTGCTGCAATACAGCCGTTTATAATCTGGAACAAGGTACTTCAAATATTTGCTACGAGTACGCTCTTAAAGATCCTGGAGCGCAAAAGCGTACAACTCAAATAACTGCTGATTATGGTGTTTACCAGCAATTATTACAGGGTCAGTATTGTCAGTTCTGTTCTTTGACTCCCAATCCTGTACGGGGTCGAGTAGCAATGCTTGCCTGTCCAATCTTTGATGATCGCGGCGTATTGGGTGACTTGTGGTTAATCAATCAGTCAGACTACCTTTTCAACCAGTTAGAGATTCGTCTAGTTCAACAAGTCGCTAATCAGTGTGCGATCGCCATCCGTCAAGCTCGGCTCTATCAATCAGCTACAGCACAAATTGAGGAATTAGAAAGGCTCAATCAACTCAAAGATGATTTTCTCAGTACCGTTTCTCATGAACTACGCACCCCCATAGCCAATATGAAAATG
The DNA here is from genome assembly GCA_019359535.1 of Gloeocapsa sp. UFS-A4-WI-NPMV-4B04. Taxonomy (GTDB): domain Bacteria; phylum Cyanobacteriota; class Cyanobacteriia; order Cyanobacteriales; family Chroococcidiopsidaceae; genus JAHHHE01. Next base: position 8,398 of record JAHHHE010000096.1, read on the forward strand.
GCAATCCAAATGCTCAAAGTTGCCCCCACTCATGAGAAACACGAGCGTTATCTAGATATCTTGCAAGCTGAGTGTGGACGTGAAAGCGAAATGATTAATGACCTTTTAGATTTACAACGCCTAGAAGTTAAGTTCTGTTCTAATTTGCTCTTGGAAGCAATAAACATACAAGAAATGTTGTTCAAGATAGTTGAGCCATTCTATGCTCGCGCCGGACAACGCCAGCAAACTTTAGAACTAAATTTACCCGTAGATCTACGTATATTAATGTCCAACCGTGCTAGTTTGGAGCGTATAATAGCAGAACTAATTAACAATGCTTGTAAATATACTGCGGTTGGTGGCGATATTATCTTCAGCGTTTGCTATGAACCGACTCAAATGGCAACTATATTTACTATCAGCAACTCAGCAGAAATTCCTCAAGACCAATTGCCGCGAATTTTTGACAAATTCTATCGCGTACCGCAAGGAGATCGCTGGCAACAAGGTGGAACTGGCTTAGGGCTAGCTTTAGTCCAGAAATTAGTTGAGCAAATGCAAGGAAATATTGGTGTTGAATGTTCTGATGGGTGGACTAGCTTTATCGTAAAATTACCCAATTAGATAAAAACTTCATGAGATAAATGGTTGTGTTGTAAAACTGCTTGAGAACAAATAATCCTTCTCAATTGGATTGGGTTATGCAGCAATTTCAAAAATTTGAGGCACAAATTCGGTTGTGTCGCAAAAACAGGTAAATGATAAAGTGAAAGGCTCAATAGGCGTTTCGGGGAGGTGAGCTAAGAGAAGAAGCTAAAATGCTTTAGTTGAAACCATTTCAGATATTTGGCACTTCCAGGGATAAAACTCATTATCAGCAAGCGTTTGAGACATTTCCCTCCAAATACCTCCCTGGAATCCCTATAGAGCCTTATTTAAAAGTGTTACAAAGACACCATAAAATGCTATGCAGTTCAATTAAGAGCCAAATTTGGCTCTCATGGAGAGTTAATTAACGTGAGTTCTGGATAAGGAAAGGCGGGGGCAGTACGCTGAAAACTATCACAGGATTCAGCTACCCCCACCTATGCTCAGCTTAGAAGAACTGTTCTGTCGCGTCGATGATTTCTGCCAATACTTTGAACCGATGTGGCAACAACAATTGCTCACGCAGAGTCTGCAACAGCGCGCTCGCTCCAGAGGATTGTGCTTGAGCGATCTGCATGACGATTCTCATTGGCTTCCACCAGCAGCACTATCGGACGTTCAAACACTATTACGTCGAGCATGTCTGCGTTTACTGGCGTAGTGCGTTTCCAGGATTAGTCACCTACAGCCGTTTTGTCAGTTGGATGCCCTCAGTCTTGCTGCCTTTGTGCGCTTACCTCAAGCATTGCTTCGGCAAGTGTCACGGCATCAGCTTCATTGACTCGACTAGCCTCAAGGTCTGCCACAATCGCCGTATCCATCAGCATCGTGTGTTTCAAAACTTGGCGGCACGAGGCAAAACATCGGTTGATTGGTTCTTCGGCTTCAAGCTGCACTTGGTGGTCAATGACCAAGGCGAACTGCTCAACTTGACGCTGACTCCTGGCAACACCGACGACCGTAAGCCCGTCCCTCAACTGCTCAAAGCAGTGTTTGGCAAAGTGTTTGCTGATCGAGGCTATGTTTCACAGGCGCTCTTTGAGCAATTGCTTAACACCTGTGGCATCGAGTTCAATGCCTTGCCGAAGCGCAACATGAAACCGCGATTGATGCGACTGACCGACAAACTGCTCGCTCGTAAACGCTCAATCATTGAGTCCATCATCGACCAACTCAAGAACATCTCGCAGATTGAACACACGCGGCATCGCAGCCCCGTCAACTTCTGCGTCAATGTCATCTGTGGCTTGATTGCTTATTGCCACCAGCCCAAGAAGCCGTCGCTCAATTTAGAGAACCTTTCGGTCTAATTTGCTTATCCAAAACTCACGTTAATTAGTTAAGGTAAAGGCATCTTGGTAATTGTTGTCGAGTCATCGCTTCTTTGCAACTCCCATGTCGTTATAACTAATGAATCGCCTTCTTCTTGCTTTGTCCATCAGCGTCAGATTCAAGCGGAATCTAGTCCTTCATACTACAGGCAAGCAATTAAATTGGCTGGGGTTAACTTTGGGTTGCTGTGGATGGCTGCTCCCAACAACTGGCATCACCAATCCTGTCCTGGCAGCTGAACGAATTTATGCTTCTTATGCAGCTCTGGAGCGCTCTATTTCCGTCGCTGCTCTGGAAGTCTACGCCAAAGAAGGCAAACTTGTAGACCATTTAGGCCTATACACTAAATATCTTAATCCGCAACAACTGGCTCAGTTACGGCGCGTTCTATTAGCGCGTGCTGATTTAAGTTTGGTTGCGACTTCACAGTTTTTCTACACATCAATCGGGGAAACGTTGCTGGAACGACTGGGACAAGTAATTCAAACAGAATCCCGTCAATCAGGGTTCTATGCCCTACGTTCGGCATTGATTTTAGCAGCAGCGGATCCAGAAGGGTTGACACTGCTGAATGTATTGCGGAAGTTTCCCACTTCCAGCATTCGGGTTGATTTGGCACGTAGTCTCCAAATTGTTGAAGAGCTACAGGGACTGCTTAATCAAACAAATCAAGCGATCGCACTTGTCAAGCAGCAGTCAACTACAGAAACTACCCAAGCCCCAGTTAATTTATCCCAACAGCCTGACTTACGACTTTCTCGGGGAAAATTTACTTGGAATAAACGAACGTTAACGCTAAATGATCGCCGACGCGATCGCCGCTTTCTTGCCGATATTTACCTTCCTAAGACTAAAACTGAAGTGCCAGTGATTGTAATCTCCCACGGTTTAGGCTCAGACCGTAATACTTTTGAGTATTTAGCCCAACACTTGGCGAGCTATGGCTTTGCTGTTGCTGTCCCCGAACATCCACGTAGCAGTGCCGAACAAGGGCAATCGTTGCTTGCTGGTCGATCCTATAAAGTGGAACAACCAAGCGAATTTATTAACCATCCCCTGGATGTGACATATTTGCTGGATCAATTACAACGCCTCGATTCCTCTGATCCCAGCTATCAATTCAACCTGCAACAGGTCGGAGTAATTGGTCAATCATTCGGCGGTTACACGGCGCTAGCGTTGGCGGGTGCTGCGGTTAATTTTGACCAACTGCAAAAAGACTGTAAGAATCTCAATGATTCCTGGAATGTGTCGCTGTTGCTCCAATGTCAGGTGCTGCAACTGCCTCGTACCCAATATAATTTGTATGATCCAAGAGTCAAGGCTGTAATCGCGATTAACCCGCTAACTAGCAGTGTGTTTGGGGAAGCTAGCCTTAGCAAAATTCAAGTGCCAGTGATGATTGTCAGTAGCGGTGGTGATATAGTTGCACCAGCCTTACCAGAACAGATTCTGCCCTTCACGTGGCTGACTACTCCCAAAAAATATCTTGCTGTGATTGAAGGTGGAACCCACTTTTCTACAATTGGTGTAACAGATCTAACTAGAGATCCGTTTATCCTACCTCCCCAGGTTATTAGTTCAAACCCTGCGATCGCCCGTCACTACATAAATGCGTTAAGTGTAGCTTTCTGCCAAACTTATGTTACCAAACTGCACCAATATCGCCCCTACCTGAGTGCAGCCTACGCTCAAACAATTAGTCAACCTCCTCTAACCCTCAATCTTATACAATCCCTATCAGCAAATCAACTAACCCAATCTATCCAGCGCTCTACCCAGGAAATAAGAAGTAAGGAGTAGGACTTTGTTTCTGTTCCAGACTCGGTTGGAACTCGGTTACTAGAAACTCAACCCATAGCTGTAACCCTAACTAGCTTTGGTTCGTGCTAACTCTAAGGTCAGTTTGGGATAAGAAAAGGAGGAAGTAAGTAAACTGAAATTAAGTCAAACCATGCAGCGCCCCCGTCCTATGTCTAGTAAAAACAGGTTTATTTGGTGAGATTGATAATTTTTGTGCCTGTTTTGAACTCCAGTGGCACTCGCATCTGCTAGGTCATGGCTTACAAACTCGTAAACGAGCAAAATGTCTAATCTATCTCGCTGCGGAGTTAGGCATTACCGATTGGTTTGACGATCAGCCCAAAATGATCGCTCAACTCCTTTCAAAGTTTTTGCAACACAACCATTTCTGGGGTCATTTCGATTAAACTCCTTTTGATAACTGCCAGAGTTGAATTTCATAACATAAATAGCTCTCAAAAATTGCGCGTGCTGCTAATCCCTCGACAACTAACTTTTCTAGCCAGCGCTTAAATGCCCAACGACCGAGTGAGTATAATGGAGGGACAGCGATTGCCACAACATCAGCAATATATTTGACCGTTGTCAGCCCAAAAGTACGGAAGTTATCAACACACAAGTCAATCGTTGGTGCAACTTGAGTGGAGATGTCCTCAGTCTTAATTAACTTGAATCCAGCCTGCACTAAAGCCGTCTGTAGTTCACTGGCTACATGACAATTAGAAAAAATACCTTCTCGGTATTCGGCATCGCAACGCATCATGTCTGCAAGCAGCAGGTAGCCACCACTATCCAGTAAACGAGCCGCACCTTGAGCTAAATCAAGAGCAGCAATATACTGGCTGCTTTCGCTAAATAAGATTAAGTCGTAGGAATTTGAGGACTGAAAATCTTCAAATCTTGTTAAATAGAAAGGTACTTGACGATTGGTATTTTGAAAAAACCTCTCTTGCTGAAGTGCGTCAGGTGCTAATCCCTCAACAGTGAAACCGCGATCGCACAAATATGCTGCGTTACCTCCAATCCCACAACCTACGTCAAGCAGAGTTTTTGTCCCGTCTGGGATAAAACTCAAAAGTTTTGCTGCATAGCTTTCCTGCGCCACACGCAGGCGAGTTAGAGTTAATTCTTCACCTTGAGTAGGTAGTGGTTCCCAATACCCGTAATGGAGATAGGAGGAATTTGTGAGTCCCATGTAATAATCTATCGCTGCATTTTGGTAGCGAGTTGCTTTGGGAATATTGCTTGATTTTGGCTTGAGCATTGAGGACTAAAGTAAGTTTTAGAATATTAGACTTGGTTTAAATTCTGACCAGCGATTGCAAACTTGTTCGTAGCAATCGGGTGGAGTAATTTTTAGTTGGTGTAAAAAATTCGGCGTTGCTGAATAAGCAGTGGATCAGGTGGCTAGGGGAATTGTCCTAAATCTTAAATAGTGCATCAATAGCCGGACTGAACACCGTAACATCTCAAGAGATTTTGAGTAACAAAGAGTTGCTCGATGTAACCTAGCTAAATAATGCCTTAATCTCGTATTTTCTCCTTCAACTCTGGTCAAGAGAATCTTAGGTAATACTAAATGCTTTTTCGGGTCGATATAGTTAGCATAAACACAATACCCATCTGTTAAATACCTGCGACTTTTCCAGGTTTCAATTCTCTGCCAAAGCTTGGCAAAAGTTTGACCACTGCGATCACCTATTTCCATAGCTAAAATGCCAGGAGCATGGTGGTTGATAGCTGTCCAAAGCCAGACCTTGTCGATTCTCCGACCGACATAGGTTTGAAGTTCATCCAATTCGGCTACAGTCGGCTGCTCTTCTTTATCTTCTGGCAACTCTTGTGCTGACTCTTTGACCCAGTTCATGATAGTTGTATGGTGAATTCCTGTTACTCTTTCTATAGCGCGGAATTCCATGCCATTCAAGTACATTTCTAGACAAATTTTTTTGAGTTGAGGACGATAACCTCTAGCTTCGTAAGAATCTCTCAAAAGGCGACCACAATCCTTACATTCAAACCTTTGCTTGCCATTCTGATAACCATCTTTGCGAAGATTAGAGGAGTGGCACTGTGGACACTTCATGTAGACTAACTGAGTTTTGTTAACTTTTTTTTCTAGCATATCCACTGCTTATTCAGCAACGACGTTTAGAGGGTATTTGTGAGATGCGTATTAGACTGCTAGACGACGGAGCATAATGTGAAGTGAACTCAGGAAACTGGGCAGGGGATTAAGCTACAAAAGGTTTAACCAGAAGCGGAGAACACGCATGAGCAAAAAATTAACAACCCAGTGCTTGCCAGGTTTCTACATCAACGCCGCCAGTTAGAGGCAGATCTTGAGAAAATTGAAATCTGTAGACTGCCGTGTGGGTGCGAGCACCAAAACTGCCGTCGATCGCCCCTGGATTAAAGCCTCGCTGTCGCAAGATCTGCTGTAAGTAAATAACAGCAGCGCCACTAACACCTTGCCGTAAAAAGGCGATCGGACAGCTATTGACTGCTGCCATGTCGTATGTCTCTGAGTTCAACATGATGGCTCTCTGCTTAAAGAATCGAGGCTAATGCTGCTTAATCAAGGCGACAATGTCTCTCGGGGCCTGGTGGAGCAAGTCTTTGACATGAGTACCTCTAGAAAGCTTTGCTTCTTCTCGACTGTTGAAGGGACCCAGATGATAAGTCTGCTGAGGAATAAAAAGGGAGACTTCTACCCACCAAGCTGAGGTTGGTTGAGACGAGAACAATGTATTCATTGAAGTTACCTGTAGTGTTTAAGGCGTTGCGGAAAAGGTAATGATATTTTGCTAGAATGAGATGTATGTAATGTTAATTACATCATGATTTTTTTTAGGCTGTGGCTAAACTAATAGTAAGTTTTAACTTTTCAACAGCCGCATGACTTTAGCTTTCCCAAAATTTGTTAAACTAGAGCTAGCTGACGAGAAATATGTTTCAAGTCCTGCCATTTCTTCCTCAATAATTGTTAACTTTTTTGGATGTCCCTGTTTAATATCAACAGCAATTCCTTGGGCTAATTCCTGTTTTAAATCTTCAATGTAACCACCTGAAGATAAGTGAGCATCGTTGCCAGTTGCAAAAGGCCCAAAATAGTAAATGCACTTGGGTTGCTCAGTGACAATTTCGATCCACCAAGCTAATTTAAACTGTTCTAAAAGAGATGTAAAAGACTCTTTGACATTTTTTAAGGCATTCATAGTATTTGGCTCCGATTAATTAGGGTGTAGTATTTGCACTTTGTTAAAGATGTGAAGTGAGTGTTCAATTCCTGTTAATCTAAAAATCAACTGAACTAATAAGAAGGTTCATAAAGTGCTTTCTCCACTTGAGGAATGTATCGACTAACCAATTGGGCATTTTCTCGCAAAAGATGTAAAATACCTCCGCGAATCAAATGTTCCATCCGTAACCGCTCCTCCATAGCAGATGGGTATAGCATCTTAAAATCTTTGGTTGGTAACTTTGCTCCCTCTACTGTGTAGCGATTGGGAATATGACTAAGAAACTGTTTGTAAAAGTTGGTTAAGTAACTGCGGACTTCCAGGTTCGTTGATTCTTGGTCAATTTGCGAAGCATTAAACGAATCATCACTACATAAATCATGCCCTCATGATTTTCCGGTAATCGCTCATAATCGCGGTTGAGGATACGCGCATTCTCCAACCATGTCCAAGTTCGCTCGACTATCCATCGCTTCGGTTCGACTTGAAACCCCATTGTTCCCTCAGGGCGTCGGCTAATCTCGACTTCTACCTTGCGGTCTGCTTGAGCAAAAAACTGGTTCAGCAGTGCGCCTAAATTGCCCCGATAGCCCTTGTCTGCCAGCACTTTCACAATCCGTCCATACATCTCAATCACCCACACTAAAACCCCTGGTGCTGCCTTGACATCAGCAACATTCGCAGCCGTTACATAGCACCCCAACACCAGACCTAGAACATCAACGACAATATGACGCTTGCGCCCCTTCACTTGTTTGCCCCCGTCAAAGCCCTGTTCTGCCCCCCCTTTTTGTCCGAGCTTGACGGACTGGCTATCGATGATGACCAGACTCGGTTCGTCTTGCCTGCCTTCACTATGCCGCACCTCCTTAACTAGGACGGCATTGATTTGCTCCCATACTCCCAGTTTCACCCACAACCGAAAGTAGCTGTACACCGTTTGCCACGCCGGAAAATCACAAGGTAAGGCACGCCATTTCATTCCGTTATCGGCACGGTAGAAGATGGCATTGAGTACCTCGCGCAAATCCACTTCTCGCTGCTTGCCGACGGACTTGGGAGCAGGCAACAAAGGCTCTATCTGCTGCCACTCGGCATCTGTGAGGTCGCTGTTATACACATGGCGGTTCATTGGTCACACTGATCACAATCGACTATCTCTACCTATGACTCATGTTTTCGCCCTTGCATTACCTGCTTCATATTCTTTTACAAACAGTTTCTAAGGACATGGGCAATTAGCTTATGCCGTAATTCAGGCAAAGAAAAGGCTAGTTGATAGGGAGACTCAGGATAATCCTCTAAGATATTTTCAATTTGTGCTACTACAACGGGCAGTGTTAAATTAATTAATTCGTGTGGCATTATCTACCTCTAATTGCTGATTGTTTAAGTGTGTTAAAGCTCTTCTAAAACTATCCGTTCAGGATGAAATAGTCAAAGTATAAAATCTTGTTGAAGCTTCTTTTTCAATAATTCTTAGTCGCTGTAAAAAAATACAATCACTTCATGAATGTAATTTTTTCAGTAGCGCGAACTATTAAAAAACTGAAATTACTTTTGCGAATATTATTCTCTAGACTAAAAAAAGCAGCTTGCTTTCAATAGTAGTCAATAATATTCGTGATCTAGACAATTTAAACTTAACTAATAGCACTGATGTAGAGATAGAAAATGCAATTAGTACAACTATCAATTACGTAACACAAAAATTACTTATGATAGTTTGATGAAAAGCTTTTATTATCAGTAACTTAGTAATTACTGACTGAGATGAATTTGTGATTATTATTTAAACTGACATTAATCTTGTTACCAACTAGAAGAATTTAAGTTTCTGGCATCGACAGATAGGAGCAATAGGAATGTTAGATTATGCAACCTTGAGCAGTTGTCAATCACCTATTGTTTTGCCTTGACCCTGAATCTAGGTTTTGGGGTCAATTTTTTGTTCTGGCATGATGGAGAGATTTTGAGTGCAGATGCCTCCAGCAAAAATGCAGTTTTATCTCATTTGTACGCTATCGTACTCAGCTTACTATTTCTAACTGTAGCACTATATGTACGGCAATGTACAAAGTTGGTTGTTAAGATAGTCATATAAATAACTTGCCGTAGAGCTTGTTTTTTAAAATTCAACTTTTGACATTAGAAGTGGGGGCTAGCATACACCTCTTTTTGTGCCGTTAGCTGGCTTTTTTAAACGCAGCTGGTAAAAGAGTCTGCCAATGTCCTTGTTAACTTCACAGCCAATTTTGGCTCAACGAAATAAGCTTTTAAATGTACTTCCTCTTGAAGTGTATGCACGTCTTTTACCCAAATTAGAGCCTGTTCCCTTGATTTTCAAGCAGGTACTTTACCAGCCTGGAGAACCAATCGAGTATATCTATTTTCCTCTGCGTGGCGTAGTTTCTTTGCTGACTATCTTGGTAGACAGCCCTGCAACTGAAGTGGGTTTGGTGGGCAACGAGGGGATAGTAGGCATCTCTGTATTCTTAGGAATCGATACAACACCTACCAAGGCGATCGTGCAGATTCCAGGTGAGGCGATGCGGATGCAGATAGCTGATTTCAAAGCCGAGAAGGCGGGTAGCCCGCGTCACAATCTCCTGGAACGCTACACTCTGGCGCTGATGAACCAGATATCGCAATCAGTCGCTTGCAATCAACACCATTCAATAGAAGAACGTTGCTGCCGTTGGCTACTAATGTCTCATGAGCAGGCAAATTCAGGCTCTTTTCCAATTACTCAAGAGTTCTTGTCTCATATGCTAGGTGTGCGCCGTGCTAGTGTCACAGTTGTCGCTGGGATGCTACAAAAGGCAGGACTAATCCGCTACAGTCGTGGTCAGATGACTATTCTTGATCCGCCTGAAAGTGTATTTTGATGCTTTCCTTCTCCTCGCCTGTTGCTCCATCTGGTTCCCAAAGTTAGTGGGATAAGCTCATAGAATACTTCAGCAGTAATGATGCCCATTAAGGCAAATGAACCAGTCAGAAAGAGCAGCAGACCGGAAAGTTTTAGTTTATTCATGACAGATTGTTTTGATTAATTTGTTGAGAGCTTCAAATATATGTATATCGAGCTAATGTCTTTGATCCCCATAGAAAGATGACAATAACAGCGGCGATCACAATTATTGAATAGTGAATATCAGGATAGTCAACTAACGGATTGTGGGTTTGATCTTTTAAAAATAAAATCCTCCCAATATTAGCTATAGTGTGAAATAAAATACACACAAATACACTTTTTCCAGTGTTGTTATAAAGCCAAACAATAAGTATCCGCATAGCAACAGTACCGAGAGTTGCCCATAGTATCAATATAAAATCGCCACCCTGTTGAATGATTGATGGGTAATGCCCTATTGCCCACACCAAGCCTATAGTGATGGCGGTTGTTAGTGCAGACCATCGTTCTTGCAGAGTATCAACGGCATATCCCGACCAGCCGACTTCTTCACCTGTAGCAAGGATGAAGAAGGCAACAGAAATTACTGCGTTCTTTAGAAACGGAATTTCCACTTCTACAGGAAGTGGCAGTCTAAACAGTTGCATTACTCCATATATCAATAAATATACTATTGGCATTAAGAAAATAACAGGCAAATACCAGATTTTTTGCCTGATTCTTGAAAAATCGAAAATTCTTTTTAACAGCGTCTTTGTACCAATAGTTCCCTCTTCTTTATATACAAGGATGCAGGCAGCTATTAACGGTGTAAAGGCAGCTATAAAGTCAGTAACAGGAACATCCAGAGGAAGTCCTTTAACTTTGACTATTGTTCCAATTACCCATAATGGAATATTAAGAGCAAAAACCATTAGAAAGAATTTTAACGGTGATTTATTTGATAATGTGCTGGTATACATAATTGTGATTTGTTAAATGTCGTTTCATACTGATTAGTTAGAAAGTGATTTTAGATGTAACTATCTCATTATTTCCGCAGAAATCAATCAACAGGTCGGCGTAGGGGCTATATCTAGGTTTTTTGGATGAATTGCCAGTCTGGCTTAACTTCTTCATAAAATAATTTCCTTTGGATTGGGAAATTAACGTGAGATTGAATAGATAATTTCGCTTTTCTAATACTCCGATCCATTGGAACGCGTCAGAAGTATCAAACGTGCAATTCCATTCACTACGCCCAAAACCGCACACACACTGAGCCAAAGCATCAGATCGAGCATAGATCGAAACAGTAGTACATATCCAAAGAATCGATCGGACACCAATACGAATAGCCAAGGCAATACGAGTAGGAAAAACGCTGGCAAGAATGTGCAGCCAATCCCTAGCCCGACCCGCCACAATGGAATTCTACGAATCGCCTGTCTCCATTGCGGTAAGTAAAGCAAACTGCGGATTGCTAGCATTACACCTATAAACATCAGCAGTGCGATCGCTATACTCCACAAGGTTATT
>JAHHHE010000097.1 GCA_019359535.1 Gloeocapsa sp. UFS-A4-WI-NPMV-4B04
CTGCTCAATCACCTCTGCCTCGATCATGCCCCTTATTCCATCCCTATTCCTCAAAGCTTACTTGCTCTGTTGGCTTAGAGCCTGGAATTGGATAAATGCTCAACTTATTGTTACAAGCTGCCTAAGTTGTTTCGGATACTGTTTTGCCCACTCTCGAATCTGCTCTTTCTGCACTGATGTTAAAGTTGGTTTGCGACCTCGCCCTGGGCGGTCATACAGCCCCACTACACCCCGTTCTTCCCAGGCGCTAAACCAGTTGTACACCGTCTTACGGGTCACACCGAAAATACCTATCAATTGAGCAATTGTCAAACTTTGAGTGCTTAAAATCAGACAATGCGCTCTTTGCCGCACTTGGTGATGTCGGCTTTGTCGATAAAGCCGTTGGAGCAATCGCAGCGTTTCAGGATTCAACTCCCGCATGAACTGCATGGTTATAGGTACATAATCGCTACAATTCTATTTTGACAAATTTTAACTCTTAAGTGAGTAATTTATTCTGCACATCTACTTAGCTCGTGCTTGTTATCTCAAGTTGGGAAACCCGCCCATAACAGTGGCTCCCTAAATTTATGCTTGGAGAAGAGAGTTATGCTTTTACTATGCGTCTACACAAAGCGTCTAAGTTCTGCGCCCCTAAATTTATCATAGGTTGACCTCTCGCAAGATTGCCTCTTGCCTCTTCGCTGACTTATTTCAACATCAACTACAAGCAAGTATAACGTGCGTTTCAATAACTAGCTGGAACTATCTTTTAATACTATTGGTAACTACACATAATACTGGTTTAGAAAATAGTTTTAATCATTCTAATGCTTTCATCAGGGCAGAACGATTTGTTTTACCAAGTCCTACAACTGTGATACTTGTATCTGTGTTGACAGCTAAAAGACTGCTATCTGCAAAACTATAATTACTGTTGAACAATATCGTTAAGCTGATTAGAAAGTTGTTGACCTTTACCTACAAGATCAATTAAGTCATTGCTTGGTCGAAACTTTTGTAGTTATTCTTGGAGTGTTTCAACAATATTAGTTTATTTGATAATATTAAATTTATAATGTATATTATTTTTAATATACACATTACATTGGAATAAATTGCTTTAATAATATTATATGGAAGTTATTAGCCGTCCAAGCTTTCCTAAAATAAATTCTTAATTCATGACTTCTGATATATATAATTTAGTTATTATTTGAATACTAATAGACAATTAATATTTATAGTAATTTAAAAATTTATTTTTACTCAATCATTTATTATCAGCATTACGTTGTTAGGTAAATTAGGCATTTTACATCGGTATATCATTAAATAACTAAAACTTAGCTAGAAGGCTTAAAACTATACTTAGACTTTACAAGCTAAAATTCATTATAAAGATTGTGTTAAGGCAACAGTAAAAACTTTGAACTTGAAAAGACTTGCGCTAGGATAAACGAAGCTTAAAAGTAAGTTAATTACCTTAAAACATAAGTACCGTATATTTGGTTTATGCAAACTTATAAAGATAAATGATATATTTCCCATAAAAATGTAAATAATGATACAAGGTTTTTAGAGTTTCGTATGTTAAAAGAGTAAGGAATTTTGTTTTGCTTTCAAGGACAAAAGTTTTCCAATTACTTTACTTCAATTAAAAAATATGATATTTAAAACAAGATAAATACATTACTTTTAAGTTTAAACTCAATATAAGATTTAGGCTTTCATTTATAAAATTTCGCTAATTACTGAAAGTTAAAATATCAAAAATATTGCTCAAAATATTTAATTATATTTGAGCAGCAAAACAACATTAGTGTAGAGCTAGGATTACGTAAAATGTTTGCACTTGAAAAAATATTAGATCAATGTCTACCAAGAGGTAGCTGAGATGTCAATGTATTTATATTGCAACAAACATAGAGGTTAAGTAGAAAATGAAACAGAAAGGAATGACGCTCTGGTTTACTGGTCTAAGTGGTGCAGGTAAGACTACTATTAGCCAGGCAGTAGAAAAGGAACTAATAGCACAAGGATACAAAGTAGAAGTTCTCGACGGCGATGTGGTGCGCGAGAATTTAACTAAGGGGTTAGGTTTTAGCAAAGCAGATCGGGACGAGAACATTCGCCGTATCGGGTTTGTAGCTCAGTTACTGACTCGCAATGGAGTGATTGTAATTGTTTCCGCTATTTCTCCTTACCGTAATATTCGGGACGAAGTACGCAGCCGGATTGGAGACTTTGTTGAAGTTTACGTCAATGCACCATTGGCAGTTTGCGAAGAGCGAGACGTGAAAGGTTTGTACAAGAGAGCGAGATCTGGAGAAATTAAGAGTTTTACCGGGATTGACGATCCTTATGAAGCGCCGATGAACCCAGAAATCGAGTGCAGAACAGATCAAGAAACTTTGCAACAGAGCGTTACAAAGGTCTTAACTGAAGTTCAAGAGCGAGTTCATGCTAACGATCGCGTCAAGGTATCTGTGTAAGCTAAGTTTTTGAATTAGCTACTATTTGAGTCAATTTTATAGCTCAAACATTGTACACCAGCTTAAATTTGTGATTTGTTCGTAGGTCATGGTTTTCCCTCCAATGACCTATTTTTCTTTTTAGTTACTTTGCCAAGCGCACAAGTAAGTAGTGAAAGCAGAGTGAGTAGAAAAGAAGTGAGTAGTCAAAGCAGAGTGAGCAGTGAAAGAAGAGTGAGTAGTGAAATAAAATAGTAATTATTTTGTTTACTTACTTATCACTTTTGCTCAAAAAATCTATCTATTCCCTCATTAAAAATAGTCGTAGTGGTTCTAAACGAATGTACCAGGGAAAAGGTTTTTCTTTAAGGGTTGCCCACTTTTCTTTAAACACCTCTGCTTGTAACTGGTAGTCATCAGGATGAGCAGGAGGATGGTGCAGACTTAAGTAAAGAGTCATGCGGTGAGGTGTTTCACTCGTCTGTACTAGCCAGCAAGGAAAAGTATTTTCTGTGGAACTTTGATTTTTCTGTTCCTTCGTTCCTGATTCTAGAAAAATAAAATGGTGAGCGCGAATGCCTACATACGCAAGCGAGCTTGGAATTGGCTCGATAACACGCAGAATGCAACCCCAGTCTACAGCCTCTACTAGCTGAGGCGAAACTATGTGGGCGCGAGAAAAGTTTTTACACCCTGTCAACTGTGCAACACTAAATGTAGCAGGACGCTCGAAGATACTTTCTTTAGAACCATAGGCAGATGTTTTGCCTTGTGAGAGAACTAAGAGGTTTTTGCAGATGCGGTAGGCTTCTTCTAAATTGTGAGTAACAAAAAGCGTGACACCTTGATAAGTAGCAAGGGTTTGAATTAGCTGTTTTTCTAGCTGGCTACGTAGGTGAGTATCGAGAGCTGAGAAAGGTTCATCTAAAAGCAAAGCTTCGGGTTGAATCGCTAAAGCTCTAGCTAAGGCGACTCGCTGCTGCTGTCCACCAGATAATTGTTGAGGATAGCGGTTTTCTAGTCCTTGGAGTTGCATTTTTGTGATTTGTTCAGTTACCCGCCTGTGTAGTTCTAGCTTGGATAACTTTTGTAAGCCAAAGGCAATATTTTGACAGACTGTTAGGTGCGGAAAAAGGGCATAATTTTGAAATACAAAACCAATACGGCGATCGCGACTAGAAAGATTAATTTTCTTGTTCGCGTCAAATAGCACTCGTTTATTCAACACAATGCGACCATGTGTAGGAGTCTCTAACCCTGCAATACAGCGCAAAAGCATACTTTTACCTGCACCGGAAGCGCCCAATACACCCAAAGGCTTGGTATCAGTGCTAAATGTGGTTTCTAGAGTCCAACTGGGTAGTCTTTTTTGAATATCTACTTGTAAACAAGCTGGAGATAGCAGATTACTTTTTTGTTGTCGGCTTCGCACTCCAAAGCTCTGAAACAAATCGCCATTAACTAAAGCCAGCAACTTAGATATAAGGCGGCGATGGGCAAAAGATGGATTTTTCATCTTTGGCTGGTTAGACCAATAATTTAAGCTGATTGTTGCAGCTAGAGAAATTGCTACAATTATCAACACCCAGCCTAATGCCTGATTTATTTCGCCCCCTTCAGCAGCAAAAAAAATAGCAATTGGAATCGTTTGTGTTTTACCAGGAATATTTCCAGCCAGCATCAAGGTAGCACCAAACTCTCCCAAGGCACGAGCAAAAGCTAGGATCGTACCAGCCATAATTCCAGGCAGGGCTAGTGGTATGGTAATCTTCCAAAAGACACTCCATTCAGAAGCTCCCAATGTACGCGCAGCACAGAGAAGATTGGGATCAATTTGTGTAAATGCTCCTAGTGCAGTTTTGTACATTAAAGGAAAAGCGACTACTGTTGCTGCAATCACGGTTGCAGGCCAAGAAAAAATAACGCTAATACCTAGTTGCAATTGCCCAAAAATACCATTTTTTCCTAATAGCAATAGTAGAAAAAAACCAACTACTGTTGGCGGTAAAACTAGGGGTAAAGTAAATAAGCCATCAATTAATGCCTTGCCTTTGCCGTGATATCCTACCATCCAACGCGCTGCCGCAATTCCTAGTAAGAAAGTGATAAGTGTCGCCGTGAAAGTCGTTTTTAGGGATATCCATAGAGGGGATGGATCGAATTCCATGTCGTTCAAGTTTGGTAAAGATATTAAGATAAATAGAACCAAACCTTACCTGTAGAGAATTTTGACTATTTTAATGATCAGATCTTATTTCAAAGCACCAGTAACTTTGGTAAATCCGTACTTATTAAATACATCACTAGCTGGTTTACTAGATAGAAATTGCACAAATTTTTTAGCGACATTAATATTTTTACTAGCTTTAATAACAGCTACAGGATAAACAACTGGCGAATGGGAATTTGCAGGTGCGATCGCTACTATTTTGACATCGGATACTTTTGCATCTGTTATATAAACTATGCCTGCATCAACGTTGCCTGTTTCTACATAAGTAAGAACCTGACGGACATCTTTAGCATAAATAATTTTTAGTTTAATTTGAGTGAATATGTTGTAAAAAGTCAATACTTCCTGGGCATATTTTCCAGCAGGTACGCTTTTAGGTTCTCCTAATGCTATTTTTTGAACACGACTGCTTGTCAAATCCTTAAAGTTAGAAACAAGATTGGAATTCTTAGGTGCAATTAAAACAACTTGATTACTTAAAATGTTTTTTCTAGTATCGGTAATTATTAGCCCTTTCTGCTGCAAGGCATCCATCTGAGTAGCAGCAGCTGAAATAAAGATATCAACAGGCGCTCCTTGTTCAATTTGTTGTTGGAGTGAACCAGAAGCACCAAAATTATTCGTAATTGTGACTGGCTGTTGCTGAGTGTAAAGTTGTTGGATTTCTGCGATCGCATCTTTTAGGCTAGCAGCAGCTGATATTGTTAAAGACGGCGCAACAGTAGATGTTGGGCGGCTACAACTTGCTAGTAACAAAGATAATATGGCGGCGCTCATCCAGGTAAACTTTCGCCTAGTGCGATCGCTATTCTGAAAAGCGGATTTTTTAGCTAATTTGGCTTGCATCTACAATGCTGGATTACCTTACTAGAAGTAAAAATTTTAGCACTGTAGCAGGAGTGCTGTTTAACCATAACTGTTGGCAATGCGTAGACGCACAGCAACTCGTCATCAGACATCGCCCACAAGTGAGGGCATAGCTAAACTCTTAACAAAAACGTCCCTAGATTACCCAAACTTAACGTAAGTGTGGCACTCTGAAAAACAGAGAATGATATCTTCGCGCTCAGAAAACTTGGTTTCAGCGTTATGCAAACCCTCCCTACTCCAACTCCTGCCAACACTGCTTCTAGTCAATCCACTGACACTACGATTAATCGGCGTAAAACTCGCCCTGTTAAAGTCGGCAACGTGATCATCGGCGGCGGCTACCCCGTTGTAGTGCAATCAATGATCAACGAAGACACCTTAGATATAGACGGTTCAGTTGCTGGTATTCGTCGCCTACATGAAATTGGGTGCGAGATTGTCCGTGTTACTGTGCCGAGTATGGCTCATGCCAAAGCCTTGGCAGAAATTAAACAGAAATTACTTCAGACTTACCAGCCAGTCCCGCTTGTTGCTGACGTTCATCACAACGGGATGAAGATAGCCTTAGAAGTTGCCAAGCACGTTGATAAAGTGCGGATTAATCCAGGACTGTATGTATTTGAAAAGCCGAAAAGCACAGAATATACCCAAGGAGAATTTGACGAGATTGGTGACAAGATCCGTGAAACACTAGAACCCCTAGTCGTTTCCTTGCGCGATCAAGGTAAAGCAATGCGAATTGGTGTCAATCACGGTTCCCTCGCTGAACGAATGCTTTTCACCTACGGCGACACGCCAGAAGGTATGGTGGAATCGGCTTTGGAGTTTATTCGCATCTGTGAATCTCTCGACTTCCGCAATATTGTCATCTCAATGAAGGCATCGCGTGTACCAGTAATGCTAGCTGCCTATCGTCTGATGGCACAGCGTATGGATCAGCTAGGGATGGACTACCCCTTACATCTGGGTGTCACAGAAGCTGGTGATGGAGAGTACGGCCGGATCAAGTCCACAGCCGGAATTGCCCCCCTGCTAGCTGACGGAATTGGCGATACTATCCGGGTATCGTTGACAGAAGCACCGGAAAAAGAAATCCCAGTCTGTTACAGCATTTTGCAAGCATTAGGCTTGCGGAAAACGATGGTAGAGTATGTTGCCTGTCCTTCTTGCGGTCGCACTTTGTTTAATTTAGAAGAAGTGTTACATCATGTCAGGGAAGCAACTAAACACCTTACTGGTCTAGATATTGCGGTCATGGGTTGTATTGTCAATGGCCCTGGAGAAATGGCAGACGCTGACTATGGCTATGTTGGCAAGCAGCCTGGTTATATTTCTCTATATCGTGGCAGAGAAGAAATCAAAAAAGTCCCTGAAACTCAAGGTGTCGCAGAATTGATTAACTTAATCAAAGCAGATGAGCGCTGGGTCGATCCTTAAAAGAGCATTCTTAGCAGAGGAGCATTCTTAGCGAAGGAGCGGGGAAGTAGATTCTCCTTGTCCCCTTGTCCTGTTCTAGCCCCTAGCCTAGCCTCTACTGAAAGCTTGTGTTACAGTGGGCGTACTGGTCTTGGATTATCTCTCCGGCTCAACAGTCATTATGGTCATTACAAAACGTGGACTCGTTTTAGGTGCGACAGCAGTGGTGCTAACGACAGTTGCCATTACTGGCGTAGGTATTCACTCGCAAGGTCAGGCTTTCTTTCGTGAAAGCCCAAAGGAACTGGTAGATGAAGTCTGGCAGATTATTGACCGCCAATACGTGGATGGTACATTTAACCAGTCAGATTGGCAGACTGTACGTAAACAATATCTGAGCCGGGCTTACACCAAGCAAGAAGACGCTTACAAAGCAATTCGGGAAATGTTGGGAAAGCTGGATGATCCCTATACCCGATTTATGGATCCCGAAGAATTTAAAAGTCTCCAAGTCGATACCTCTGGAGAACTTATCGGTATTGGTATCCAAATTGCTCAGGATGAGAAAACAAAAAAACTTACTGTGATTTCTCCAATTGAGGATACACCAGCAGCAAAAGCTGGTCTTATTGCCAAAGACATTATTGTCAAAATTGACGGTAAAGATACCAAAGGAATGGATGTCAATCAGGCAGTATCTTTGATTCGAGGACAGCCAGGAACGTCAGTAAGACTTACTATTGAGCGGAACAGTCGGCAAAAAGATTATCAAATTAAACGAGCGCGGATTGAACTCCATCCTGTACGTTATAGCTATCAAAAGGCTCCAACTGGTGGCGTGGGTTATATTCGCCTAAACCAGTTCAGTGCTAATGCTGCTGCGGAAATGCGGGACGCAATCAAAGATTTAGAAAAGAAGCAGGTAGCTGGCTATATTCTTGATTTGCGTTCTAACCCAGGTGGCTTACTTTTCTCTAGTGTTGAAATTGCCCAGATGTGGCTTAATGACGGTACGATCGTCTCCACAGTTGATCGGCAGGGCAAAAAAGACATTGAAAAGTCTGACCACCATGCCTTGACAAATAAACCTTTGGTAGTTTTGGTAGATGGCGGTTCAGCTAGCGCCAGCGAAATATTGTCTGGGGCGTTACAAGACAATGATCGTGCTGTTTTGGTAGGGACAAAAACTTTTGGCAAAGGCTTGGTGCAATCAGTACAGAGATTGGGAGATGGTTCAGGGCTAGCGGTAACGATCGCTAAGTATTTTACCCCTAGTGGTCGTGATATTAATAAGTCAGGAATTGTCCCAGATGTGCGCCTGGAACTGAGTGATACCCAAAAAGAAGCGTTAATTCGCGATCGCACTAAAATTGGTACATCAGTAGATCCTCAATACGCTAAAGCTTTAGCAGTTTTGAATCAGGAAATTGCCAGCAAGCGTAGTCCTAGAGCAGAATCGCTCCGGCGATAGGGGAGAGAAGTAGAGGAGCAGGGGAGCAGAGGAGCAGGGGAGCAGAGGAGCAGGGGAGAAAATTTTTCTTATTGCTCCTTCCTACTCCCAGGCCTTATACTGGTTGGCATTTACCAGAACGGATTAGTCCGACGCGACGGGCGATCGCTTCATTTTGAGAAGAAAATGGCCCCCAGCGTTCCTGGCTTGATGGCTCATTATTTTCAGTCGTTTCTTTGCTAGAGATGATTTCGCAATTACCAGCAGATTGCTTGACAATATACCAAATTTGTGTATTATTCATCGTTAGGTGGGCTTTAGGTAGTTATGAGTAAGGGCGCACAGGGTACGCCCCTACAAATTTAAACCTACTCTCAGCGATGGCTGTTACCGTTACCGTTACCGCCAGTTGCGCGGACTCGTTCGGCAAGTTTATCTGGCACTTCTTGAAGATGATCGTACTGCCAGTGGAACGAGCCAACGCCCAAATTAAGCGATCGCAATTCCACAATAAAGTTTTGCATTTCCGCTTGGGGTAAATATGCCTTCACACTATCCCAACCTTGCCAATCACTTTTAGCTTCATAGCCTAAAATTTGCCCTCGGCGGCCACTGATTAGTTGTAACGCCTTAGAAGTAAATTCGCTGGGTGTTGTTACTTCAATAGAAGCAATTGGTTCTAACAAAGTAGGTTCACACTGAGGCATTCCTGTTTGCATCGCTATCCGTGCCGCCTGCTTAAATGCTTGTTCTGAACTATCAACCGTATGGTAAGAACCATTAGTTAGCGTCACGGCTACATCAACAATGGGGAAGCCCAACGGGCCATGTGCCAGAAACTCCCGCACACCCAGTTCTACACCAGGGATATATTGTTTCGGTACTACACCACCAACAACTGTGTCACTGAAGTTAAAGCCTGCGCCGCGTGGCAGTGGTTTAATTTCTAGATAAACATCACCAAACTGGCCATGACCACCGCTTTGATGCTTGTAGCGCCCGTGAATCGACGCAACAGATTTACGGATTGTTTCTTTATAAGGTACTTGCGGCGGCTGAGTTGTCATGGGTAGGTTATATTTGCGCCGCAGCCGATCTAAGGCAACTTGCAAATGAATTTCACCTTGACCCCACAAGATAACTTCGTGGGTGTCGCCGTGTTGCTCCCAAGCGAGAGACGGATCTTCTTCAAGCAGCTTGGCAAGGGCGCTACTAAGCTTAACTTCGTCGTTGCGCTTTTCAGGTGCGATCGCTAATGCATAAACTGGTTCTAAATGTTCGGCTTTCGGTAATTCTGCCGCCAGTTGTTCATCTGATGAGAGCGTGTCGCCTGTTTTGATCCCCTCTAAACGGCTGATGGCAACAATTTCACCAGCATGAGCTTCATTTAACTGCTGTTGCTGCTGTCCCATTAGCCGATAAAGACCACCAGCACGAACGCCATTCAGGACAATTCCATCTGTCAATTTGCCCTGCCAGACTCGCACAAGGGATATCTTGCCACCTTGAGGAGTGAAATAAGTTTTCAGCACTTGCGCTAAGGGTGCATCGGCATGAAGGACAATTCCCCGGCGTTCTACCGTTGTTTCTGGTTCGGGGGCTTCTCGGAGGAGGGCATCTAAAAGATGTCGTACTCCATAGTCCTGTTCTGCAACACCAAATAAAACAGGCACTACTAAATCTGCTCCTAATTCCAGTTTCAAATCTTGGAGGATTTCTTCTTGAGGCGGGTTAATTTCTTCTAGCAGTTCTTCCAATAGATGATCGTCAAAGTTTGCTAACTCTTCTAGCATCTCAGTCCGTGCTGCTTGTTCTTGTTCCTTAAGTGCTTCTGGAAACGGAATCTGATCAGCAGCACCACCTGGATGATATTGATACGCTTGCTCACTTACAAGGTCAATAAATCCGCTCAATTCTTCGCCTTGACCAATTGGATATTGGTGCGGTACTAAAGGACGGCTAGAGACTGACTTCAGGGCGTGTAGCACGTCCATAAAGCTGTTGTTAGCCCGGTCCATTTTGTTAATAAAAACTAAATGGGGAATCTCCCAATCGTCGAGAAATTTAAATAGGGGGGCGAGAGTTAAGACGCGATCGCTATTTGGTTCGCAGACAACAACAGCTACATCTACGCCCATTAAAGCGTTGTAGGTTTCTTGGACGAATTCTACCGATCCGGGGCAGTCAAGAAACGTTAAGCGAATCCCATCGTACTGAGTGCTGGCTGCCGAGACTTCCACACTCATGTGGCGATCGCGGGCTTCTGCTGCACTGTCAGTGATCGTATTGCCATCTTTGACATTGCCTTTACGGGAAATTGCCCCCGTAACAAACAATAAACTTTCAACTAATGTAGTTTTGCCACTTAAATAGGGTCCGACAATGGCAACCGAAAGCCGCGAACCCAACCTCACTTTTTCGTTCATACAACCTCCTAACGGTTTTCTTTTGGAAACCGCGTTTTTTTGAGTTTGCAAGGGATAATATTGATGCTGTAGAGAATTATCCCGTGATTAGTTTGAGGTTATCCTGTCTTTAATCACAGTAATAAAAATCGTAGTGTGTTGTAAGATTTAGCTAAATAAATATGAATTAAATTAAATATTTGTATTTAATTTATAAATTTTATAAAGTCTAAAGCATAATTGGTTTGCTTTATTAAGTAATTATAAGTTTGGATTTAATATCGGAAATTAAGTGATGCAAGTACCGCTATTAAAACGGTGTATACCCCAGTTGTGGATAGTTTTGATGTTGATCAGTGGCAGGATCACCCCAGCAGTAGCAAGGCAAGTAATAACAATTGCCGAACCACTGCTTACAGCACAAGCTCAACAAAATAATCAAACTGCTGCAAACTTGGTTAATCAAGGATTGGAGTTAGTTCAGCAAGGAAAAATTCAGGATGCGATCGCCTCATTTCAAAAAGCAACTGAGCTAGACAATAAATTAGCACCCGCGCACTATAACTTAGGGTTAGCTTTACGCCAAGTAGGACAATTACAGCCAGCAGCTGAGGCCTTTTATCGAGCAACACAAGCTGAGCCGAAATTTGCTCTTGCCTACGCTAATTTGGGAGCAGCGTTGTTAGAAGGTAATAATCCAGAGTTGGCGGAGGATTATTTACAACAAGCACTAAAGCTTGACTCAAAGTTAGGGCTAGCTCACTATAATTTAGGACTGGTAAAGGAGCAACAGCAGGATTGGGAGGATGCGATCGCATCTTATAAAAAAGCGATGAAATATAGCTCCAAAGCACCAGAACCTGCTTATCATTTAGGATTAATTTATTTACAGCAAGGCAATGTTGATCGGGCAACAGAATCATTCCGCAAAGCACTTAAAATTAATCCGAATTATCCAGAAGCTCATTACAATATAGGGTCAATTTTATTTAATAAAGGTAAGCTACAAGAAGCATTAGTAGCTTTCCGTAAATCGGCTCAAGCAAACTCAAATTATCCAAATGCGTATTATGGGGCAGGTTTAGTATTTGTGCAGCTACGACAGTATTTAGACGCGCAACAAGTATTGCAATATGCCAAAGATTTGTACATTACTCAAGGTAATACCCAGTGGGCGACGAATGCAGATCAGTTGTTGCAACAAGCTAGGAATCTAAATTCCCAGTAAGGTAATACACACCTTGTACTTGTAAAAGTCAAAAAACTATCGCTGTCATTTTAAACCCTTTGTTTGCGCTCAAAGTCTCTATAAAAGAAATAGAAAAATTTGGGCTTAGTTCCAGCTACAAAAAGAGTGAGTAGTGAGTGGTGAGCAGTGAGTAGAAAGAGTGCAAAAAAACTTCAGAGGTCCCTGAGCGTGGCCGTTGGGTTGTGGGTCACAAGCCTACTAAAAATTAGGAATTGTATCCAAATACGAAGTACGAGGTACAAAGCGTCCTTGCTTCAATCCCATGCCTTAAGACATGGGTTCACTACTCACTCACCACTACTCACTACTCACTTTAACTATAACGACATTCGGCTTAATCTCAATCTTTGGATACGCAACAAAAGAAAATATAGAAAACATTAATAATAGAATAATCTCAGGAATGAGCCAAACTAAAGATTTTGACGTAGAGCGGCAATAATCTGAGCATTAGCTATCGGAAAAGGAAACTGGTCGATTTCGTCCAACGTAACCCAGCGAATTTCATCGCATTCAATCGGCATAGGATCACCTGTAAGATAACGGCAGTGATGCACGGTAAGACTAACGCGCAAGTGGGTGTAGGTGTGGTCAATAGTAATTAAATGCTCACCTACTTCAATGCCGATTCCCAGTTCCTCTTTGATTTCGCGTTTAATGCAGTCTTCAATCGTTTCACCCAGCTCAATTTTGCCACCAGGAAACTCCCACAAGCCCCCCAATAACCCTTCTGGACGACGGCGATCTATTAAAATTTGTCCTTGATCGTTCCAAATTACGCCAACACCAATTAGTTTATAGGGTATAGAAGTAGATTCATGCATATCGGGAGTAATAGAGCAATAAACTTGCAATAGTCATTTTGCAGTATGGGAAAAGATTGAATATTTCACCGTACAAGCTACTAGATAGCTACATCCCATGAAAACTATAGTTTTTCAGCGCAGGATGCCAATTTTTGCAAGTGATTAGTGTTTTTTAAAGCTGTTTGAGGCGTTTCAATTGGCGGCGAAGAGCAGACGATTAAAAACTTCCTACTTATAAAATGGTAGCTTAAATAGGTTCTATGCGAACTTCCACAATTTTACATATCCTGCTGAAGCCCAACACCGCCTGATCACTAGCTATTAGTAATTAATTCCATTTGCTTATTCACTGCTCTAATTGCTTGATCGATTAAAGGCAAATCTGTAGAGTAGTATATATTAATACCTCTAACAGTTTTGAGAGGTTTCTTACCGTGTGTTTCGTAGTATAATTCACCAAGTTTTTTGCCTATCTCTAAAACTTGAGCCTGTGGACATTGCACTCCTAGTTCTTTACATCTATCACTAATAGCAACTCTTTGTTTTGCTAAAACTGGTGTTGTGGTGATAAGTAAGGCTGCAATGATAGCAATAATTTTAGTCAGCATGGTGTTATTGTTCTTTTGTTTTCTTTTACCTCTATAGCTGCATCCTCTGAAGAGTTATAACTATTCAGAGTAAAATGCCAATTTTTGACCATATCACTAATACACTTACTGTAATTTTAATTAGTTAAATCTAAAAATGCAAAAACAATAAAACTCGGCGAGTTTATATTAGCTTCTGCCGAGTTCTGCTATAAATGCGATATTGTAAACTACTTGGCGATCGCTTACTTACTCGCTTGCAGCATTGAGTTCAACTGTTTGCAAAGACTTCTCAAAGCTCATTCTTTGTTCAGCATTACGTAAGAAATAGCCACTGATCATAGCTGAAGCCAAGAGCCGACCAAGATTTTCGCGGCTGGTACTAATAGTTACATTAAAGTGTTCTGAAGGTAGGTTCCCTAACAGCCCGATAACATTGCGCTCCATAACCTGAAAAACTTCCGCCGAAGTAGGTTTAGATAGCTGAGTAATTGTATCTGGACTTAAATCTTGAACATACTGCCACAACAAGTTGCCAGTTTCTGATTCACCTTCAAAGAATTCTGAGATTTGATTTGATGCGTCGCTCACTTTAGACCTCCATTTGGGCTGTGGCTCCCAGTTTTTTGTTAACAAAGGAGCCGCCTTTGATGTCCGTTATTCGGTTAGCTGTTGTAGTCTTATGCAAACTAATGTAACAAGCTATCCTTACTCTTGAAGTCAGTAAAACCGTACTAACAACTGACGGATTATCTCACCTGAGAGTAGCCAGCGTTCAGCTTAGAGGAAATTGAGTGTTGCGTACAGGTTTTAACCCTTACACTTTATATTTAAAAAGCTGAAAAACGGACAGCATTTAACTAGCTAAATATTGATCGATATCAATTTTGCGCTTGCGGAGTTTAGTTAAGGCTTCGCGCTCGATCTGCCGCACTCGTTCACGACTAATGTTGAGGCGATCGCCAATTTTTGCCAGTGTCAAGGCTTGTCCATCCGCCAAACCAAAGCGCAGCGCTAGTACCTCGCGTTGTTGGGGTGTTAAATCTGCCATCAACTGCTCTAAATCGTTAGACATACACGACTGGATCACAAATTCTTCTGGAGAAGCACCTGTGTCCTCTAACAACTCTCCCAATTCCGTATCTTGATTATCTCCGACACGCAAATCTAACGATAATGGTAGGCGTGCTTTTTCCAGGTACTCGCGCACTTGCTTGGGAGTTAGTTCCAGTTCTGTTGCCAACTCAGAAGCAGTCGCAGCGCGTCCTAGTTTTTGGGATAATTGGCGTTGTGCCTTTTTAATTTTGTTCAGCTTCTCGGTAATGTGGATTGGCAAGCGAATTGTGCGACCTTTTTCAGCGATCGCCCTTGTGATCGCTTGTCGTATCCACCAGTAAGCATAAGTCGAAAACCGATAGCCTTTGGTGGGGTCAAACTTTTCTACCCCGCGCTGCATTCCGATTGTGCCTTCCTGAATTAAGTCCAGCAAATCAACGTTGCGCTTAATGTACTTTTTGGCAACTGAAACCACTAGCCGCAAGTTCGCTTCTACCATCTTGCGCTTGGCAAGTTCACCAGCTGCGATTACTTTTGTTAGCTCAGTGCTGTTCGATAGTTCGGCGGTTTC
Source organism: Gloeocapsa sp. UFS-A4-WI-NPMV-4B04 (assembly GCA_019359535.1). Classification (GTDB taxonomy): domain Bacteria; phylum Cyanobacteriota; class Cyanobacteriia; order Cyanobacteriales; family Chroococcidiopsidaceae; genus JAHHHE01. The sequence goes on from JAHHHE010000097.1 coordinate 15,100, forward strand.
TGTCCACTCCTCAAGCGTCGGTTCACGCCCTAACTGCTCTGTTAGCGACTCTTTCACAGCCTGCAAAGCGGTTGAACGCTGCACCTGTTTACCATACAAAATCTCTTGTTCGTGGGTTAGCAGTGGTACACGACCAATTTCTCGCAGGTAAGTCCGCACGAGGTCAGTGGCGGTCTGAGCAGTCTTCATAGCGCTATCTTTTAGATTGATAAGGATGGTTTTAGCGAGATATTACAAGCAATGGATCGTGAGTTGATGCCGACGCAGTTAAAGCATAAACTATGCTATTTGGATCAGCCAGACTAAATAGGTAATAAAAGTTGAATCAGAACGGTTAGAAATTGTGGCAATGAGCTTGAGGGCTACGAGTGATAGCTACATATAAGGTGGCTAGCTTACTCTTAATTTCCATTTTTACATATTAATAATTGTAACATTTTTTATTCAGCTACTGCTACCCCCTGTTGATCCCAAGGCTATAGCAGTCTTCTTTATGGCTATTTTTGCTTGACCTAAGTGTACAAACGCTTGTGACTATTTATAAAAACCTCAATACTAGCGCAATTTGCGTAGGTCGCAATGTTTGAGCGCTAATTACTTTTAGGCAAAAATACTTGGTCGGCAATTTTACAAATTATCATAAATAACAAAATATATTAATTCTTTAAGTTTTTTGTAGCCAAAACATCTGCTGTTTAATTGTCTCCTACCTCCACAGAGTAGTAAAGATATATACCGATATTTGAGAAAAGATACATCTGTTTAGCAGGACAAAGCCTACCGTTGGATGAAGATTAAAATTAAATCTACGTTTAACCTTTATTAATAGAACTTACCCACTCCAAAATTTGTGACTGGGCAGAGGAACTTAACTCTATTTTCAGAAACTTATAATCTTTTGCTCAACATCTATTATAACTATACCACTGTGTTTAATTATACAACTACATATTTCTTTTTATTGATAACTTCTACTTAAATTGCTTTTGCCGCTACACCTAAAATGTGTTGTACGGGAACTATAAAAAAAGGGGCTACTCCCTTGGCAATCAAAGGATATTAGTTAGCTAGCACAAGGGAGTTAGAGTAGTTTAAGCGATGTAATCTTGAAGAGCTTTCACATCCAAAGGTGTGCTTTGCAGAGAGCGAATAGCAGCAGCAGTGGCTTTAGCACCCGCTATGGTGGTAATGATCGGAATTTTGTAAGTAAGGGCTGTACGGCGGATTAGCCTGGCATCAGTTTGAGCTTCTTCGCCAGAGGGTGTGTTGATAATCAGTTGAATTTTTTGGTTTTTCATCGCATCTAGAACGTGGGGGCGACCTTCATGTAGTTTTAGTACAAGCTCGACATTTAACCCATGCTCACGCAGGATCGCTCGTGTACCGTCTGTAGCTACAACCTGAAAGCCTAGCTCCATAAAGTCTTTGACTACGGGAACGACTAATACTTTATCGCGATCGCTCATTGACACAAAGACAGTGCCACTCAGAGGTAATACCTCACCAGCGCCTAATTCCGCTTTGGCAAAGGCGCGTCCAAAGTCACTGTCAATCCCCATTACTTCACCAGTAGAGCGCATCTCTGGTCCCAAAATGGTGTCCGTACCAGGAAACTTTTTGAATGGCAAGACGGCTTCTTTAACTGCGATATGACTTGGTGTAGGTTCTTGGGTAAAGTGCAACGATTCTAAAGTTTCACCCGCCATAATTAAAGACGCAAGTTTCGCTAAGGGGACACCAGTTGCCTTAGACACAAAAGGCACAGTACGCGAAGCACGGGGGTTGGCTTCCAAAATGTAAACCTGTGGGTTATAGCCGTGCGCCCCAACTACGGCAAACTGGATATTCATTAGCCCGATTACCTTCAGTGCTTGTGCCAGTTGTACTGTCCAAGTCCGAATTTTATCTAATACTGGCGGTGGCAATGAAATTGTTGGTAGAGAGCAAGCCGAGTCGCCAGAGTGAATCCCCGCTTGTTCGATGTGTTCCATAATGCCGCCGATTACAACCTTTCCAGTGTGATCAGCGATCGCATCTACATCCACTTCAATGGCATTTTCCAAGAACTTATCAATCAAAATTGGATGTTCTGGCTCTACCTGCACAGCATAAATCATGTAGCGCTCTAGCTCTTGATCGGAATAGACGATCTCCATCGCCCGCCCTCCTAAGACATAACTAGGACGTACTACAACAGGATAGCCAACCCGACGCGCCACAACTACAGCGTCTTCATAACTCCAAGCAATACCATTCGCTGGCTGAGTAATATCTAGCTGGTGCAGAATCTTCTCAAATCTCTCGCGATCTTCGGCAATATCAATTGAATCTGGCGATGTACCCCAGATTTTAGTAAGCGAGGAGTTGGATTCTTCTTGCTGCTTCAGGTACTCCTGTAAAGGTACTGCCAACTTTAGTGGTGTTTGACCGCCAAATTGGATAATTATTCCAACTGGGTTTTCTGCTTCGATGATGTTCAAGACATCTTCTTTTGTCAACGGCTCAAAGTAAAGGCGATCGCTTGTGTCATAATCCGTTGAAACTGTCTCTGGGTTTGAGTTAACCATGATTGTCTCAAAGCCCTGCGCTCTCAAGGCATAACTAGCGTGACAACAACAATAGTCAAACTCAATTCCTTGTCCAATTCGGTTAGGGCCACCGCCCAAAATCATTACTTTCTGGCGTTCTGAGGGCATCACTTCCGATTCTTCTTCGTAGCTAGAGTAGTGATAAGGAGTAAACGCCTCAAACTCGGCTGCACAGGTGTCTACAGTTTTATAAACCGGGATTACACCCAGTTGTTTGCGGTATGTCCGCACTGTATCTTCTGTTGTTTTGGTTGCAAAAGCTATCTGGCGATCGCTAAAACCTTCTTGCTTAATTTCATATAACTGTTCTTTTGTCAACTTTTCCAAAGGTGTTCGTTTGAGGAATTTTTCCGTTTCTAGTAACTGCTGTAGCTTATCCAAAAACCAAGGATCAATACCCGTAAGCTCATAAATATCCTCAACGCTCATCCCTAGTAGCATCGCCTGACGGACAGCGAAAATCCGCTCTGGATTTGGAGTGCGTAACTGGGCGCGAATTTGTTCGCCACTGGGTAGTTTTTCAGGTTTATCGCAACCCCAACCAGCACGACCAGTTTCTAGCGATCGCAGTGCTTTCTGGAACGATTCATTAAACGTCCGCCCAATTGCCATTGCTTCGCCTACTGACTTCATTTGCGTCGTCAGCACTGGTTCTGAACCAGGAAACTTCTCAAATGCAAACCGAGGAACTTTGGTTACTACATAGTCAATTGTTGGTTCAAAAGATGCTGGTGTTTTCTTTGTGATGTCGTTGCTAATTTCATCTAGCGTGTAGCCAACAGCTAGTTTTGCCGCAAATTTAGCAATTGGGAAGCCAGTGGCTTTGGAAGCTAGAGCCGAAGAACGCGACACGCGGGGGTTCATTTCAATGACAATAAAGTCCCCATTTACGGGATTAACCGCAAATTGGATATTAGAGCCGCCTGTTTCCACGCCAATTTCACGGATAATTTTAATCGCGGCATCTCGCAGGCGCTGGTATTCTTTATCGGTGAGAGTTTGAGCTGGAGCGACGGTAATTGAGTCGCCAGTATGAATCCCCATCGGATCAATGTTTTCAATCGAGCAGATAATTACGACGTTATCTGCCAAGTCGCGCATTACTTCGAGTTCGTATTCTTTCCAACCTAGCAGCGACTGATCGATCAGAATTTGAGAAACTGGACTGGCATCTATACCAACCTGCGCCATTTCTTCAAATTCTTCTTTGTTGTAAGCTATGCCGCCACCACTACCGCCCATCGTGAAGGCTGGGCGAATAATTAAGGGATAAGTACCAATTTGATGCGCGATCGCCTTTGCTTCATTAAGAGTAGAAGCAGTGCCACAAGGACACACCTCAACTCCAATCCGCTCCATCGCTTCCTTAAACAATTGCCGATCTTCGGCTTTCTCAATTGCTGGTAGCTTGGCTCCAATCAACTCTACGCCATACCTTTCTAATGCACCATTTTTTGCTAGAGCAACAGCGATATTGAGCGCGGTTTGTCCGCCCATTGTCGGTAATAGAGCATCGGGTCGTTCTTTAGCAATAACTTTTTCAACTAATTCCGGCGTTAATGGCTCAATGTAAGTCCGATCTGCTGTCTCTGGATCGGTCATGATTGTGGCAGGATTAGAGTTGACTAGCACTACCTCATAGCCTTCTTCCCGGAGTGCTTTACAGGCTTGTGTGCCGGAATAATCGAACTCACAGGCTTGTCCAATTACAATCGGACCAGAACCAAGCAACAGAATTTTGCGGAGGTCGTCACGGCGGGGCATAGTCTTTATTTAAGTATTTAAATCGTGATTATTTTAAGCGGCTTCGGTTGCGAGTAATGCTGTCTATTTATCAGTTTTCCAAGTTTTGATCATAAAAATAGGGGTTAGGGGCTAGGGATTAGGGAGTCAATACTTCTTGGTTAAGCTTTAGGCACTATTAGTAATAGAGAAAACCAGCGGTTTGATTTTGGGTGCTGTTTGCCGATGCATTGGCTTTTTAGCAGAAAATTTAGAACGGGGCTTTTTGACAACT
>JAHHHE010000098.1 GCA_019359535.1 Gloeocapsa sp. UFS-A4-WI-NPMV-4B04
TGAGCATAAGAAAGGCAAATGCTTCAAGATTTGTAATTCCACATCCATTGCTCTACCTACCTTATAGAGTTTTATCCTTCACTTATTTTATCTATTATATTCCGGAATCTGACAAAAGAGGGGTATATTTTAATATTTCCCGAACGCAAAGGCTGATTACACAAGTAGTATTTTTGTTTAAGCAACACACTGAGTTTTTTATTCAGATGCAAAAGGTACAGTTAATGTTCTAGGAAACTTAGCGCATAATAAGAGGGAGCAAACAATGTTTGCTCCGTAATTTCCTCAAATATATGAGATTAATTCTGGCGCTTTGGGGACTCATTGGATAGAGGATGCGCTAGATGAAGTTGGATCTGGATTTATGACAGTTACAAATGTCAGCACCTATCCCACCCTTGGGCGAGAAAGTTAGGGTGTAGTTGCGGGTGCAGTTGAAGTTGAGATTTTGCCAGAGACACTAAAGAGGTTGGTGAAAGCAATTTGCCTGACTGGTGTACCGGCGGCATTGAGTTCTTGTACCCTGAAAAAGTTAGTACCGAACGGGCTACCAGTTATTTTGTGTTCAACGTTAGGATCACCAATATAGCCAGCTGGTGGTGCTGGAAGGCTAGAATCCCATGTCAACCAGGGCTTACCAATTGGATTTGTTACTGTACCTCTGCCCTTGGCTACTAGAAGGGTACCAAAATCACATATTGTTATAGGTGAGGGGGCACAGCCAAAGTCTTCGGTGTAATTGATAGTAGCTGGCTTGCTTGGGTCTTTCTGCGTTGCTGTCAAGACTTTCACACCGTAGGGATAGGTTATCCTATATTTTACGTTAGGCTTCAAGCCTCCTAAAACCCGAATGCGGGTGCGGTTGAAAGTGACCTGATCGCCATCAACTGGATCTTCGTTAGCGAACGCCGCTTCGGTTGCCAACACCAATAGGGCTTTGGCACCGCCAGGAGTCGTTGTTGTCTCGGCTTCTGTAGTCCACCAGAATGCTTCCGCTGGAAAATTATCAGGAAAAGAGACTTTTTGGTTCGGGTTTGGCGGTGCCTCTGCCAAACAGAGTGGATTGTTCGGATTTACGCATAAGTCCAACTTCAAGCCTCTGTTACTTTTTTCAGCATACCAGCGCGGGAACCCACCGGTTTCCGGCGGATACCCCGTTACTGTGTCGGGAGAAGTATTATTTCGATCGAAATTAGCCAATTCTGCGATCGCTGGAATGACAGAAAAACCTGTCACAGCTATTAGACTTGCGATGCCAGTGTATAAAAATTTCAAACTTGTTTTGATATCAACCCGGCTCTCTTTGTAATCTTTTTTACATACTTCTTTTACATTAACAGCTTTATCCTCAAGATTGTCTATCTTAAGATAGATGCGATGTATAACTTATGTCTGTTTTGGGGTTGACTTATGTTAATCTTGCTGAATCTCAGCTTGTTAGGTGCAAAAGGTTAAAAAAAATTCACTATCTATGTCTTTTACAAGTGAAATTTAAGAGATTTTTACTTCACCTATAGATTCAATTAAACATAAGTAGAAAAGTTATAAAAAATCAGTGATTTTGGTTAGTTGAATTATTAAAAAATAAAATAGTATATTTAAAATTGATATTTTTATTAGTAGGATAATTATTAAAAATAATTAAACAAAAATCGCGAACGCTTAAGCATTCGCGAAGTGTAGACTAATTATTAGCTGTTATCAGTTATGGCACTAAAATTATTGGCTGTTTCCGGTTTGGGGTTGTGCGTTATTGCCTTGCGAAAGTGGTAAATCTGCACCTAGAGTTAGTTGAAGGTCAGTGTCGGGGTCAATTGCGACTAGATCAACACTGTTACGTCCTAAGAACAGACCAACCAAAGCACCAACACCAGCACCACCTAGAGTTGGTCCTGCTTCGATATCGCGATCGCCAGTTACTGCTTGAACTGCTGCTGTGGCTGCTGCGCCTAACGCTGCATTCTTAACAACGTTACCGACATTAACACCTTTACGGATGCGTTCGGTTTTGGTAATTACTTCAGAGCTAGCGTTAAGCTGATACCGTTGACCAGTTGTTGAAACCAACTCACGCGCAACAAATTGAGAACCGCCTTCAGCTGGTTGCAATTCACCAACAACTTGACTACCCGCAGGAATCAATACAGTTCCGTCACGAGTTACTACGTTTTGCCCTACCACAAGGGTTAAAGGCGCTGTTTCTTCCTTGGTGACAAGAATTCTCTCTGCTTGGTCGTACTTAACAGGAATTGTAGTTCCACTGGGGATTGTAACGACTGCGGGTGTTGTTGGCTGTGCTTGTTGCGCCACAACGTAGGGAGAGTTAATCGCTGTAACTTGCCCAGCGTTGGCTAATGCTTGGTAGACAAAAGCCGCTACATCTGCCCGCGTTGCAGTCTGAGTCGGATTTAGAAATCTGACATTGGGATAATTTACGACAATCTGTCGCTGAGTTGCTGCTGCGATCGGATTTTGTGCATAGCCAGAGATAGCATTAGCATCGCTGTAGTATTGGTTGAGGATGGTTGAAGCTTCACCACTGGCAGCATAATCTAAACCATTAGCTAGAGAAACTAATACTTGTTCGCGAGGGATATTTTGGTTAGGTTCAAACCGATTACCAGGATAACCTGCCAAGAAACCAGTGGTGTAGGCTTGCTGAATCGCGCTAGCAGCCCAGTAATTTGCAGGTACATCAACGAATTGAGTTGCACCCCGTTCTGCGGCTTTTTGGAAGGCTTGGCGGACAATAGCAGCAAATTGGGCGCGGGTTACTGGCTGTTCAGGACGGAAGGTATTGTCAGGAAATCCGGCGAGAATATCTCGCCTTGCTAGTTCAGCAATAAAAGGGTTCGCCCAATAATTGGCGGGTACGTCAGTAAAAGCAGAAGTTTGAGCAAAAGAAGGTGTAGGTGCAATAAAAGGTGCGATCGCGCCAGCTGTTACGCTTAACGCCATTAATGCGGCTGTGCCAGACTGCCAGCGATTAAAACCAAACATTATAAAGTATTCTCCACAAAATGTATGCGTTGTTATGTTAATTTAGTAGACCCTAGAGTGTTTAAAAGGTTCCTACATCTATCTAACGCTAGAAAGTAATTGATTTTAGCCTGAAAATTCCTAAATATGCTGATTTTCCAGCTAAGGTAACAATTGCTTTCCTAAATAACTTAGACGTAGCCTTGACAAATTAGTTGCTTTGTGGATGAGGAAGTGAGTAGTGAAGAGGTGAGTAGTGAGTAGGGGAATAAAATATTTTCTTGTCTACTCACTCTGCATAGACTATTTGAAGTTAATCAGGAGACGGCAATATTGAGCGGAAATACTGCTGTAAAAGCCCAATTATTACTTCTGGCATCTCTAGATGAGGTAGTATTCCTGTTTGGGCGATTCCTTCAAAGCCTTGAATTGCGCTTGGGTTCAACTGTGCTAAACGCCGCCCCAGATTAATGTTAGTAAATTGTGCCTGTTCGCCCCAAAACATCACCGTAGGTGTTTTGAGTTGCTGAATATATAAGGCAAGGTCAAAGTAAAGATCGCCCCGCAAAAAGGCTAGCGCCGCATATTGGGCATTGGGCTGTTGTGCTGATGTTAGATAAGCTTCTACCATCTCTTGAGACACTCGTTCTGGCTTGACGAACAGAAACTGCTGTAAAAAGTTGCGTACAGCTAATTCATTTTCAGCCCCCAACGTATATATCAAGCGATCTAATATGGGAGAACTGATTAACTGAAGCGGCAGTCTGCGTCCAGCACTTTGCCCAAAGTCGTCAAACCCAGAGGGACAAACTAAAAACAGCGCTTGAAATAAATCGGGTTGTTGAACTGCCAAGCGGATAGTCAAAGCAGCCGTCAAAGAAGACGCTATCGCCGCCACTGGAGGGCGACAAGTTTGGTGGATAAACTGAGCTATTGTTGTGAGATAATCAGCAATTTGATAGTCTCGAACTGGATGAGCAGACTGACCCCAGCCGATTAAGTCTGGGGCTAATACGCGGTAATTTGTCGCGAAGGCGGGATACACTTTAGACCACTCGTAAGCCGAAGCCCCACCACCAAAATTGTGTAGGAAGATTAAAGTGGGTACATGGTCAACGGGTGATGACCAAGGTGTAGCTAGTGGGGTGTAATAGACCATTGACCCCAGCGAAGTTTCTATCACTTGTTGCCCAAAGCCAGGGGGTTGAAATTGCAGCATATTTGCCAAAAAATTTAATTGTGGTGCAGGCACAGGGTAAACCGATAAGTCGAGTATGAGTATTAATTATGCGGTTGTTACTCAATTGTCCTGCTTCAGCTAATTCGTTCTATCTGTTAATAAGAAGATAGCGAGAAAAATTAGATCAGAAATGGATTTGTGAAAATGTCGAATCAAAAATGGGATATTGGCAGATTTGTCCAAACGCTAGATTATTTCGAGGTTATACCTTTTTTCAGTTGGCTAAAGCGATCGCTTAAAGGTAGCACCAATGATAATAAAGTTATACCTGCTGGAGACAAGATGGGCGTAGTGTTGGTAGCTGGGGCGACGGGTGGTGTCGGTAAGCGAGTTGTGCAGCAACTTATTGAACGTGGTTATCAAGTGCGTGCTTTAGTTCGAGACACAGACAAAGCACAGGCAATACTGGGTGACAATGTGGAGTTAGTTGTTGGCGATATTACTAAGCCAGAGACTTTAACTCCTGAAATGATGGCAGTCCAAGCCGTTGTGTGTTGTACTGCGGTGCGAGTGCAACCTGTTGGTGGAGACACACCAGATCGTGCTAAGTACAATCAGGGAGTAAAGTTTTATCAACCCGAAATTGTCGGAGACACGCCAGAGGCAGTGGAATATTTGGGTGTCAACAATCTGGTAGAGGCTGCTACCAAGCATTTGGCTACAGCAAACAAAATAATATTTGATTTCACCAACCCTGACGCAGACTTAAAGAATATTTGGGGTGCTGTGGATGATGTTGTCATGGGTGGCGTGAGTCAAAGTGATATCAACTTAGTCGAAGACACAGCTTTATTTGCTGGCAACGTATCAACACAAAACTCCGGCGGTTTTGGTTCAGTTCGTACCCGCAATTTTGACCCACCATTTAACTTGGCTGGTTACGAGGGTGTGGAGTTGCGTGTTAGAGGAGACGGTAAGCGCTATAAGTTCCTGATCCGCACAGAAACTAAATGGGATGGCATTGGCTACTCTTATTCTTTCGACACTGTAAGTAATAGCTGGATAAATGTTCGCATTCCCTTTGCTGAATTAATTCCCGTATTTCGTGCCAAAACCTTGAAAGACTCACCGCCAATTGATACAAGTAAAATCTGCTCATTTCAACTAATGCTGAGTAAGTTTGAGTATGACGGAGAACTGAACCCGAAGTTTTCGCCCGGTGGCTTTGCCTTACAAGTAGAATCTATCAAGGCATATGGCGGCGCGACGTTGCCACAATTCGTCTTGGTTAGTTCAGCAGGAGTAACTCGTCCTGGTCGTCCTGGAATTAATCTAGAGGAAGAACCACCTGCTGTGCGCTTAAATGACCAACTAGGCGGACTGCTGACATGGAAGTTGCGGGGAGAGGACAGTGTAAGACAAAGTGGAGTGCTTTACACGATTATTAGACCGTGTGCATTAACTGAAGAACCTGGAGTTCAGGCGTTGATTTTTGAGCAAGGCGACAATATCAAAGGTAAAGTGAGTCGAGATTCAATTGCCTCTGTTTGTGTTCAGGCGCTGCAACAACCCAAGGCGTGTAATGTGACTTTTGAGGTGAAAGCACTAGAAAGTGGTAACGATTCTGCTAATAATTGGCATTTATTTGATGATTTGAAATCTGATAAATAGGCACTTCTTGAATAAGAATTACAATACTTTATGCTTAAAAGTAATAGTTTTTTCAAAAAAATTGTATTTTCTTGCCTAACATTGCTATTAGTAATTGTCGCCTGGACGTGGTTGATTTCTGCTCCTGCTTCATCGCAAACTCAATCTCAGATTAATGCCCTAGAAGTAGACCTTAATGGTATTGAATCGCGGCTCAACCGGATAGAGGCTCAATTAAATCAACTTGGTAGGTTTGCAGCTCCAACAGCTACTCCACCGCCTTCAAGGAGTAATTCAGGACGTAATACGCCATTAAGCCGCGATCAAATGTTTGATCGGTTAGCTACTTTGGTAATTGAACTTAAGCAACAAGTTAATAAATTAGAAACTCGTGTTTCTAAGTTGGAGTCAGGAAGGAGGACTCGCTAATTATTGATTGTGCTACTAGGTTAATAAACGTCTCTTTTTAAATGGCTAATATAGCAGTCTATTCCGGTGTAATTAGGAAATATTATTAACATTTTGGAAGTTAATTAATATGACTATTAATGTAGATAAACCTGTAACTTACGAAGGTGGTTGTCACTGTGGTGCGGTTCGGTTTCGCGTGATTGTTGATAAGCACAAAGCAGATGATTGCAATTGCTCTATTTGTAAAAAGAAGGGTTTTTTACATCTAATTGTGCCGCCTGAACGCTTTACTTTGCTGCAAGGTGCTGAGGAATTAACAACATATAAGTTTAATACTGGTGTTGCAGAACATACTTTTTGCCGTATCTGTGGAATTCACGCTTTTTATCGTCCGCGATCGCATCCTAACCACATTGATATTAATATTCGCTGTCTTGATGGTGATGATATATTATCTCAATTTGAAGTTATACCTTTTGACGGTGCAAACTGGGAGCAAAATATACATAAATTACACCAGTAGTCATAAATTTGATCTTCATACTTCAAAGCTGACATAAAGTATTACGCTATAGTAAGTGAATAATTATTCATTCTTATCTATAGTATAAAACTAATGTTTGAAAGCTTAAGCAAACTAAGTCAAAAGCAATATTATCAAACTAAATTTGGGGCGGCGTATCTAGGAAACAGCCTAGAATTACTAGCAAATATTCCTAATGAAAGCATTGATTTAATTTGTACTTCACCTCCGTTTGCGTTAGTACGCAAGAAAGAGTATGGCAATGTTGATGCTGATGAATATATTGAATGGTTTAAAGATTTTGCTGAACATTTTTATCGAATTCTCAAGCCAACAGGTTCACTTGTAATTGATATTGGTGGTAGCTGGGTTAAAGGTGTACCAGTGCGATCGCTTTATCACTATGAGCTACTTATTAATCTGTGCAAACATAAAGATAAAGGGGGTTTGGGCTTTTATTTAGCACAAGAATTGTATTGGTATAATCCTGCTAAACTGCCTACTCCGGCTGAATGGGTGACAGTTCGTAGAGAAAGAGTAAAAGATGCTGTTAATACTGTTTGGTGGCTTTCTAAACAACCGCATCCAAAGGCTAATAATAAAAGAGTATTAAAGCCTTATAGCGCTGCAATGAAAAATCTTTTAAAAAATGGCTATAAAGCAAAACTTCGCCCCTCCGGTCATGATATTTCTACTAAATTCAAAAATGATAGAGGTGGCGCTATTCCTCCAAATATTATTAATGCACAAGATAATACAGAAATAGGTGAGCCTATTACAACGAGTTTAGACATGACTGTTGAAGATATGATCCAGCCAGTTAATGTTATTTCAGCTTCTAATACAGCCTCAAATGATTATTATCAGAGAAGATGTAAAGAAGAAGGTTTAAAGCCACATCCAGCAAGATTTCCTCAAGCTTTACCGGAATTTGTCATTAATCTTTGTACTGAACCAGGTGATGTAGTTTTAGATCCCTTTGCAGGTTCTAATATGACTGGTAGAATTGCAGAAACATTAGGAAGGCGCTGGCTAGCTTTTGAAATCGATCAAGATTATATTGAGAGTTCAAAACTTAGATTTGAAGAAAATGCTCCCCTAGTTGTTGAGCCTGTTGCTAATTTATCTCCACAGTTATCAATTATGTTATTTGAGAGTGACATGGCAGAACTACCACTTTTTAAACAGCAATCTTCCAATTAAGTCCAAATATCAAATAGTTAATCTTACCCTTTTGAGGGTAGAAACTTTAATAATAACTAAAAAACTGAAGAGATTTACTTATAAATATCAGTTTGAACCTACAAAATTGTCTGTTATATAAATAATATAACTTTGCCAAGAGTGCGATCTAAATCGAACTAGCATAGAGGCTAATATAGCAAAACACTACTTTTCTAATCCCTCAAATTTTAAGTTGATATTTCTTGCAGAAACTAAGATACCTGATGGCATTATATAAAGTTATATGAAGCAAAAGTATCATTAAACCTAGAATTGCGATCCCGCTCCATGCCAACTTACTAAAGACAGAACTTTATACTTAAAGAAGATGATCATTTTTTGATTGAGGCAAGGGCAATGGCTCCAAGTCCTAATATTATGCAAGCTGTAGAACAGCTAGGCTATCGCGTCACTGTGGGAGATGTAGCCACTCAAGCAGGATTAAACGTTAATTTGGCTCAACAAGGATTATTAACCCTCGCCTCGGATACTGGTGGACACTTGCAGGTAGCTGAATCTGGCGAAATTGTTTACCTGTTTCCCAAAAACTTCAAGACAATTTTACGTAACAAATTCTTGCGGCTGAGATTGCAGGAATGGTGGAAAAGAGTCTGGCGGGTTTTGTTTTATCTGATCCGCATTTCTTTTGGAATTGTCTTACTACTGTCAATAGCACTGATTTTTATCACTATCTTTATCATCATCACTGCTACCAATAAAGACAACAATGATAGTGGCGACAGAGGTAGTTCCAGCGGTGGGATGATATATATGCCTTACTTCTGGATTGGTCCCGATTGGTTTTGGGTTTTCTATCCAGACTATGACACTCGCTATCAACAACGGCGGCGAGAACAAAGCGAGTTAAATTTCTTTGAAGCGATCTTCTCGTTTTTGTTTGGTGATGGCAATCCTAACGCTGAATTAGAAGAACGCCGTTGGCAACAAATCGCTGGCGTAATTCGTAATAATGGCGGCGCAGTTGTAGCTGAACAAATTGCTCCCTATTTAGATGACATTGGGGAGGGATATGCCAGAGAGTATGAAGATTATATGCTACCAGTGCTAACTCGGTTCAATGGCCAACCAGTAGTAAGCCCTGAAGGACAGATTGTATATCACTTTCCCGATTTGCAAACTACAGCAGCTTCGCGCCGTCGTCTGCCTGTGCCAGACTATCTAGAGGAGATAAAGCTGCGTTTTAGTGCCGCTAGTTCAGGACAAATTATCCTTAGTGCTGGCTTGGGTGCGCTCAATTTTGTCGGAGTCTTGGTACTAGGAAGATTGCTAGCCGATGGCATTGCTGCTGAACTAGGCGGACTTGTCGCCTTCGTGCAAGGTATTTACTGGTTATTGCTGGGCTATGGTGTGGCTTTTCTGAGTGTGCCTTTAGTGCGTTATTTCTGGATTCAGGGGCGCAATAATAAGATTAGTGATCGCAATCACCAAAGGCAAGCACGGGCGCGGCAACTAGCAAGCGCGGATGCTACTTTAAAGCAAAAAATTGATTATGCTCATCAGTTTGCCGCAGAAACAGTTATCGGTAAGGAAGATTTGGTTTACACCACTGAAACTGATCTGCTGGAACAGGAGTTAGAGCGATCCGCACAAATCGAGGCTGAATGGCAGCGTCGGTTGTCAGGTTCCTAACACTAAGGTGAGCAAAAAGTAGGTGTCAAACTTTACCTCAAGAAAAGTTTACGTAAATCACTATTAAAACTAGGTAGAATATGGACAATTTCACATCCACTGCACAGCAGCTGCTCTAAAGCGTATTAGCCTCGAAGTGATCAACCATACCAAAGAAGGAGACTTCCTAACAGCTTTCTTCCGGTCGATCAATCTTATTCATTTCATTGATAAACCATTTAAAAATATGGAATCTACAGAATCTTCTCTAGGGTTCCAGCAATACTGGCTCATTCTCAAGCGGCGTTGGTTGCCTGGTTCAGTTGTTTTCGCATCTGTTTTGGCGCTTACAGTCCTGAGTTTGTTATTGCAAAAGCCCATTTATTTAGCAGAAGGAAAACTTCGGTTTCAAAAGACAAGTGCTACCCCCTCTCTAACGGGATTGGGCAAAGAAATAGGACAGTTAAATCCCTTGCAGGAGCAGGGGAGCCCTCTGGAAACAGAGGCAGAGACTATTCGCTCTGTGCCAATTACCCAAAAGCTGATTACTATACTAGACCTAAAAGATAAACAGGATAATCCTCTAAAAATTAAGCAATTCCTAGCACAACTCACTGTTAGCCCGATCGAAAATACCGATATATTGCAGATTTCCTATAAAGATAATGACCCTGAAAAGGCTGCAACGGTTGTTAATACTTTGATGGCTGTTTATTTAATGAACAACCAACGAGATAACCAAGCCGAAGCTGTAGCTGCACGGGAGTTTATTGAAGAACAGTTACCTAAGTCTGAAATCACTGTGCGTCGAGCAGAATTAGCTCTGCGGAGATTCAAAGAAGCAAATAAAGTTGTCTCTCTAGACGAAGAAGCAAAATCAGCAGTAGCAGTTATTCAAGACTTGGAAAGACAAACTAATACAACTCAAACTGGACTGGCAGATGCAAAGGCACAGTCCGCACTGCTTAAAAACGAGTTAGGCAGAGATTTACAAGAGGCAAGCACTGTAACTTCCGTTAGCCAGTCTCCAGCAGTGCAAGAAACACTAAAACAAATCCAACTTGTAGACTCTCAGTTGGCACAAGACCGCAGTCGTTTGCAGGAAAATCATCCTGCAATAGCCTCTCTCAAGAGTAAGAAAGCAGACCTACAGGGCTTACTACAAGAACAAATGAAACAGGTTCTTGGAACCAAGAGATTAAACCCTAATAGGATTTCGCAGAATAGTCAGTTTGAACAAACTCTTACCGCAGATTTCGTCAAATCAGAGGCAAGACGGCTAGGCTTGGAAAGTCAAGCTGCTGCTTTATCCAACCTGCAAAATACTTACAAGCAACGGGTAAATATCTTACCTAGTCTGGAGCAAAAACAGCGTGAACTAGAACGTCAACTCCAAGCCTCGCAATCTACTTATGCAATTCTGTTGCAGAAGTTCCAGGAATTGCGGATAGCAGAAAATCAGAATACAGCTACTGCTAGGATTATTTCGTCTGCCTTGGTTCCTGATGAACCTATTGCTCCGCGTGAGAGTTTATATTTAGGTGCAGGGGCAATACTTGGTCTGCTGCTTGGTGTAGCTACTGCTTTTATTTTGGAAGCGAAAGATACATCTATCAGAACCATTGATGAAGCAAAGAGAATGTTTAGGTTTCCTCTGCTGGGTATAATTCCTTCCTTGAAAAAGTTGGAAAAAGTTACTCATGGTAGAGATTTAGAGCGGTCTACTCCAGAGATTTTTATTAAAGATTCCCCCCGCTCTCTTTTTAGTACAGCGTACCGGATGCTGCAAGCCAACTTGAAGTTTTTGAGTGCTAACCAAAAAATCAAAGTGGTTGCGATAACTAGCTCTGTACCCAAAGAGGGTAAATCAACGGTGTCTGCTAACTTGGCTGTAGCTATGGCTGAACTAGGGCGTAAGGTTTTGCTAGTAGATGCGGATATGCACCGTCCGTTGCAACATCGGATATGGAATCTACCAAATCAGCTAGGCTTAAGCAATCTGATTTTAGGGCAAGCGGAATTTAGAACAGCAGTTAAAGAAGTAATGGTTAACCTGGATGTCCTTACTGCTGGGGTAATGCCACCTAATCCTATGGCTCTTCTTGACTCTCAGCCGATGGCTTCATTGATTGAGATATTTTCAGCAAATTACGATTTCACAATTATCGACACTCCTTCGTTGAGTGTTGATGCTGATGCCTCGATTTTGGGCAAAATGGTTGATGGTGTTTTGTTAGTAGTCCGACCGGGAGTAGTAGATTCTGCCACTGCTGTTCTTGTTAAAGAATTTTTGGAGCAGTCAGAGCA
Source organism: Gloeocapsa sp. UFS-A4-WI-NPMV-4B04 (assembly GCA_019359535.1). Classification (GTDB taxonomy): domain Bacteria; phylum Cyanobacteriota; class Cyanobacteriia; order Cyanobacteriales; family Chroococcidiopsidaceae; genus JAHHHE01. The sequence continues at coordinate 11,904 of JAHHHE010000098.1, forward strand.
AAAAGTCTTGGGTCAGGTGATCAACGGAGTTATTCCTAAGAATGAACCCTACAGTTACTACTATTTTTCAAACAATTATAACGCTGAACAAAATGGTGCTTCAGTTAAAAAATCCGTAGTACCTTCTTATAGGAAGTTGGAGTAAGTTGCAATATCTTTAGCTTCATGTCCAAAAAGTTTTGCATGGTAGTAGAGTAGGCATTGCCTACTCTACTTTTTACTTTTGGCAGATAAGAACTAATATATATTGGGTATACTGACAACTGGTATATACGCTGTAAATATAAAGGTTTCTCGCTGAGAATGAGCTTCAATTTGCTGTTTAGCTAGTGCTAGGCGAACTTGTTTTTGAGCCGTAGCGCAAGCAACAAATTTAATTGTAATTTTTGAGAAAAACTATCTTCTTTAAAAAACGATATAGCATAAACTGAAATACACTATTAGGATCTGTCAATAAATATTTGATATTGGTATCAGACAAACTGTATTCTAAAGAGCCGTTTAAAGCATCCTTAATAAATCTTTGGATTTTAGCATAATACTTTTCTTGATAGGAGACAGGTTCAAAACTGATACCACTTGATAATAAATATAGAAGATACGGAAAATTTACACCAATTGAGACAGAACCCATCAGAGATTGCCAAAATCTTGGGTTAATTTCGAGAACATTAAGTTGTCCAGTTTTAGAATTATACCTAAGGTCTAGATTTGCCACTCCACTCCATTGAAGTGACTGCATAGTTCTTGCTACTATGTCAATAAAGGCAGAGTTGTGGACAAACTTTAACTTGTTAATCTTGGGAGCAAATCCTCCCTCTATTCCTAAAAGTTCTTGGATTGTGTAAGCAATAATTTGTCCATTTTGACAAAGAACATTACAACCAATATCGTAGCCAACTATATAATCTTGGACAATATAAGCTTCACGAGAATCGTTAAAGATAAACTGAAAATTTGCTTGCTCTAATGTGTCAAATTTCTGGATGTTCTCTCCGCCACTTCCATTAATTGGTTTGAGTAGTATAGGATAATTAAATTGGTTAAACTGCTCAATTTCTCTAAGCAAGATTGTTTTTGGCACTGGGATATTGTGCTTGTTTAAAAAGAGGTGTAAACTCCATTTATCCAATGCCGTATGTAAAGCATCATGACTTGGTGATGCTACTACTTTACAAAAATTTGACAACTGATCTCTATATTCTGCAACAAACTTGAAGCCGACATCTGTTGCCGGAAACACAATATCTATTCCGGTATTTTCTATTATCTCAATTATCTCGTTTAAATACTCTATTGAATTAACCTCATTTTCCGAAAAGATTAAATTGTTAATATATCTCGAATGCTTGTAAAAAATCAACCAAGATTTATCAGTTGGTGCATGATCCGAGGGAACAATCACGTTTATCTTAAAGTCGCTGCTAGCTTCTTTTAAAGAGCGGATGACATAGTAAACAAGGAAGTTATTGCAATGATCAGGAATTAAAACGGATGGTTGCTTAATTTGCATGAGTTTGCACAGTCCTTTGGTGAATTTCAGCGATCGCCTGAATGACTCGCTCTAGGTCTTCAATCGTCAGATTAGAGCCAGAAGGTAAGCACAGACCCCACTTAAACAAATCTTCAGCGATCGCGCCTCCAATACATTCACAATTAGCAAATACAGGTTGTAAATGCAGAGGTTTCCAAACAGGACGAGCTTCAATTTGCTGTTTAGCAAGTGCTAGGCGAACTTGCTCTCGATCTGCGCCAAAAGTGATCGGGTTGATTGTCAAGCACGTTAACCAGCGAGTGGCACGTCCAAATGTAGCTTCAGGCATAAATTCTATTCCTGGCAAGGAACCCAAAGCTTGTTGATAAACTTCAAAGTTATGCCGTCTGGCTGCTACGCGATCGCCAAGAACGCGCAATTGACCGCGACCAATTCCGGCTAAAACGTTGCTCAGACGGTAGTTATAGCCAATTTCAGAATGTTGGTAATGCGGAGCCGGATCGCGGGCTTGAGTTGCCAAGAAACGCGCTTTACTCACCAATTGGGAGTCGTCCGCAACCAACATACCGCCGCCAGAAGTAGTGATAATTTTATTGCCATTAAATGAGTAAATGCCAATGCATCCAAAGGTTCCAGGCGATCGCCCTTTGTAGATAGCGCCCAGAGATTCTGCGGCATCTTCAATCAACGGCACTTGATAAGCGGAGCAAGCTGCAACAATCGGGTCGATGTCAGCGCTTTGACCATATAAATGCACAAGCACAACCGCTTTAGGCAATTTACCACTTCGAGCGCGACGCTCTAAGGCTTCCCGTAACAAGTCGGGATTCATGTTCCAAGACGTGCGATCGCTATCAATGAAAACTGGTTTTGCCCCTAAGTAGGTAATCGGACTAGCAGTAGCAATAAAAGTGAAGCTAGAGCAAAAAACTTCATCCCCAGACTCAACGCCAATCAATCTGAGGGCTAAATGCAAAGCAGCAGTTCCAGAGCTAACAGCAGCAGCATGACGAGCACCGACGACTTGACAAAATTCTTGCTCAAAAGCATCTACATGAGGGCCAATCGGAGCAATCCAGTTAGTATCAAAAGCTTCTTTGACGAACTCTAATTCGCGATCGCCCATGTGAGGTGTCGAGAGCAGAATTGGTTTTGTCATTTGACTCTAAGTTCGTAGTAAGTATAGAATAATGCTGAATATACGGGCAATCATTTCCTGGGTAGATTTAGCAATGTGTCTTCTAGTTCGACCCAAGCACAATAATTCCCTACCTGCTGGCAACACAGCTTATCCAGCATCAACTTTTATTATGATCAATGTAGCCTGTCAAGCGGTAGTATCCCAGTGGACGGCGGTAGCGGCTATATTTCTCGATAATTGGATTTAGCTGCACCTTGCTAGGAACATATTTCACGGGGAAGCCCATTCCTTCTTTGAAGTTTCCTAGCGCTGGATCTTCCGGCATATGTGGGCTATTAACGATCTCACAAATTTTCCCAGAGCGGCGACAGGCCTGCACGAATTCAAAATACAATCCGGTGCTAATGTTGGTTGCCAATGCTTCCGTTGCAACATCAACGCTTTCCATATACGCAGTTCCATCAACGGCGTACCCGATGATATATCCGCCTAGTTTGTCACCAATAAAACCTGCAAGAATTAACTCATTTTTGTGGGTACTCCAGTCTGCGAGATCCGCTAGATAATCCTCTTTTAAGGGCATTTTTCGATAGGGATTCCCTGTTGGGTTCAATGTTCGCTGCAAAGATGAAACAAGGACTCCATATCCCTGCTCTTGCAACAGCGCTGAACCAATCAGCTGGACAATTTTAACTAGCTTGCAGCACTTTCTTAGTTGATTTCTACGCTTCGACGCAAGGGTCTCCAAAGTGTAGCCTTCAACATTGGATAACAAGTGAACAGGGATTGATCCGTTAGCAGCCTCTTGGTCATCTTCACTCAAAGCTGCCCGAAATCCCCAGCACAATAATGATGGGCGCGTTACCTGGTCTGCGCTCAAGCGTGCTAAAAAATGGACTGGTTGATATAAGCCAGGAAACATCTCTTCCCAGTAACGCCCGCGATGGTGGACAACGTGATTTCCCTTATGCCGGCTATAGTTGACAAATTCTTCTTCGGTCATTGAACTCAGCACCGCTTCGGAAACATCCCGCATTTGCGAATTACTCATTGATTAGCTACTCTCCTATTGCTTAGAGTGAATTCGTAGGAATGATCGCAAGCTAATAAAAATCCAATTTATATCAGTAGCTTCATTGAAATCTAATTTGCGTTTGCCTTAACTCATGTATATGCTCACAACACAATAATCCACACAGTGACTTTCTAGTTTTGAAGCTTTAATAGCTAAGTCATGCTATTGAAAGCATTTGTTATCCCTTTTGCCTTAATCAAGCACCTAAATTTTTATATTGTGATTTATGTTCGATTTAAAAAATATTTTTCCTACTCTTTACTTTGAACAGTAGAGCATAAGTTAAAAAACTACAAAAATTATATGTATGTCACTGGTTAATAGTTAAATTTGTGTAGATTTACTATTTTTAGTTATCTAAGACATTTTAAAAATACTTCTAAAAAAGTCTACTTTTTTTCCACCCATAACATTATATTCTTTCATCATAATTACTCCAGACTGAAACTGCCCAATTTGAGGTTGCACAGTTTCTCCTTTAATCATCTTCAGTATCAATTGCGGAAACTGAGCGCCTGCTAGATGAGATACGGGATATCCTCCACCAAAACGTGGATTTAACTCCAAAATAAAAGTTTTACTACCTTGGACAAATAAGTCCACATCCAGTGGCCCTATATGCCCTAATTTCTGACCAAGGCGTAAGCCTAAATCAATCAAGCTAGGGGTATCACAAGTTTCAGCTTGATCTGTTTCCCCAGAACGCATAGCAATCTTGCGTTTGGGTACAACTGCTAATACTTGTCCTTGAAGATCATTACAAATGTCAAAGCCATATTCTTGCCCTGTAATCATCTCTTGAATCAACATATTTGGAGCATAATTAAAAAATATTTTCAGTTCGTTAATATTGTGAGCCGTAAACACATTATGGCTAGCAGAACCACAACGAGGTTTGACGATTAAAGGAAATGCTAACTTACCCGTATCTATTGCACTGAGGGCGTTTTCTAAGTCTATATATGTTTCTGGAGTATCAAACCCATGTTCTTTTAAAAAAAGGTAGGTGCGGTACTTATCGAAACAAATTTCGTTTACAAGGGGGCTAGGAATTATAGGCACTACACCAAAACTACGAAATTCATCAAGATGTTGGGAAAGAACATCAATATCTTGGTCATTAAAAGAGAGTATTGCGTCTATTTTTTGTTCTTGACAAAGCGTAATTAAAGTAGGTATGTAATCTGAATTTAAAATATCAGGCATGATAGCTTGTAAGTCACAAGCCCTAAATCCAGATGTCCATTCTGAGTTAGCAGTACCAATAATTCGGTCGTTTGGTTCTAGGTAATCTCTAAAATATTCTGCTATATAGCCCCTGCGTCCAATACAAGAAAACAAAATGTTCATATATAATTAATAAAGAATAAACATGAATAATACCTCTAACTATTACATTACATAAGTGGCAAACATATCCTCCAAACTTTCTCGACGTTTGATTAGTTCATATTCATTCACAGCTGAGTCGTAGCTAATAATAGGAGGACTTGAACGAATGAAGGGGGGTTTGAAAACAGTAGTATAAGCGCCAACATTATCAAAAACAATATAGTCGCCTACGCCTATTTCTCCTTGATATCCCTTGTATAAACAATCGTGTTCCATACAAGTGTATCCAACTATATCAAGTTGTCCTACAAGTTTTTCTCGATTAAAATCATCATTTTTATAAATTCTCATTAACAAGTTTTTGTCGTTCAATGTTGGCTTAACGTTTTGGATACTACCTGTTGCCAAAGCAAGCTGACGCGATCGCACAGTTTTTACACCAGCTATCTTAGTTACAAACTTCATGACATCTGCGACAATTGCCACACCAGGCTCAAGGATTAATTCAGGCCCTACGCCTTGAGAAAATTGATTTTTAAACTGAGGAGCGATCGCTTGTGCGTACTCTTGATAGCTGGGTATAGGCCAGTCAAATTGTTTTCGCAAGTCTTCGCTCATTTTGCCAAAAAAACCACCGCCCAAATCAATAAATCTCGGTTGACGTTCTTGAAAATAAAATTTGCTCAGCTCTAGCATTTTTTTTGCCCGTAAAGCATAAGATTCCACGCTTCTTTTAGGTGTAGAAAAGTGGCAATGGATTCCTTCTACAGCACAATTATTTAACTGATTAAGAGTATTGAATGCGTGATTAAGTTCACCTCCTTCAACATCAAAACCAAATCGTGATGTATTACTTGCACCAACATCAAAATTACACCTTAAACCAACAGAAATTTTATGTTCATCTGGTAATCTTTGTGCTAAATTTTCAACAATTGAGACTTCGTGTGACGAGTCTAGATTAACAATGGAACCAGCCACAATAGCGTTTTCTATATCTTCTTTAAGCTTAAAGGGCCCATTAAAGATAATTTTTGATGGATGCACACCAATACGTATAGCTAAGTCATACTCCATTTGTGATACAACTTCGGCATACCCTCCCATAAAATTCACGCTTTGACAAAGCTTAGGAGTGTAATTCGTCTTATAAGAATATCCGATATTGCTATTTGAATATATTTCGCGAAAAGATGTCAAAAACTCTTGATAATTATTTTCAAACTTTCTTAAATCTAAAATGTAAAATGAATCGCCATATTTTTTTTCTAAACTCTGAAGTATTTGCCAAGAAATTTCCATTTAAAATACCTTTTGCATTAATTTATAACTGAATGTAAAACCCTTCATGAGATGACAATATGATAATTTTTACTACTTCTATACTTAGTTTCTTCTAGGCTGATACTTAAATATTCATCTAATACTTAAGAATAAACGGCAGCCTGGAATTCAGTCATGCCCAGTCAAGCGATAATATATGTGCGGACGGTGTCTGCGGATAAATTGCCCAATAATTGGATTCATCTGCACTTTGGTAGGAAGATATTTTACTGAGAAGCCCATTCCCTGTTTAAATTCTACTAACCCTGGCTTCTCCCGCCAGTGCTGACCGATAAAAAACTCACAGATTTTGCCACGACGGCAAGCTTGGGCAAACTCAAACAGCAATACTCTGTTAATGTTGGTCTTTAATACCTCAGTAGCCATATAAAGTTTGTCACCGTACGCAATCCCGTCTACAGCGTAGCCAGTAATATAGCCGCATAGCTTGTCACCGATTAGACCTGCAAGAATTAACCGACGTTTGGGAACGACATAGTTCTTAAGGCTGGCTAGATATTTCTTTCTTGAGCGCACATCTGGTTCCCCTGTCCGCGTCGTTGCCGAGATAAAAACTTCATATCCTTGCTCATACAACAATTCTGGCCCAGTTAACTCGACAATCTTAAACTGACTGCGACTCTTGCGAATATCATATCGGCAGTTCTTTTTTAAGCTAGACAAATCATAGTTTTCAATGTCAGACAACAAGTGAACAGGCACTGAAGCGTTGGCAGCCCCTTGGTCATCTTCACACAACGCTGCTTGGAAACCCCAGCACAATAGCGCTGGGCGCGTCGCCTGCTCTGCGCTCAAGCGAGCTAATAAATGAAGTGGCTGATAAAAGCCAGGACGTACCTCCTGCCAGTAACGCCCGCAATGCTGAACAATGTGCGCTCCTTCTTGGGAGCGCCAGTCGGCGAATTCTGCTTCAGTCATTGAAGTCAGCACTGCTTCAGATGTATCCCGCAATTGCGAATTACTCATGATTTGCACTCCTGTTGCTTATAAACATTAAGCAAATCTACCAAAACTTACATTTTTATGTTTTGGTGTCATAGCAAAGTATAGGGTAGTGGGTTACAAAAGCGTAAAATTAGTTCTAAGTATTGGTTTAAGCGTTTTGTATTCCGTGCTGTGCAGAGGAGCTACCTATTAAATAGTGAGAGGTCAGCACATATCTTAGACTTGGATGTCCATCATCGGATTACTTGTTCAGGGATAATTCACTTAAAAAATAAAAAACAATAGAACAATGATGAGGTAAACCAGTTGAGGGCAAGAGATGAGAGCGAGTTTGATCCAATCACTGGAAAATGTTAAAGATTTCCGCGCAGTTCAC
>JAHHHE010000099.1 GCA_019359535.1 Gloeocapsa sp. UFS-A4-WI-NPMV-4B04
ATCGTTCTCCAGTTAATTGCTTTGTCAATATTCTGGGCGGATTGATTGGTTACTGCCATCAGCCGAAGAAGCCCTCAATCGCGCTTGACCACAATTTGATTCTTCCGGCTTAGCCCGAACTGACGTTATTTACACCTTACTGAGATGTTGAATAAAAGGATTTTTTGATTTTGATTATCCTGTGCTACTTACCAAAGTCGATTAATTGGATAGGCATCAAAAGCAGAATCAGCACTTAAAATCGGTATTTGCTCGACTATGGATTGTGCAATTAACAGCCGATCAAATGGATCGCGGTGATGAAGTGGTAGCGTTGCAACAACATTAATACGGTCTATTTTGATTTCTAGCAAATTAAACTTGTTAACAATAAGTTGCTACTCTATAAATTCTTTAAATGGCAGACTAAAACTCAGCTTGCCCGTGCTTTGCTTAATTGCCATTTCCCAGATACTAGCTGTACTAAGCAGAATATCATTATCCTCATCATCAATTAGCGCCCTTACTGTGGCGCTAAGTTTCTGGATGTCCAAGACATACCAAATAAAGATAGGCGTATCTAGCAGGAGCTTCATTACATATAATCTTTGAAGTCTTCTAAAGGCTCATCAAAGTCATCAGATATTGTTACTAACCCTATAGCACTCCCAGCACGGCGACCCCCTTTTTTAAGTGGTGGTACTGGCACAAGTTTAACAACAGGCTGATTGTCTTTTGTAATTACAATTTCCTCGCCATTAATTGCTGCTTCGATTAAGTCTGGCAGATGTTTGGATGCTTCAGCGAGATTTATTTGCTGCATAACTTCAAATCCTCTATGCTTAACTCAATTCTGGCATTAAAAAATTGTTGAGGTATTTAACCCCTTCCTTGCTAGAAAAAGGGGCTAAAAAATTAGTTTGATTACACTACATTGCTGAGGTATTGATGGATAAATTGAACTGCGATCGCACCTTCACCTACTCCCGAAGCAACTCGCTTTACCGATTTATGACGCACATCTCCTGCTGCAAAAATTCCAGGAACATTTGTTTCGAGCAAAAAGGGGTCACGTTCTAGCGTCCAACCCTTGGGACGTTTGCCCTCACGGATCAAATCTGGCCCAGTGAGGATAAATCCCCGATCTCGCTCTACCACTCTATCTAGCCAGTCAGTAGCAGGCATCGCTCCAATAAAGATAAATAGCGAAGTTGCATCAACTGTTTGCTGTTCGCCAGTATCGGCATTAGCAATTGTAATCGCCTCTAAGCTGGTTTCACCTTTAACTTCAACAACACTAGAACGCGGTTGGATTGTAATATTCTCTGTCGCCTCAATTTGCTCGATCAGGTACTGAGACATACTTTTAGCAAGCGATTCGGCACGGACTAACATAGTTACCTTGTGGGCGTACTTAGAAAAGTACATCGCTGCTTGTCCTGCGGAATTTGCGCCACCGATGATATAAATTTCTTCACCGCTACAAGCGATCGCTTCCGTCTGCGCTGCACCGTAATACACGCCTGCTCCCGTCAACTTTTCAATCCCAGGCACATCAAGTTTGCGGTATGAAACCCCAGTTGCAATTAGCATTGAGTGGCAACTGATATTGCTACCATCTCCTAGCGTCACAATTCGATAGGGAGCCTCGACACGCACATTAGTTACTTCCTGCGGACTCAGAATTTCTACACCAAAACGCCTTGCCTGAGTCACGGCGCGACGAGCTAGATCCGCGCCACTTAACCCAACAGGAAAACCAAGATAATTCTCAATTCGAGAACTCGATCCTGCTTGTCCTCCCGGCGCTTCTCGTTCAATCATCACTGTGCTAAGTCCTTCCGATGCGCCATAAACTGCGGCTGCTAAACCAGCAGGGCCACCACCAACAATTACTAGATCGTAAAACGGCAGTTGAGCTTGAGTATTCAGCCCAATTTTTTCGGCAATCTGGAGATTCGATGGTTGCACAAGACGTACACCATCAGGAAACAAGACTAACGGCAGGTATGGCTTATTTTTATCCTCAGTTTCGGCGTAGGAGATCAGGTTTTGTGCTTCTGGATCTAATTCCACGTCCAACCATTGGTAAGGCACTTGATTCCGCGCTAGGAAGTCTTTAATTTGGTGAGATTGAGGGGACCAGCGATTGCCAATGACGCGAATGCCCTCAAATGGGGGATGAAACGAAGCTTGCCAATCATCTAAAAGGTCATCCAACACGGGATACAGCTTTTCTTCAGGAGGGTCCCAAGGCTTCATCAAGTAGTAATCAATTTTTGCTGTGTTAATCGCCCGAATCGCTGCATCGGTATCTGCATAAGCGGTGAGTAGAGCTTTTTTGGCTTCGGGAAACAGATCCATTTCCTTTTCTAGAAATTCTACGCCGCTCATTTGAGGCATTCTTTGATCGACTAGAAACAACGCCACTGATTCGTTACGTAGTTTCAATTGTTCGGTAACTTTCAGCGCCGAATCTCCCGAATCTGCACGAATTACTCGAAAGCGATCGCCATATGCTCGTCGCAAATCCCGTGCGACTGCTTGCAAAACTTCAGGATCGTCGTCAACGGTCATGATTACGGGTTTAGCCATAAGTGAGGATGTTTCTTAAACTAGGTACAAAGCGTAAAGGTGATTACTGATGATTGCGAGTCCAAGTTCTAGCTATATCTCTTCAGAAGATTATCTCAAAGGAGAACAGGTCAGTTCTATCAAGCATGAGTATAGACGGGGTGAGGTTTATGCAATGCCAGGTGCAAGTAATGTTCATGTATTAATTGCTGGAAATGTGTTTGCATTGCTTAGAAATCACTTGCGCGGGAGTGGTTGCCTAACTTACATAGCAGACACAAAGGCTCACATTGAGTCAATTAACACCTATTATTACCCTGATGTAATGGTTAGTTGTGATCAAAGGGATAGAGCGTTTGATAACTTTTTACGTTATCCCTGCTTAATTGTCGAGGTGCTATCTTCTACGACTGAAGCATTTGATAGAGGTGACAAATTTGCTGATTACCGTCATTTAGAGTCGCTTCAGGAATATGTATTAGTTAGTCAAACTCGCATGAGTGTCGAGTGTTTTCGCCGTAACTCAGAAGGTCAATGGGTACTTTACCTGTATAGCGCAGAAGACAAAATTCATCTAGCAAGTGTTAATTTTGAGTGTGCTATTACAGACTTTTACGAAGATGTAATTCTATCTCGTCCTTAATCTTAAACGCGATATTTGTTAACGCTTTAATTTAGTAGCTCTTGCTCTGATAAAAATGCAGAAATCAAACACACATTAAAAGTGCCTAAAAATACTTTCATGAGCGATACGTCTTACATTAGCGGTTGGAAAAGTCCGATAAGAGTTCCATCAGGATCTCGAAGATATGCTGTTTTAATTCCATAGTATGGATTACTTAAAGGTTCTGTAGTAAATTTGATTCCTTTATGTCGTAGTTGATGATATGCCTCATCCAAGTCAGACACTATAAAATTTAATACAACTCTATCTTGACATTCTGCATCCAAAGGCTTGTCAGCAGTACCAATCATTTCTGCCATTTCTTGCCGCCGGAATAAAGCAAGCCTCATGTTTGGAGGGGCAAATTCAATATATCCACTGTTGAGATCCTCGATAGTCACCTTAAATTCCATTGCATTTTTGTAAAATTGCAAGCAAGCTTCGAGATCAGAAACTAAAAGCCTTGTGTACGAGGAGCTAACTTTCATCACTACTCCAACTTAAATAAAGTTATAAAAATTTTCTGCTGTCATCAAGTTACATGAACTTAACAACTGAGTTTAATTAACCTCTTTAATAAAATCATCACATACAGGTGCAATATCTGAACACAATAAGCGTAAGAACTGCAAAACCAACTCCTGCATAAAATACACTACTAATGCCGCCAATGTCATAAGCTAATCCCATCAGTAATGGTCCTACTGTTTGACCTAATCCAAAAAATGTTCCATTTACAGATATTACTGTAGCTAAATAATCTCTTGGTGCTAATGCTGCTAAAAGAGTTTGGATACTAGGAAAACCAATGCCAAGACCAATACCAAAAATTGTAGTTGGAATTAATAGTAGCCAAAAACTGTACACAAAGGGAACAATTAATAAAGCTACAGCATAGAAAACAAAAGATGCTCTGATTAAAGTTGTTGGTGGGAATCGTTTTGCTAGTTTTCCTAATTGTGAAGAGGTGAGCGCGATCGCAACCGAAATACTAGAGAGTATTAATCCAATTGTAGAAGGCGATGCTTTGAATCTATCGTTAATTAACTGAGGTAAATAAGTTACATAGGCTCCGTATAAAAGAATGAAGTTAGCAGCACTAGCAATGAAAAGCCCAAACAACTGACGATTTTTAATAACTTTTTGAGCATTGATTAAATACTCTTTCAGGTTACGTTCTCCTTTTGGTTCAGGATTTTTTAATGCAAAAAATACCACTAATCCGATAGGAATCGCGACTATTGGTAACGCAAATGGATAATACCAGCCGATTGTCGCCAGTGCGCCACCAATTGTGGGATAAAGTGCTGTCCCAATACTACTAATGCTAGCGTTATAACCCATAGCTTCAGCACGTCTTTCTCCTGCATACAAATCGCCAATTAAGGTGACACTCATAGAAAGTAAAGCAGCAGCGCCAATTCCTTCTATAAAACGCAATAAAAGTAACAGGTTAAAGTCACGTACGAAAGCGCAGGCTGTCCCAGCAATTCCAAATAATATTAGTGAAGGAACAAGAATTTTCTTTCTGCCAATTCTATCAGCAAGAACACCAATAACAGGGCCTAAAATAAGAGTTGGAAATGTAAATGCTGTAACTAACAAGCCGATATTTGTTGGAGGTACATTCAATGCTTCGGCTAATTTGGGAAAAGCTGGAGTTACGCTGGCAACTCCGAGTACAGCTACTAGAGAAACTGCACAAATAATCTGAAAATTCGGCTCTAGATACAGTTTCTTTTTGTTCTGCTGACTATCGGTTGCTGGTTGCATGAAGTTGTGTTTTTTGTAAGTTGACCATAAATCTTAATTATTTATTTACCCTTCCTGACATAGCTGAAAGGTAAATAATGCTTGGGCTGTGCAATCCTTACACAATGCCACCATCCGCTCGAATCCACTGTGCGTCGTCCGACAGAAGCAGCGATACAACAGAAGCAATATCTTCAGGCTGTACTAGACAATTCAAGGATGTTTATGTAATCAATAGTCCGCCCAATTTCTCGTGAAGCACCAGTCACAATTGCAATGCCTGTTAATTCCATAATGCCTCTTTAAGCGTTAGTAGTAATCAAATCTTTGCCCCGCCATTAGCAACGATATGCTGTCCTGTGATCCAACGTGCTTCCTCGCTAACGAGAAAGGCAACCACATCAGCAATGTCTTCAGCTTGTCCGATACGACCAAAAGGAGAACTAGCTGCCGCCGCTTTGTGCATTTCCGGTGGCATATGATCAAACATTCCTGGACTGGTTGGCCCTGGTACAACACTATTGACTGTAATTCCACGTTCTCCTAATTCTTGTGCAAGCACTTCTGTAAAATGTTTGGGCGCAGCTTTACTAGCACCATATACAGCCATACCCACTTGAGGATAAACAGTGGTACTAGAAGAAATATATACAATGCGTCCGTTATTGTTCATGCGCTTTGCTGCTTCTTGCATAGCGAATAGAACACCCCGGACGTTAACTGCAAATACAGCATCAAAGTCTGATTCTGTGACTTCAGCGATCGCTGCCACTTTACCAATGCCAGCATTGTTGACTAAAATATCTAACTGCCCAAATTTGTCAATTGTTTCTTGAAACAGACGGCGAATATCTGCAACAGAACTCATATCTGCTTGGACAGCTAATGCTTGTCCATTATTAGCCTCAATGATTGAAACTAGCTCTTTTGCCTCGTCAGCACTCCGCCCATAGTTAATCACAAGCGATGCCCCATCTTTGGCTAGACGTTGGGCAATTGCCCGTCCAATTCCTCGTGATGCACCCGTAACAATTGCAACTTTTCCAGTCAACGATGTCATAAATTAGCTTCCTTCTGTTCAGCAGATTGCTTGCACAAATGCCAAGATCACAAACCAGAATATCTATTACTCAGCTGGTTCAGTGAAAACAACCTCATACAGATGAAACTCATTTTCAGCCAAACCTTGCCAATACTCAGACAAGGGTTTGTACTTTGGTTTCAGTAGTTCTTCAAAATTGTCTAAAGAGCGCCATTGCCCATAGTTCACAGTGCGCGTACCATCAAGCGAACGGTGGAAGTTGGCAGACATTAAGTCTGGATGCTGCAATCCTATCCCTACATATTCTCTTTCCAATTCCACTAGGCGTTGCTGATTTTCTGGTTTTACCTTGAATTCGGCAAGGTGAATCAAACCGCCTCTAGCAATTTTGAGTGTGGCATCCTCTGGAACGGAAATCGCAACCTCGTAAACGTGCGCGTCTAGTAAATGAAAATTAGAAAGTTTTGCACCCTGAGATTGAACCTCGGAATTGTTGATAAACGCTTGGTAGTCTTCCTGGCTTTGCCACTGGGCATAGTTCATCACCCGCACACCATCCAGACTTTTGTGAATGCTGGATGAGACGAAACCTGGTTGATGCTTCACTGCTGTTTCGAGGAATTCCGCGATCGCATTTATCAGTTCCTGCTTTCGTTCAGGTTCAACAGCAAAGATGATAACTACGGTAAGCAGATCGTTGTTTTTAGCAATAGTAGGCATCCGTTACTCCCCAAACAGTAGTAAATATTAACGGTGGCTTCCAGAAGGTACTTTGACATCCGAACTAGGCTCAACAATCTGCTCAGTCTTGTGAGGCTGACGACGCGACATAATGCGATCGCGAATATTCCCAATCACGATATATAGAATTGGTACGACAAACAGACTCAAGAAAGTAGAAACAAGCATTCCGCCAACAATTGCTGTACCAAGAGATTTTCTACTAGCTGCGCCTGCTCCTTCGGGATTTACTAAAGGTGTAATACCGAGGATAAAAGCAAACGAAGTCATCAAAATCGGTCGCAAGCGATCTTGGGAAGCTTCCACCGCCGCCTTAGTAATCGAATACCCTTTTTCTCTTAGCTGGTTGGCAAATTCTACAATCAGAATCGCGTTTTTACTTGCCAGACCAATCAGCATCACTAGACCAACTTGGCAATATACATCGTTGGGTAAACCGCGTAGCGACTGCGCCAACAGCGCCCCTAAAATAGCTAAGGGAACTGACAGCATAATAATTATCGGGTCAACGTAGTTCTCGTACTGAGCAGCCAGTACCAGAAACACAAATACCAGTCCCAGTCCAAAAATTATCACTGCTTGACCGCCAGACTCTTGCTCCTCTAGAGATATTCCTGACCATTCGTAGCCCAGACTTGCTGGTAATACCTGTTTAGCTACTTGTTCCATCGCCCCAATTGCTTGACCCGAACTAGAACCCGGAGCGGCTGAACCAGTAATTTCAATTGACCGGAACAAATTGTAATGATTAATAGTTTGCGCTCCCGTGATTGGCGTAACCTTGACTAGATTACTTAAGGGAATCATCTGATCATTTTGTGAACGCACATACAGTAGACCAATATCACCAGGATTAGAGCGAAACTGTGCGTCTGCTTGGACATACACTCGATAAGTCCGTTGCTCTAGATTGAAGTCATTGACATACCGCGAACCCAAGTAACTCTGTAAAGTATTAAAAACATCATCTACATCAACTCCCAGTGTCTTAGCTCTGTTACGATCCACGTCAATCAAAAGCTGAGGCGTGTTTGCCGCAAAAGTGCTAAATACAGCTTGCAATCCGGGTGTCTGATTTGCGCGTCCCAGCACTTCACCCATAGCTTGAACCATTGTATCTAGTCCACTGTTGCCTCTCCGGTCTTGCAACTGAAACTCGAAGCCACCAAAACTGCTTAAACCCTGAATTGCTGGCGGATTAACTGGAAAAATTCTCGCTTCTGGAATTGCCGATAGCAAGCCTCCCATTTTGGCGATTATCCCTTGTGCTGACTGATCTGGTTCATGCCGCTCATCCCAAGGCTTGAGCGTTGTAAATATTACGCCACTATTAGCACTACTTCCACTAAAACTAAAACCACCTAATGCGAATGTTCCAGTTACTTCAGGTAGTTTGAGGATTTCTTTTTCAACCTGACTCATAACATCGCTGGTGTAGTTCAGCGAAACTCCTTCTGGTCCTTGAACAATAGTGATGAAATAGCCTTGGTCTTCATCGGGGAGAAATGCTGTAGGTACGGTTACGTAAAGCCAGCCTGTCAGTCCTAAGGAGACGATAAATAGCCCGACAACAACACTTTTAAATCTTGTCAGACGGTTAAGCGATCGCGCATATCCCCTGCGTGTCCAATCAATGAACCGATTAATTTGGTCAAACACTCGACCCAGCCAACCGCGCGGTCTTTGTCCTGGACGCAGTATCAAAGCTGAGAGCGAAGGAGTTAGTGTAATCGCCAAAAACGTCGAAATTGCGACTGAAAAGGCGATCGTGAGCGCAAATTGTTTATAAATTTGTCCCGTCGAGCCTGGGAAGAATGCTACTGGCACAAACACTGCCATCAGCACAAGTGAAGTTGCGATCAATGCCCCAAGCAGCTCTTTCATAGATTCAGAGGCAGCTTGACGCGGTGGCATTCCCTCATCTTCAATTAAGCGAGAGACGTTTTCTACGACGATGATTGCGTCGTCAACTACTAATCCAGTGGCTAAAGTCAGACCAAACAAAGTTAGGGTGTTGATCGAAAATCCGAAAGCCTTAACAAAAGCAAAAGTTCCAATTAATGTTAAAGGAATGACGATCACGGGAATCAGCGTGGTGCGCCAGTCTTGTAAGAAAATATAAATTACTAAGACGACTAGAGCGATCGATTCCAACAGCGTCTTAATTAATTCCGCCAGCGACTCTTCCACAAATGAAGTTGTGTCAAAAGCAACTTGATATTTCATCCCCGGCGGGAAACTCTCAGCCAGTCTTGCCATTTCTACTTTGACTGCCTTGGCAACATCCAAAGCATTGCTACCCGGAATTTGAAATATCCCGATCCCCACACCCTCATTGCCTCTAAATCGCAGAAACGTACTATAATTTTCTGCTCCCAGTTCAGCCCTACCCACATCTTTAAGCTTGACAAGCGTGCCATCAGCACCACTTTTGATGACGATATCCTCAAATTCCGATACCTCCGTGAGCCTACCAACAGCGCGGAGGTCAATTTGATACTGTTGCCCATCTGGGGCTGGTTGCTGACCGATTTGTCCAGCACCTACCTGTAAGTTCTGTTCGTCCACCGCATCAATTACGTCTTGAGCAACCAAGTTACGGCTGGCGAGGCGGTTAGGGTCTAGCCACAGGCGCATCGCATAGCGGCGTTCCCCAAAAATTCGTGCCTCACCCACGCCCTCGATTCTTTGCAGGGCATCTACCAGATAAAGATCGGCATAGTTACTTAAAAATACGTTGTCGTACTCTTTGTTGTCTGTATACAGCCCCATCGCTAACAAGATGTTGTTGGACTGCTTACTTACAACAACTCCAGTCCTCTGTACAGCTTCTGGTAACTGTGGGTTAGCAAGTGACACGCGATTTTGGACATCAACTGCTGCGATGTCTTTGTTTCGTGATGAGTCAAACGTAACGTCAATCGAAGTAGAGCCACTGTTACTGCTACTCGACTTCATGTACTTCATGCCTTCAACACCATTAATCTCCCTTTCCAGGACAGTCGTGACTGTATTTTCCACGACTTCAGCACTGGCTCCGACATAGTTAGCAGTAACGTTAATTTGAGTCGGGCTGATCTCTGGATACTGGGCAGTGGGTAGCGTGGGAATACTGATTGCCCCCACTAACAGAATGATGATGGCGCAGACACTTGTAAAAACAGGTCGCTTAATGAAAAAGTCAGCAAACATAGGCTCAGGGGGTGATGAGGAGCGGGGAGCGGGGGAGATGGGGAGATGGGGAGCGGGGGAGCAGGGGAGCGGGGGAGAGGAGGAGTGGGAGGAGTGGGAGGAGTGGGAGGAGTGGGGGGGGAGTAGGGGGGAGATATATGTGGATATTCCCTAGCCGTTACTTTTTAGTCTTGTACGGATATTAGGGGACAGATTGTGACTCCTTACTGGCTTCAGGAATGATTGGAGCGCCATCTTGGAGATTGAGGATACCTGAGACGACGATTTGCTCTCCTGGCTGTATTCCTTCTATTACCTGGTAATTATTACCTTTGATCTCGCCTAACTTCACAGGTTTTTGCTTTGCTATCAGTTGAGGCTGTCCTTGTGGGGATTGTCCTTTTGTTTGAGCTACATAAACAAAATTTTCTCCAGCCAATCGTGACACTGCTGTTGTGGGAATTAACACTCCAGGGCGCTGATTCCAAATTACTCTAGCCCGCGCAAATTGATCCGCCCGTAGTTGATCTCTAGAGTTATCAAAAAGTGATTTGATTAGCACTGACTGAGTATCATTAGTTACGCTAGGAGAGATGAAAAATACGCTACTCGTCCCCACACGCTGACCTTGAGCGTTCATTATTTCAACTGGCATTCCTATCCGCAATTGAGGCGATCGCTCAATTGGAACTGATATATTCACTTCTAATGGTCGGTTTTGAGTAATTGTAGTTAGTGGCGTGGCAGTATTTACAAAGTCCCCCACTTTAACTGGAATATCGCCAACTGTGCCAGCAATAGGAGCCGAAATTCTGTAATATTGAAGCTCTACTTGTTGCTCTTTGATACTTGCTTGCGCTTGTAGCAGTGCTTTTTCAGCCTGGGAAACAGCAGCTTCTTGAGCTTGAATTTGGGCATTAATTGAACCAAGGCTGGCTCTAGCTGACTGAAGCCGATTGTTATACTGCTCTTGTGTCTGTCGAGATACAGCCCCTTGAGAGGCAAGTCCAGAGTACCTTTGATAGTCCTGCTGGTTTAATCGTACATCAGAAAGATTAGATAGCCGTTCAGCTTGCAAGGATCTCAGCGTAGCCTTAGCATTTTCCAGTTCTGCTGTAGCCGCTTGGGCGGCGGCGCTAATCCCACTGGCGGCTGCTTGTTGTTCCGCAGCGTCTACTTGCATAATCACCGTTCCCGCCGCAACTTGAGTTCCTGATCTCACAAATATTTGGCTTACCTGGCCTTGGATACGTGGTTGGAGAGTCACAGAACGGCGAGACTGTAGGCTAGCGATATAATCTGAACTTTCTTCCAGCGTACCTGTCTCTACGGCAGCAAGCTTGACTTTTACTCCTGGCGGTTCAGCTTGAGCGGCCGATTCAGCTTGGGGACTGAGCATCCGCCAAAGGACAACACCTCCACCCATTACTAGCAAGGCTAGTAACAACCAAAGCCCCCGTCGCTGTAACCGAGATGACTTCGATGAGGTATGTAATCGCTCATCTACAACAGTTACTTGGGTATCAGAGGTGTGCAGACTATTATCTACAACAGAAGCATGAGGATCGGGGGATTTCATGGATGACAGAGAACCTAAGAATAAGTGAGTTTTCTTGCCAAAGTCTAGAAACGTAAACGGTCGCTTTAACTAGAAATGGATCAGGCTTTGACTTATTTGTAATAGAAATGACACTGAACTTAATTAAGCCTAAAGGTAGATGTCATTTAATGATTGTTTAGCTACGCAGAAAGTATTTAATTTGGCTCAAAATTCAGGCAATTAAGTTGTGTGCAAAGACGCGCTCCTCGTCCATTTTTTAGCATCTTTGCATAAGCTTACTCCAATATCTATTAAAGATTTATAGCGCGTTTTTTTATTTTTGGGGGTTGTTGCAGTATGTCTGCGTAAAGGTGTTGTTGAACTAGCTTTTCAACAGCGATGTCTGACGACAAATTCCGTTACGCTTCGTGAACGCCCCTGTTATCAGTTCAGCCAACAACAACTTCGTTAGCTTTAGCTTGCGTTTTCCTCAGTATTAGTGGGGTTAATTGTTATCCAAAATGCTCTGGTCTCAGCTTGTTATACCTAAATTGTTAACTTGAATAACAACGGCAGGAAGTAAATAGCCTCACTGCCGTTTTTTGTTGCTTAAGCTAAGTCAAACAGCAGAATTTCTGCACCAACATCTGTACTGATTTGCAGTTGTTCTGGCCCACTTAGTTGGACTCCATCGCCTGCTCTCAGTTCATGCTCATTTAGGGTTGCTACACCTTGCGCTATCTGTAACCAAGCATAACGATTCGGCTTCAAGTTATAAGTTACAACATTGCCAGCTTCCAAAACAGATGTGTATAAGTCAACATCTTGATGGATAGTGACAGCACCCTCACGCCCATCTTTAGCAGCAATTAACCGCAGTTTGCCAAGTTTTTCCTCAAGCGGAAAAGTTCGCTGATCATACCTTGGCTGCAATCCTTGGGTGTCGGGAATAATCCAAATTTGCAGAAAGTGGACAGGATCTGTTTTTGAGGCATTAAATTCACTGTGGGTAATACCAGTACCAGCACTCATAATTTGTGCCTCGCCAGGATAAATTACTGCTCCAGTACCTAAGCTATCTTTATGCTCTAATGCACCTTCGAGGACATAAGTCAATATTTCCATGTCGCTGTGACTATGCGCGCCAAAACCAGCACCAGGTACAACGCGATCATCGTTAATGACTCGTAGAGAGCGAAAACCCATGCGCTTGGGATCGTAAAAATTGCTGAATGAAAATGTGTGGTAGCTATCTAGCCAGCCAATTTTTGTATGGCCCCGTGCATCGCGCTCGTGAATTAGGTTAGTCATTGTATCTTGAGACATACCTGATACCTCACTTTTTGCTGTTTAATCAAATCTTAGGCAATGCCCTGTTATTGCGCGATCGCGAATCGTGTATATCAGTTTGAAGGGTTGTCTGTATCTGGCTTTGAACTTGGTAAACGACTCAAGCGCTCGTAATTCCTGCGAAACAGAGCAATATGAATGTGTAGTAGCTTACTCAACCAGATATTGGATATATGTGATGCGGAACTGCACGTCGTCCTTGTGCTACAAGTTCTTGGCCGCGCACTGGAAACAGAAGAAAAGCTAGATAGTCTCCGTGTAAGTGTCCAATTTCGTTGTTATTAACACGAAACTCCCGTAACTCCAGACCAATTCAACACCTCGCGTTCAATCATTTTTGCGATCTGGTTCATTTTTCTCACCCTTTGATTGAGTGAATTTGCTCATCTATTTATAGTTTAACATTAAATATTTTAAAATGTGCTAATTTAACGTTGAAATATTTAAGAAAAAAGTGCGATCGCCTATTCCTGTTTTCCCAGCCTTCGACACAAACGGTCTAATTCTTCTTGTTCAGAGGGAGTAAGAATGCTCATCTCATTTACTACGGTTGCTACATGAGATGGAAATATTTGGCTAATTAGCTCATGTCCCTTTTCAGTCAGCGAAACTTTTATACAGCGCCGATCCTCTATCTCGCGATCGCGTTTAACCAGTTCTCGCTTTTCTAGGTTGTCAATGACTAGAGTAATATTACCGCCACTTTTGAGCAGTTTAGAGGCAAGGTCACGCTGGTAAAGTGGGCCAAGGTGCAAAAGAGCTTCAAGTACGCCAAACTGCGTGGTAGTCAAATTACTTGCATCCAGGTGGCGATGGATACGACTTGACACTGAATCTGTGGCGCGTACCAATTTGATATATGTGTCTAAAGCTCTGATTTCCTCTTTCGTACCTTGGTATCGAGTCCCCATTAATAGTTTTATATTTAATTATTTAACATTAATTTATCATTGATTACACCTTTTCGTCAAAGGAATTACAGTTAAGTATGCCGCTTGTGAGAAGTTCTAATTGTGGTGAATTAGGCATCGGGGAGATTGAGAGGAGAAAAAATTACTCATTATCACCCCTATCCCAACAAGGATGCTGATTACTTGAACACACTCAAGTAATCAGCATCAACAAAGCTTAACTACCCTTCACCACCTTCACCACCTTCACCACCTTCACTCTCAGTGGTTCCCGGAGTTGTTGGAGTTGTTGCCGGAGTAGTGTCCGGTTGTGCTTGTTCTGCTGCGGGTGGTGTTTGTTCGTTTATTTGTTCTCCACCCTCTCCCCCTTCACATCCGGCAAGCGGTGTCATTAATCCGAGCAGCAACAAAACTCCTGCTGTTTTGCTTTTCATAGTCTCCTTGCGTGTATTTTACAAATAGGAAAAATTAGCAACTGTTTTTCACTCTACAAGTAAACGACTAATTTCACTACTGCCTCACACTTTCTTGACCAATGTTGCGGCGCAAATGGCTTGCTGACCCCAACTACACTTAAGCTAGAAAGTCGGTAAGAGTGCTTAAATTCATGAGAAAAAGAAATGAATTGTTTTGAGTGCGCGTTGTGCCAAAAAACAAAGTGTCCTAAGTTCTAAGCTCCTAAATTCACGTCTACTGACTACTCACTACTCACGTCTACTTTTCACTTCCAACCAGCGCTATCCATCAGCTTTACTGCCTCTGGGTTATTTTCTCCATAGGCAGCAACGTTAATATCAGATGCTTTAAAGTTACCAAAGCTAGCAACTGTTTTATTCGGTTTCATTTCAGAAACAATAGGTATTTCGTTATTAACATTGGTGAAAGTTTCCTGAGCTTCTGGAGTAGCTAAAAACTCTAAAAACTTAATAGCAGCTTCTTTATGAGGAGCAGTCGTAACTACGCCAGCGCCACTAATATTGACGTGCGTACCTGCTTGCTGCTGGTTAGGGAAAAACACTCCAATTTGGGAAGCAACTTTTTGATCTTCTGGATCTTTTGATTGCATCAGCCGCGCTACATAGTAATGGTTGACCATTGCGACATCACACTCACCTGCGGCTACGTCTTTCATCTGAGAAATGTCATTTCCTTCAGGGGGACGGGCAAAATTCTTGACTAAGCCTTTAAGCCAATTTTCTGTTGCTGCTGTACCGTCCTTCTCAATCATCCAAGTAACTAGAGACTGGTTATAGGTATTGCTGGAACTACGGGCGCAGACTTTACCTTGCCACTGCGGTTGAGCTAGTGCTTCATAAGTTGATAGTTGGTTTGGATTTACTCGGTCTTTATTGTAGACAATAACCCGCGCCCGCTTGGATAATCCAAACCAGGAATTTTGGGGCGATCGCAGACTTGCAGGAACTACAGCTGCTAAACTTTGGGAAGAAACTGGTTGTAATATCCCTGCTTGTTCCGCCCGCCAAAGACGACCTGCATCGACAGTTATGAATACATCTGCGGGGCTATTAGCACCTTCACTCTTAATCCGCTCAATCAGTTGGTCAGCTTCGCCTTCGATAATGTTGACCTTAATACCTGTATCTTTCGTAAAGTCTTGATATAAGGCATTATCTGTGTCGTAGTGACGTGCTGTATATAAATTAATTTCGCCCGTATTAGCTTTGTTAGTAGATGTATTACTAGATGCATTCTCTACACTTGTTTCTTGTGTAGATGTCCTCGGCGTTGTGCAGCCAGCAGTAGCTAGCATCATAAGCCCGATAAAAAGCCATACTAAGTTGTGTCTCGCAACTTTCATTGCAACTGATTTTCCTTTAAGTAAATTTGAAATGACGTATTTGAGTAATTTTACATGACTGCGAGTATTTCTCAATTAGCTAATAATAATTTTGGACATCTATTCAGAGAAAACAATCTTGATTGCTTTTAATATGGTTTTTAAGCACTGATAAATTATTATTATACTGTCAATTATGCTGCTAAATGGGTATAGAGGTAATCATAAAATTTATCAAATATTACTTCACTACTCACTACTCTTCACTTTTCACTAGCTAGCACGAAAAGCTGTAGATAGATAAGTCGAAGATTGGGCTTTGGAGCTAGGAAATACGCGGATAGCCTGTTTAGCAACCGATATTCGTACCCGCGTTCCCACAGGTAATGCGGTTTCTGCTAGAGTACGGGCAATTAGTTCTCGTCCAGAAGGAGTCTTGAGACAGTAACGGCGATCGCGTCCTAAAAACTGGTGAGCGCGAATAATCACATCGGCAGCATCATCAGGATGAATCATGAGGTCTTCTTGACGAATCATTAGTTCGCTTTGGTTGCAAGAATCTAAGTCACTACCGAGGGGAAAACAGCCTATTTCAGTTTCCCAGACACGCCCTTGACGATGAGCCGGAATAAAGTTTGCTTGGGTAACAAATGAGGCGACAAATCGCGATGCAGGCTCTTGATATAGCTCCTCTGGCGTACCAATTTGCTCTACTTGTCCGTCGCACATTACCGCCACGCGATCGCAAATTGACAACGCCTCTTCTTGATCGTGAGTCACCAAAACGCCAGATGTTCCTGCCGCTTTGAGAATATCCCGCAGTTCCTGACGTAGCCTGAGACTAACTTGCGCGTCTAGATTGCTTAAGGGTTCGTCAAGCAAGATCAAATTTGGCTGAGGCGCGATCGCACGAGCCAGGGCGACTCGCTGCTGCTGTCCCCCCGACAGTTGATGAGGATAGCGGTTTTCCATGCCTTCGAGTCCTACTAAGGCAAGTGCCTTTTTGACTTGATTTCTCACTGTGGCAAGTGGTCTAGAGGCACTTTGCTGTAAACCAAAAGCAATGTTCTTCGCAACGGTTAAGTGAGGAAATAGAGCATAGTCTTGAAACACCATACCTACACTTCTCTTTTCTGGAGGTACACAGCGATTTGATCCCGCTACAATTGCTCCTGCAAGGTGAATGGTTCCCCTTTGAGGTTGTTCAAAGCCAGCAATCAACCGCAGCAAAGTTGTCTTGCCGCAACCAGACGGTCCTAAAAGTCCTAACAGTTCTCCTTTGTGCAGAGTCAGTGTTACCGAAGAAACCGCAGGGACAGCAGTGGAGGAAAACTGCTTAGTGACGCTATCTAGGTGCAGGATTGCGGATTGAGCCATGCGAACCGAGTGAACCTTAATGTAGAGTGAGGATTGTGCTTAAGAATTTGATCGCAGTGAGAGATCAACTCTCAACTTTATTAGTGTAAATTGTCTTTGCAACTATTTCTCATTAAGCTGCAAAACAACCTTGGAGTGCTTGTGAAATTGCGTTTTCCTTTGAATGTGGATCGTCGAGCCTTGCCCAGCTTGCGTGTTAATGGCTGGACAGCGTTAGTTATAGCGATCGCCGCACTGATCGCAGCACCCATTCTAGTTGTCCTCAGCAGTGTATTTACAGATTCTGGGGAAGTGTGGCGCGATTTAGCCGCCAGTGTCTTGCCTGTCTACATCGCCAATTCCCTCTGGCTCATTTTAGGTGTGAGTAGTGGCGTTTTAGCAATTGGAGTAGGAACAGCATGGCTAGTAACTATGTGCCGTTTCCCTGGTAGCTCTATTTTTGAATGGGCATTGCTGCTACCTCTTGCCGCTCCAGCATATTTACTGGCATACGTTTATACTGAAATACTGGAGTTTTACGGACCTTTCCAGTCAACGTTGCGAGAGATTTTTGGCTGGAGTAGCGTTAGGGATTACTGGTTTCCCAATATCCGTTCTCTAGGAGGGGCGATCGCCATGCTCACTCTAGTCCTTTACCCCTACGTCTACTTGCTCGCACGAACGGCGTTTTTGGAACAGTCAGTATGTACCCTCGAAGCTAGCCGTTTGTTAGGCTGCGGCCCCTGGCGAAGTTTTTTAAAAGTTGCCCTACCTCTAGCTAGACCTGCGATCGCCGCAGGTTTGGCACTAGCATTAATGGAGACGCTGAATGACTTTGGCACTGTGCAGTATTTTGGCGTAGATACATTTACGACAGGCATCTACCGCACTTGGTTTGGCATGGGAGAACGCATAGCAGCATCTCAACTAGCAGCCGTCTTACTGTTATTTATTTGCTGTCTAATTTTGCTGGAACAGTGGTCAAGGCAAAAGACACGGTATTACCAGAATACAAGTCATAGTGAGCGGTTCTCGCCCTATCAACTACAGGGATTGCGATCTGTTGCTGCCGCGATCGCTTGTTTTTTACCTACTGGCTTAGGCTTTCTGTTGCCTGCTCTATTTCTGCTAAGTATGGCAGTAACCAACGCTACTCAAACCTTTACAGCAGGATTTTGGCAGTTTGCTGGAAATAGCCTCATTCTAGCGACTCTTACTGCGGCTTTAGGCGTAATTATTGCTCTAGTTATGGCATATGGGCTTAGGCTACGTCCTAGTCTGGGAATGAACGTAGCTGTCAAAACTGCTTCTGTAGGATATGCCGTACCAGGAGCTGTTATTGCTGTAGGCGTGCTGATCCCTTTTGGCAGATTTGATAATGCCGTTGATGCCTGGATGCGCTCAACCTTTGGCATCTCTACCGGATTGTTACTCAGTGGCACGATCGCTGCCTTAGTATTTGCCTATCTTGTCCGGTTTCTTGCTATTTCCTTTACTACTGTCGAAGCTAGCTTAGGTAGGATTAAGCCTAATCTGGATGATGCCTCTCGCTCCCTCGGTCACAGTTCCAGTAGCACATTGTTACGAGTTCATGCACCGCTAATGAGTCGTGGGTTACTGACTGCGGCAATTCTTGTCTTTGTAGACGTAATGAAGGAACTACCCGCGACGCTAATTATTCGCCCCTTCAATTTTGACACTTTGGCAGTCCAGGTTTATCGCCTAGCTTCCGATGAACGACTAGCCGAAGCATCTGCGCCAGCTCTTGCGATCGTTGCCGTTGGGATTGTTCCCGTAGTTCTCTTAAGTTGGCGGATGACTTATACTAAGCGCAGCTAGAATTATTGATGCGATCGCCCCTAGACTACCGCAAGTAGAACAGAACGGCAATACCGCTAATTGCAATTACAGCACCTGCGATCGCTCTGAAGCTAACTTTTTCACCTAGATAAATAGCAAGCGGTAATACAAACAAGGGGCTAGTATTTGTCAGTGTTAGGGCAATTCCAGTAGCAGTGAATTTAATTGCCGTTTGTTGCAACCAAATTCCCAGGTAAGTTCCAGCAAAAGCGGCACAGAAAATCGCCCCAATTACTGGTAATGACTGAAATATTTTAATTTTTGAGGATTTTTCTGGTTTTATCACCTCTCGCCTCTTACTCCTAAGCCATATTGACGGCAATAGCACCAGTACGGCTGCAATTAGCCGCAGTAGCGCCGCCCATAAAGGACTAATGGTTGTATTAGCTAGTACCGCCCGTGAGAGGATGCCACCAGTCGCCATTGCCAATGCTGCTAGTAGCCCAAAGCTAATTCCCCGCGCTACGTTTACTGAGTGAGCGCTTGAATTAGGTATGCGTTCAGTTACAACCCAAGCAACTCCTAAAATCGTTAACAAAAGTCCGCACCAAGCGCCAACGCTCAACTGTTCCTGAAGAAAAATTAGCGCTCCTATTGCTGTCATTGGTGGGGCTAAAGTCTCCATTAACAAAGCCCGACGTGGGCCAAGGGAATTTAGGGCTACAAAGAAGGCTGTATCACCTATGCCAATTCCCACTACACCACTGAGTAGTATAGCAAGCGCCAGATAAGTCAGGACGATATCATAAGAAGACTGTCCCACAGTCGATTTAGCCCAATGCCCAAAGCCTACGACTATGACCTGCGCCGCAAAGTGATCGAAGCAATCGAACTCAATG
>JAHHHE010000100.1 GCA_019359535.1 Gloeocapsa sp. UFS-A4-WI-NPMV-4B04
TGTCTATTTACCAAACTAAGTTATCTAGTTTAATAAAAAGCATTTAGTTAAGTGAAAAAGCTTGTTTTCGTTAAATAAATGGCTTTCCTTGTCTCATTTTCTATTTTTAAGATGCGTTTGCCCTGGAGGGACTCCTTGAGGAGTACGAGTTTTATCGGCGCAATGAGGCGGCGACAGTTACTTCCGGTATCTACGACACGATTGCTAAAGAGCCGCGCAATTTTGAGACATTCGCCTGCGACTACGCAACGATGTTTAGCTGATGCGTGTCGCCCCTGTGTGAGTCAGAGGACGTTTTGAGCAGAAAAATGAGCAGAGTTGCAACCTGCTTTGGGAGGTCTTAGATTACCGCTAAATTCCGTTTCATCACAAGGAACATTTAAAGAAAATGGGGAGTGCTGAGTTAGAAGCATTCCTAACACACTTGGCAGTAAATGAATATTTTGCAGCATCAACCCAGAATCAGGCATTGTATGCAGTAGTGTTTAGGGTAAAATTCCACAAAAGGGCTTTCTGTGTAATAGCTGCTCAGTTGAGCAGCAGGAATTAAGAGTGGGTTACAAATTCGCCTAAATCTCACGCTGTGTGAACCACATAACCTTGGATTAGTTAGCTTCCCCTACCAACCATTTTTAACCATACCCGCTTATTTTCTCTAAATTGCGGTAGCTAATTGGATAAAGGTAGTACCACCGCACTCTTTACAGAATGATGTCAGGAGCGAAGTGACACCAGTTGAATGGGAATTTGGGATTTATGGTTCTGTCACTGAGCAGTAAGTACAAATGCTACTTTCACTAGACTACGATCAGTTTTTGTAACACAATCATTAAAAATTCAACTACTTAAAAACTTGGGTACTTAAACATTTAAGCTTTTGATAGGGAAAGAATTCAGTAGCGCCTAAATATTAGTGTTGTGCTACAAAAAATGAGCAAGATAGAAAGTTGTTAAAAGTTTAATAAAAAAACTTTATTAAGCCAAGACTGATTAAAGAAATAAATAGCCAAGATATTGTTCCTAAATAAATAGGCTTGATTCCTAGCCGTTTCATACACTGAATGTTAGTTCCTAAACCCATTGCAGCCAAAGCACTAGTTAGTAAAAACTGATTGATATCAATGATCGCTATTCTCAAAGTCTCAGGGATAAAGTTGAGACTATTAATTAAAATTAAGACAATGAAACCTAGCACAAACCAAGGAATCGGTAGTTTACGCGATTTTTCGGTTGCATGATCTACAGATGATAAACCTAATAGCAATACAATTGGGGCTAAAAGCATTACCCGCGAAAGTTTAGCAATCGTTGCTACTTCACCACTAAGCGAATTTGTTTCAAAAGCAGCAGCAATTGCTTGGACAACTTCATGAATAGAAGCGCCACACCATAAACCATAAGCTTGCGGTGTCAGGTGAAGCAAAGCAGGTAACAATGGATAAATTAGCATCGAAGCAGCACCAAATACTGTAACCAAAGCAACAGCATAAGCAGTATCTTCATCCGAGCTATCAATCGCTGTCCCTACTGCTACCACCGCCGCCGCACCGCAAATCGACGTACCTCCAGCAATTAATTGAGTCAACTTTTTGCTAACTTTTAGTCTTCTTCCCATCCAACAAGTAAAAAAGAAGGTGCTACATACCGAAGTAACCGCCACAAATAGTCCAGTAAAGCCAATAGACATCGCCTGAGTTAGGCTTAGTTGCATTCCTAGTAAAATAATGCCTAACTTGAGAATGCGCTTGAGAGAAAAAGTAATTCCTGGTTGGTAAACTTGAGCAACACCAACACTATTGCGAATCAACATTCCGAGCAAAATTGCCCAAGTCAAAGAGCTAAAAAAATTGAGTCCAAGATGAGATCGCATCAAAATTGCTAAAAAAGCTAATCCAGCAGTTAAGCTTACTCCTGGAAGTATGTGCAATAACCAGCGCTGTATTCTAATTGCCGCAGATTTTTTAGTAAATCTTGTCTGCACTTTGAACTTTAAACTATGCCGCACAGCAACCTCATTATTGGAAAAAGGGTGGGAATCAAGTGGTGTATGAAACGAGTTTGGTAGGAGAAGGCATAGTAAATTGAAAGAAGTTTCCTATACTTAAAAAGCTTCTACTCTAAATAACTTCGGTATAGCCAAACAAAGACTTAGCTTAAATGTTTAAGAATCGAAAACTAGATCGCCAAAAGTTGTTGCGATCGCCCTAGCCATTTGTACAAACACTTGACTTACGGTAGAATCTGGGTTTGCTAGAGTTAAAGGCGCTCCGGTATCACCACCCGTACAAAGAAGCGGATCGATGGGGATTTGTCCAAGCATTGGCGCGTGGAGTTCCATCGATAACTGTTTTCCGCCGCCACTACCAAAAATTGGCGTATGCTCTCCACACTTACCGCAAATTAAATAGCTCATATTTTCAATAATCCCCAACACCGGAATACCTACCCGGCGAAACATATGGATGCTGCGCCGGACATCAGAAACGGCTACTTGTTGAGGAGTTGTAACCAGTAGGACTCCACATATTGGACTTTCTTGGACAATGGTAATTTGAGCATCTCCCGTACCTGGAGGCAGATCGATGAGCAAATAGTCAAGTTCTCCCCATTCCACATCGTGAATAAACTGAGTGACGATCTTGTGTAAAACCGGACCTCGCCACGCTAAGGGATGTTCCGGTTCTGCCAATAACCCCACTGACATAACTTTAATACCATAAGCTTCTAGAGGCAGAAACCTTTGACCGTTGGGAGTTTCAATTACTTTTACTTCGGTACGTCCTAATCCTAGCATTTGGGGAACATTTGGCCCGTAGACATCCGCATCTAGCAAACCAACTTTTGCGCCTTGCAAGCTTAGGGCGATCGCTAAATTTACAGAAGTTGTAGATTTACCCACCCCACCTTTACCGCTAGAAATTGCTAAGGTAATTTTTACGCCAGGAATTGTACAAACTTGGATATAAGTTTTTTTACACCAAGTTAAGGGCGCAAGTATCTGTTGAATTTCTGCTTGCAGATCGTGCTGGTGTCTGCCTATATAAAGGCGGAGATAAATATAACTTTCTACAACCCGCAGATTTCGCACCATTCCCAAGCTGATAATGTCGTTGTTCAAGGTTGGTTCAATTACCTGTTTGAGGCAACGGACAACTTCTTGAGTGCGAATTTCGCTAATCGGATCGGGGGGTAGAGGCTCTCGCTCTTCTACGGGAGATTGCCGAAAAGGGGACTGATGGCTAGGCATTAGATATCTCTTTTGTGGCTGCTTGGATCGTCTCAATGGCTCTTTGCGTGTAGATACATACGTCTCTGTCCGGGTCGTCCAAAGACTGCTGAAGGGCGTTTAGAGCGGCGGGATTTTTTAAAGCTGCAAGAGATTTCGCGGCTTCTCTACGGACATCGGAGTATTCGTCAGTTAGCGCTTGAATTAAAATTGGCATTGTCCGGTTATCGGGAGTTTTTTGCCATGCTTGCAGAGCAAACTTTCGTACCTGCCAATGCTCGTCGGCGATCGCCAATTCTAAAGCAACCACTGCCGCAGGATCGGCATGAAGTTCTAAGGACTTTGCGGCATTACGACGTACTTGCCAATCTAGATCGGAAGTTAGCACTTGACAGAGGCGCGGCACTACTTCAGAGTCTACCAAGTGTCCCAAAGTTAAAACTGTAGCTCGACGCACGCTGTCGTCGGGGTCAGATAGTAAAGGAATTGCGCGATCGCATCTCTCTACTTGGTTGAGATAACGCAGTGTAGTTACAGCGGCTTCCCTTAGTTGAGCATTTTCCGATTCAAAAAAGGGCAGGACGTAAGGTAAAGATTGGACATCGTGAATCTTTCTTAGCAAAATAAGCACATTAAGTTGCATATTTAGATCGTCTCGATGCAGCGCGTCTAGCAGTAGCAGTAAGCGATCGGGGGAAATAAGTTCGCCCAAGGCTGAGAGTGCTTCGGCACGAATCTCCAAGTCTGGGGAAGCAAGACACTCTAGTAAAGCTGGCACTGCTTTAGGGTTGGCAAGTTCCCAAAGCGCGGTTACTGCTAATTTCTGTACTGCAAGGCTTTCGTCGCCTAAAGCTGCAATTAGCGGTTCTAGAGCATCCTCATCACCTAGATATTGAAGACTTTTGACCGCAACTAAGCGATCGCTTAGGTCAGACGACTGGAGCATTTCTAGCCATTGGTTTAACTCAGAATCAATATCATTGCTCATTGATAACTCCTTATCGTAATAAAAATGGAATTTGCACGGTAATCGCGTTGGTGGGACATTCCTTTTCACACGGTAAGCAAAACCAGCACTCGTCGTATTTCATATAAGCTTTGCCCGTCTCAGGATTTTTTGCCAGTACATCCAAGGGACATACTTCTATACAGGCGGTACACTTTTCTAGACACTTTGATTCGTCTACGATTACTGGAACATCTACTCTTTGCGTTATTAATGCCATAAAATTCATCCTTTTTGGCGATTGTTAATTAGACGTTAGCAATGTTTTTACATTGCTAACGTACTGCTACGTCATAGACTTCTGTTTCGATATCAACGTCTACGATATAAGGCTCTACAGGGCGTTTAAATAAAAACATTTCTCCTGATGAATCCTTTTTTAAATTGACGTGACAAAACCATTCTTCGTTGTTTTTCTCTGGATATTCCACGCGGTAATGATATAGTCCCCAACGGCTTTCTTTTCGATATAACGAGGCTCTTGCAGCCATTTCTGCACAGTCACGGATAAAGTGAACTTCCATGCAGCGCATCAATTCATGAGGATCTCTTGCACCCATTAAGTCCAAGGTTTCTTGATAGCGCTCAAAGTTACGCAACCCAATCTTCATTTTGTTATCTACTTTTGGTGGTTGAAGATAATCGTTGACTAAGCGACGCAACTTATACTCTATTTGGGTGTGGGGAACACCATTTGGTCGAGTCATCGGCGCATATATACGGGTCTTTTCTGCCTCTAAAAACTCTGCATCGGGTTCGATATGTTCTAAGTCAGCAATATAATCTACGGCATTTGTACCCGCCAACCGACCAAATACAAATGCGCCAATCATGTAATTATGAGGAACGCTTGCCATATCTCCGGCGGCATATAGTCCGGGCATCGTAGTTTCTGCCTTTTCGTTTACCCAGACTCCTGACGCGCTATGACCGCTACACAAGCCAATTTCTGAAATATTCATTTCCACTCCATGAGTGCGGTAGTTTTCACCTCTACCTTCATGAAATCGCCCTCTACTGGGTCGCTCGTTTGCCCAGAGGATGGTTTCAATTTCGGCGATTGTATCTTCGTCTAAATGAGTCATTTTGAGTTGGACAGGTCCTTTACCAGAGTTTAGTTCCTTCCACACTTCCAGCATCATTTGACCGCTCCAGTAGTCGCAACTAATAAAGCGATTGCCTTCTGCGTTGGCGGTGTACGCACCGAAGGGACTAGCAACGTAGGCACAGGCAGGCCCATTGTAGTCTTTAATCAGCGGATTGATTTGGAAGCACTCAATATTGGTAAGTTCTGCCCCAGCATGATAAGCCATTGAGTAGCCATCGCCAGCATTGGTAGGGTTTTCGTAAGTTCCATACAGGTAGCCAGAAGCGGGTAAACCTAACCTTCCAGAAGCTCCCGTACACAGAACGACGGCTTTTGCTTGAATAACGACAAAATCGCCATTTCGTACGTCAAAACCTACTGCACCGATCGCTCGTCCATCTTTAACCAAAACGCGGGTAGCCATTACTCGATTGGTAACTCTGGCTTTATGTCGCTTTACTTGTCTAGTCAAAATTTGCTTGAGGTCTTTACCTTCTGGCATGGGTAAAACGTATTTACCAACTCGATGTACCTGTTTTAAGTCGTACTCGCCTTGAGCATCTTTTTGAAACTTTACGCCCCAACTTTCAAGCTCCTGAATGACCTCAAAACCTAATTTTCCAGTTTGATAAACTGCTTTTTGATTTAGGATACCGTCGTTAGAAATAGTGATTTCGCGGACGTATTGTTCGGGGGTAGAATTACCAGGAATAACCGCAGTATTTACGCCATCCATTCCCATGGCGATCGCTCCACTCCGGCGAATATTTGCTTTTTCTAAAATCAAAACATCGCCTTGAGGATTTGCTTGTTTTGCTTTAATTGCTGCCATTGTTCCGGCGGTTCCACCACCAACAATTAAAACATCTGTCTTCATCCACTGAGTATTCATTTATTCACCCCTATCTATCGCCAAAAAAATTAGAAATGCCAACAAAATTAATTAAAACTTATCTTTGCTTTTTTTATTTTACTAAGCTATTTAATTAAGCACAAGGCTATTTTGTAGCAAGTAATACTATCAGTGATATTTATTATTTATAAAATCATAAAATATTTTTATAAATGTTGCTTAAAAGCTGGTGGAGTTAATTGTTGTGGAAATTAATCAAGTTAAAACGTTCCTGGAAGTTGCAAGAAATCTTAGTTTTACAGAAGCCGCCGACGCTTTGAGCCTTACTCAACCTGCGGTTAGCATTAAAATAAAAAATTTAGAAGCCGAATTAAAAACACCGCTTTTTTATCGATTAGGGCGTAAGATTCAACTAACAGAAGTAGGAGCTTTTTTGTATGAAGAAGGTCATAAGTTAGTTGAAACGGAAAATCAATTACTAATAAAAATTGAAGAAATCAAAAAAGGCAAGCTTGGTCATTTAAAAATAGGCTGTACGGTAGCTATTGCCAACGAATGGTTGCCAGAAATTATTTTTAAGTACCGCCAACAATATCCAGGAATTACAACACAACATATAGTGTTTGAATCGGCAGAGTTTCTGTACCGGGCTTTAACCAGCAGCCAGATTGATGTAGGAATTTCAGATATTGATTGCTCGGAATTTGATGAAGTTTCCGCAAAAGCGATCGCTACCCTTGACTATCGCTTGGTCGTTGCTTTAAATCATGTCTTAGCTAAAAAAAATTGGTTAAGCCTACACGAACTAAAAAAAGAGCCTTGGGTAATGCTACCTGATGGCGCTCCTAGTCGTTTAGTTTTTGAATCTCGCTTGCACGAATTGGGGTTAACTCTTAAGGACTTTCCCCTAGTAGAGATAGTAGAGACTTCCGCTTTGATGCGAACTTTTATCACTCAAGGAAATTATCTAGGATTTGCCTCTAATTTGGAATTTACAACTGAATGCCAATTAGGCAAATTAACCGCAATCCCACTTCAAGAATTTGCTTTGTCCAACAACATTTTTGTGCTGCAACCTCGACGTTTAAACCAGAGTACGATCGCCCAGAAGGAACGACAAACAGCGCGGCGTAGTTCAAATCCGGTGCAAAAGTTTGTCGCTTTGCTAGAAAATCAGCAAGCAGAAGTTCTACTAGATCGACCGAGACCTGCCCATTGGCGATCTCCTAGTTTAGTGCTTCGTCCTACCCCCCAACGTCCTGAAACGCTTAATTTGTCAATTGGAATTCAAAACAGCACTATCACAACGGTAACAGCCGGGTTGATAATTCAACGATTGGGATTGCTAGAACACTTTTTACCGAAAACAGGGTGCTATAGTTCTACTCAATACCAAACTCGCTGGCATGACTACTCTACCGGAGCGCCCATCGTTCAGGGGTTACATTCTGGGGAGCTAGATATAGGTATTTTGGGCGACTACCCTTTATTACTCAGCGCTGTACAGCAATCCGATACAAAACAAACTCGCTTAGTTAGCTTTGTCTCTACAAATCCCGATGGCTCTTGCAATGCTGTAATTGTGCCAAAGGAGTCCAAAATTCAAAGCATCGAAGACTTGCGTGGGAGAACTATTGCTGTACCGTTTAGTTCTTCTGCTCATGGAATGGTAATGCGGAGTCTTAACTTCGCTAACATTTTGACAGAAGTTAAGCTGGCATCCCTAGAAAACTCAGACATTGCTCATCCCTTTGGCTCTCCAACGGTAGTAGATGGATACGCCCACTTTGCTCCTTTTCACGATATTGCTTGTAATCAAGGAAAGTTTCGTTACTTGCAAGGCAACAATCCAAATATCTTACCTGCTTTTTATGGAGTGGTTGTAAGTGCCTCTTTAGCCGAGCAGCATCCAGAAATTGCGATCGCCTACCTTAAAGCTTTGAGTGCAGCCCAATATTGGTATGCAACTACTCCGTCTGCACTTTCCCTAATCAGCCAGTGGTCAAATCTAGATAGCGAAATAATTTCCCGCATACTTAGCACTAACTACCACAAAAATCAGCCAGAGCGCTTTTTTTCGGAAGTTACAATCCGTACCGACTGGATTGAGGGACATATTGCCCAACTTAGTCTAATTCCCGGTAACGAAAGCTTAAAAACAATTAACCTTGATCGCTGGATTCAACCAGAATTTATCCAAAAAGTGCAGAGCTAAGTTTAGTCAACTTCCATACTTTTGAGGGTTTCCTCGCGAATCAACTCAAATACTTGACGGTTGAGGGCGATAAAGGCTGGTGAAATCATACTATCTACAAGGCGGGGACGTGCTAAAGTAACATCTATTTGCTGCTTGATTCTGCCTGGATTTACCCCCATGACAAAAATGCGATCACTCAAAAACAAAGCTTCTTCAATATCGTGAGTGACAAAAATAACCGTTGTTTTTAAGTCGCTCCAAATCGACAGCAAAAGCTCCTGCATCATGTGTCTTGTTTGAGCATCTAAGGCAGCAAACGGTTCGTCCATGAGTAAAACTGAGGGAGAATTGACCAAAGCTCTAACAATACTTGCCCGTTGCTGCATTCCGCCGGAAAGTTGGTGCGGATAGGAATGACGATGCTTAGACAAACCAACCAGATTGAGATAGTAATCTACTAATTCCGTTCGTTCTGCCTTGGGTGTTCCCTTAATTTTTAACCCAAACTCGACATTTTCAAAAGTTGTCTTCCAAGGTAATAAAGAGTATTGCTGAAAAACAAAACCGCGATCGGCGCTAGGCGCATCGACATGACGCTTATTGACAAAAACAAAACCGCTAGTAGGTTGAATAAATCCGGCGATCGCATTCAAAATAGTTGACTTACCACAACCAGACGGGCCTAATAGACAAACAAATTCGCCAGGAGTTATCTTAAAATTCACCGATTCCAACACCTGAACGCAATGCCCTTTGCGTTTGAAAGAAACTGACAAATCTTCTACCTCTACAAAGCCTCTAACCCTCTGTAATAGGTTCTTTTCTACCACTACTGCCACAATATTTAGGCCTCCAAGCAACCTTACACAGTTTTCTTTTTCGTAATTCGCCAAGGCATGAGCAAACAAGTCAGGCGATCCACGGCATAAGCACTAAATGCACCCATCAAACCGATCAGCAACATCCCCATCACGATTGGCGGGTAGTTAGACGTGACATAGGATTCCCAAGTGATGTAACCAACGCCGTACCTACCTGCCAAGATTTCCGCCGTGACTAAGCAAAACCAAGAGTTACCCATGCCAATTACTAACCCACTAGCAATACTGGGCATCGCTCCGGGAACGACGATATCTTTAAAAATATGCCACTGCTTTGCACCCAAAGACTGACCAACTCGTAGCAGCAACATATCTGTGCTTTCTACGCCGCGAATTGTGCTGATGAGAATCGGGAAGAAAGCACCAATAAAAGTTAAATAAATCATCCCAGCTTCCGCATTAGGAAACATCAAAATCGCCAAAGGTATCCAAGCAACCGCAGGAATTGGTCTTAATATTTCTAGAGGGAGAAAGATCAAGTCTTCAATTTTTTGAAACCAACCAATTAAAATCCCTAAGCTAATACCCAACACCGCCGCCGTTGCAAAGCCAGTTAAAACTCTAAATGCACTAGCTTTGATGTGCTTAGTGGGATTGCTCTTAACAAAATCTACGGTAGCGCCGACAACTTCTATCGGAGAGGGTACGTTTTCAAAATTGATGAAAAAGTTGAACTTGGTTTGACATAGTAGTTGCCAAATCCCGAAAAATAGTAGTAGAGATAAACAGCGTCTAAATACTTTTGGGTTAATTAGCGACTTCTTACTTGCACGATCGCCTTTTTTGTATCGGGTGATCGCGGCGATCAAGTTGCCTAATAGGAAACGCGAAGTCTTCCTTGATGAGCCAGCCATATCAATTTGCTCCCAATAACACAGGCGTTTTTTGAGCTAAAGATTGCTGAAGCCCTTGAAAATTGGCAACTTTAGCCCCCGATTTATTAGCAAATGTCTGAGCCTCTTGCTCCGTTAAAAAGGCAGAAATTTCCTTACCGTTTTGGACAAAGAAAGAATTTTCCGCAAATAGTTTCCAACCGCGAGATCGATCGTGTACGAAGATTACGCCCGCAGTTTCTTTTCCTTCTGCTTTCAGCTTTTGCAACATTGCCATCATATTTGTAATCGAGGCAAAACTCATGACTTTATCCTCGCCTTCGAGCCAGATTTGAGCCGCCATTTTTGGTTTGACAATTTCCTCATTAGTTTGAGCATCTTTACCGTTAACAACTAACGCTTTCGCCTTAGCTACCTTGTCATAGTCAAGTCCCATTTCTTGCATAGCTTGACGTAAATAGCTATCATCTGCCCATTTAGTCACGTCTTCTGGATTAACACTGTCATCTAACTTACCTAACTGCTTTAAAGTGACAACGCTATTTTTAAGCGCATCAAAATTAACTTGTGTGATCGCTGGATTCAACTGTTGTACTCCAGAAGGTCCTAAGAACATATACACTACTTCCCGCTCTACGCTAGACCATTTTTCTATCTTGGTAGCAACGGCTTCTGGTTGCTCTTGAAACATTTTATTTGCTGTCAGTAAAGCTTTGAGATAAGCCGTAACTATTTCAGGGTTTTCTTTAGCAAAATCTGAGCGTACTAAAACACCGTGAAAAGTTGGAGTTCCTGTTTGAGCACCATCAAATATTTTTCTGGCAAACCCGCGATAGGCAAACAATTCACCAAAGGGAACAAAATTAGCATGAGCGGCAATTTGATTCGTTTTTAAATTGCTTCCTCCTACCTCTGGTGCTTGACTCACTAAAGTTAAATCTTCTTCTGGATCAACTCCTTCATTTTTTAGCGCCTTAAGTAGCATTCCATGAGCTGCGGAGCCAAAGGGTACAGAAACTTCTTTCCCTTTTAAATCTGCTAAAGTTTTTACAGCGCTATCTTTAGGAACTAACACAGCGTTTCCGGCTCCTGTGGGACTGTAGCCTAAAGTGGCAATATAAAGCGTTTTAACTCCATTTCCTTTTTTTTGAAACGTAGTCATATTGATAGTCGCTGGAAAATCGCCCATCATGCCGATATCAATTTGATTTGCTAGCATTTTATTAGTAATTGGCGGACCCGATGTATAGCTCGACCATTCAATGTTGTACTCAACATTTGCGTATTTTCCGGTTTTAGGAAGATACTTTTCTAGTAGCTTTTCCTCGCGAATAACCGAGCCACCAGTAGCTGTATTAATTGTTTGATCTTGAGTTGCAATCGCAATCCGAATTACTTTTTTGTTAGTAGTATCACCTGAAATATTAGCTAAAATTTTACTACAAGCACCTGTAAACACCAAAGGAATTATCACTAAGCCATATACTAAGCTTTTACGAGGGATCTGCTGTCTACTCATAATAAATCCTATTTCTAATTTAATTCTATTAGTTTATTTAATAGAGTTTTTAAACTTATATCTGTAAAAGAATATACCTTATTAATAAAAAATATGAATTAATCTATATATTTATTTTATAAGTCTATAAATCAAAAAATATTTAAAGCTTATCAGTAGCAAATAATAAGCACAATAATAAATTATTCGATTTCATTTTTAAAATACAGCTATTAAATAATTAGCAAGATTTTATTTTTGTTAGCAATTAAATTATGAGCAATTATTCTTTAAATAAAAAATTAACATTGATCTTGATTGTGTTGCTCAGTTTTAATGTTTAAGGCACACTTATTCAAATGGCGGCATTTCCAATCCTAGACCTTTGAAGTTAAGGTAGCAATACTTGCGTAGGGGCTTGCTTCTGCTACTTCTTCAGTTCTGTCACTTGATATATTAAATTGCAACTCACACTAACAATACTCCGGACAGTTTTTTAAACGATTCTACAAGGCTTTTAGAGCTTATGCTTCAAGGATTGATCTATTTTTTCAAAGTTAGCCCTGCCCTTAACTTGGGAAAAAAGATCTCGCCCACGACTACATCAGGGCTTGAGCCTCAAAACCTGCTCAAATTTTGTCCGGAGTATTGACTAAGAAACTGTTTGTAAATGTTAGTTAAGCAGTTTCTGTTTCTATGTCCTTGTATTTTTTATTAGTCTGCGTAG
Organism: Gloeocapsa sp. UFS-A4-WI-NPMV-4B04; assembly: GCA_019359535.1. Classification (GTDB taxonomy): domain Bacteria; phylum Cyanobacteriota; class Cyanobacteriia; order Cyanobacteriales; family Chroococcidiopsidaceae; genus JAHHHE01. The sequence goes on from JAHHHE010000100.1 coordinate 12,309, forward strand.
CATTAATCGGATCATAACCACATAAATCATGCCTTGATGATTTTCAGGTAATCGTTCATAGTCACGAGTTAGAATTCGTGCATTTTCTAACCATGTTTATGTCCGCTCTACAATCCAGCGTTTAGGTTCAACCTGAAAACCTTTTGCCTCCTTTGAAAGTTGACTAATTTCAACGTCAACCTGCTGTTCCTGTGCAGCAATCTTTGTGTGCCAAAAGTGTTCCTAACGTGCCTCGATATCCTTGGTTTTGTTGCAAAAACTGAGGAAGCAGGTGCGAAGGTAAAAGACCGCTGTCATTTCCTCCTCCAATGTCCAAGTCCAACCCCTTCAAATGGCGTTACTATGAACCGGAAATCATCTTGTTGTGCGTGCGCTGATACTTGAGCTACCCACTTTCCTACCGACAAGTGAAGGAGATGGTGAATGAGCGAGGCTTAGATGTTCATCACACAACTATTTTTCGCTGGGTGCAGCAATATGCTCCAGAATTAGACAAGCGTTGCCGATCTCATGTGTGTCTTACTAATGACTCGTGGAGAGTAGACGAAACATATATCAAGATTAAAGGTAAGGATAGATACTTGTACCGCGCGTCGATTCACAAGGTAAGTCTATGGTTGTGTTGCAAAAACAATCTGAAGACAGACTATCCTCCTCGCTTCCCCGCTCTTTATGCAGCCATTCCAAAAATTTGAGACACGAATACTGTGCGAGCTAAGACATCTCCTTTTTCAACTCCTACCACCTGTCCTTTACGGAGCATGTTCATAATTTCGTACCCCTTCATCGTGCGTCGAGCTGTGTTGAACGATCCGAATCCCATCCCAGGTTTGACTAATCGTTTGATTCCTCGATGGTCTTGCTCAACTATATTATTGAGATATTTGTTCTGCCGTAGTTCCACCTGCTCAGACAACTCTTCTTTTTTTTTGAGTTCATCTATTGCTTTCGGATCAGCAGCATTCTTATCCACAGTAATTACACGAGGTGATTGGGTGTGGGCTGCCTTCAATGCTTTGCGGAAGAAGCGTTGGGCTGCTTGTGCATCACGTTTGGCACTGAGCAGGAAGTCCAAAGTATTTCCATCTGAATCGACGGCTCGGTACAAGTATCTATCCTTCCCTTTCACCTTAATATAGGTTTCATCTACTCGCCACGAATCGTTCGTTAGCTGCAAGTGCGGACGGCATCGCTTGTCTATTTCTGGTGCGTACTTCTGCATCCAACGATACAGCGTACAATGATCCACTTCTACACCTCGCTCGCACATCATCTCTTCTAACTGACGGTAGCTGATGGGATAGAGGCAGTACCAACGAACTCCCCATAAGATGATATCAGGAGCAAAGTGACGCCACTTGAAGGGAGATTTGGAGTCCATTGGAGTGTCGGAACCTTCAGTCAGTCAGTGTATTTGCTACTTCTACCAGACTGTTATCCCTTTTTGCAACACAACCTAAAGATCCCATTAAATGGGACAGGTTTATGCGGCAACGTCAAAAATTTGTGTCATAAACTTGACCTGTCACAACTAGTTTTTAGCATGCCGTGCAAGAATGACATCTGGTGGTTGAGTATTAGCGATGTCGCTGAATTTTTGAGCTACGTCTGCTCTGCTGCTCAAAGGCGAGCAGGCTTTCCCGGCGAATCAATTCAAAACAGTCTTTCTTGAGATTAGCAAAAGCTGGCTCAATCAGCACTTCTGGGTTTCTTGGTTGAGAAAGGCAAATCGGCAAATCCGCCAAGATGCAACCTGGATTAGCGCTCATAATAACTACCCTGTCTCCTAGGAAGATTGCCTCATCAATATCGTGGGTGACGAAAACAACGGTAGTCCTAAGTTCTTCCCAAAGTTTCAAGAGGTTTTCCTGCATCATGATCCGAGTCTGAGCATCAAGTGCCCCAAAGGGTTCATCCATTAAGAGTACCCGTGGAAAGTTGGCAAGGGCACGGGCGATCGCAACGCGCTGCTGCATGCCTCCAGACAGGGTTGCGGGGTAACTGTCTGCAAAGTTGGCGAGTCCAACCATCTGCAAAAATTCTCTGGCAAGCCTATGGGACTCAACTTTGGATTTTCCAGACATTAAAGGTCCATGTGCCACGTTTCCCAAAACGGTCTTCCACGGAAACAGCGAGGGTTGCTGGAAAACCATACCCCTTTCACCTGCTGGCTTCCGTACCACCCGACCATCAACTTGAATAGTGCCATAAGTGGGTGCCACAAAGCCCGCGATCGCACTAAGGACTGTGGACTTACCGCATCCCGACGGTCCAACCAAGCAAACGAATTGTCCCGGAGGAATCTCTAGTGAGATTCGCTCAACGGCAACAAAACTATTCTTTCCTTTACCAAAGACGATGCTGAGGTCTTGAATGTTGATGTAGCCTTCTGTAGCAACCCCATCGGCTACTTTCTTTACAGAGGTGTGGCTACTCGTAAATGAGATGGGCTTACTGTTTGCTGGCAACGTTCTGGATGAAGGCTCATTTAGACTCATTGTTCCTGTTCTTCCGTAAAAGTTTACTCGTTGGAGAAATTAGCTGTTGTAAGAGCACAGATGGTCATTGGCTGGGTTAACTACTTATCCCCACCAAACAACCCTGTGTGAGAGTAATCCGAAAACTTTATCTGCTACAGCCGAAATAATTCCCAGTACAATCAAACCACCTATGGTTTGACCAACCTGCAAGTTCTGTTGGGCAATTTCAATTCGATAGGCAATCCCTGAAAAAGTTCCTGCCAGTTCTGCTGCTACGAGCGTGTAAAAGGAAATGCTAATTGATGTTCTTAGACCAACAAAAATGTAAGGCAAGGCTCCAGGCAAGAGCACCTCCTGCAACATCCGTTTCTCCGGCGTACCCAAGCACTGGGCGGCGCGAATCAAAGTTTTGTCAACTCGCTGTACCCCCAAATGGGCAGCAATCCAAACCGTGAAGAACACGCCCCAGAAAACCAGGAACCACTTCCCTAGCTCGGAAAGCCCAAACCATAGAATGACAATCGGCACGAAGGCAATGGGAGGGATCGGTCGTAGGAGTTGAAAAACTGGTGAGAGCAAGTTGGAGAGTATTTGATAGCGTCCAGTAAGTATGCCAAGAACAATGCCTGCGGCTGCCCCAGTAACGAACCCCACGACAACCCGCGAAATGCTCATCATAATATCTATCAGCAGTGAACCGTCAATGGCCCAATTGTAAAGTGCCACTGCGACAAGAGTCGGTGGTGGAAAGAGTACAGAATTAACCGACCCAGATCGTGATACAGCCTCCCATAAGCCAAGGAATAGCGGTATAGACAAACCCAGTACCAAACGATTCAAAGCCTGTTGTTTAGTCATTCCAATCACTGTATATCTAAGTTGTTAGAACAAATGCAGCAGACTAGATACCAGAAATCTTTACTCTGTTCGGCGCAACGGCTCGGAGAGGTCCTGGATATATAATCTTGGTAAAGTCGGGCATCGTTCCGCCAGGAGGATGGTTGCCGCTTTCAAGTCGCCACGCAGCGTGAGCCTTGAGAATATCTATCGTCTTCTGATCGAGGACGACCTCGTAGACATAGTCGTCCCAAATTGGTGCTAGATCCTCCCGCTTCATCCCGACTGTACTAGCTACCAGAGTGATGGCATCTTCTCGATTACTCTTCATCCACTTCTCCGCGTCTAGCAGTGCTCGTATAAAGTTTTGCAGAACTGCTGATTTTTTTTCCAGGTAATCGGTTGTGGTGACAATATTGAATGTTTCAGAATAAACTCCCTTCGTGTCAAGTTTCGTTACCTTATTTCCAAGCGCTTTCACACCGTTATTAATATGAGGTTCCCAGGTGTTGTAAGCATCGATACTGCCGGATGACAAGGCAGGGAGCATCTCCTGAGAACGCAAATTGACAAGGGTGACATCTTTAAGGCTTAAGCCCGCTTTTTTGAGGAGACGCAGGGTATAAACTTCTCCCCCTGTACCCGCTGTGAACCCTATGCGCTTGTTGCGCAAATCAGCCAGGGTAGCAACACCAGCAGAGGTAGCTGCTAGTGTTTTCAGATCAGAATATTCCATGCGGGTGAGAAAAGCGATGCGTTGATTTGCCATCGCAAACGCCGTTATTGGTGCTTCAGCGGTTGTCGCAATATCTGCACCACCCCCGATCGCTGTATCCAAACATTGCTTCCCAGACGTGAAGTTGCTTACTTGCACGTCTAGTCCATGGTCATCAAAGAAATTTTTTCCCTTGGCAACAATTGTAACTCCAGAAATAGGCGAAAGATTTTGTGCAAGCCTTATAGTTTCCTTGCCAGCATTTGGCTCTTTTCCCTTGTTAAAATTTAAGCTTTTTGCATTACTGTCGCCTCCCACCCCCTGATTACATCCTGCCACAAACAGTAGAGTTCCTGTAGTTAGGCTTACGTACTTAAAAAACTTACGTCGGTGGAATTTTCTATTCAGACTCATAGCAACTTTACCAAAAAAGATCTGGTCGACTGACAAAACTGGACAATGTAAGATGGCACAAGTAGGCAAACAAGTTGACAATACCTTTGTCTTAGAGCAAAATCGATGCTTCATGTCGCTGATGGAAAGCCAAAAAGTGTCGCACCAAGTTTATCAACCCTGCGACAGTGAAATGTTGTGCCTAATCCAGTGAGATAAGGTTCTGTATAAGGTAGCCCGATCAGCGTCACTCCACTCGGCATACCATTTTGCTGGAAACCGTTAGGGACAGCGAGCGCTGTCAGATCTAGCAGGTTCACAAAATTTGTGTAGTAGCCCAGATTAGCATTCAACCTCAACGGACTGGACTCAATTTCTGTAATTCGATAAGCAGTGCCAGCAGTAGGTACGATGAGTACATCGATCTGTTCCCAAACAGGCTGTATGGCTTTCTGCAGAGTGGCAAGATGATACTGTCCTTCAAACACCTCAACCGCTGTAAGGAGCTTCGCTGCCAAGATGATGTCTCTTACAATCGGGTGAATCTCTTGAGGATTGGCTTCAATAAAGGAACCGACTGAGGCGTAGCGTTCAGCTATCCAAGGGCCATTAAATAGGAGGTTATTGACTTCTACAAATGGCTTGTAGTCAATTTCAATACAAGTTCCGCCTATGTCAATGAATGTCTCAATTGCCTGAGTGAACAAATCCTCAACATCTCTGTTTCCAAAAAATTCTCGGTGTTCTTTGGCTGGTACACCAAACCGGAACTTTTTGCCTTCTTGGTAAGTATCGAAACCAACCGGAGGATCTGCCTCGCGGCGCGAGAAGGGATTTTCTGGGTCGTAACCCTTGGCTACTTGCATTACCTTCCACACGTCTGCAACAGTCAATGCAAAAATAGAAACACAGTCAATACTTTTACACGCATCCACCATGTGATTAGCGCTCAACAATCCACGAGTAGGTTTCAACCCTACAACATTGTTGAATCCAGCCGGAATGCGACCTGACCCCCCAGTGTCCGAGCCGATGGCAAAGGAGACAAGCCCGGTTGCTACGGAAGGAGCAGCACCAGAACTGGAACCGCCAGTAATATAGTCCTCGACGAACGGATTATGCGGTACGTCGTAGCCTGTTCGAATGCCTACTAACCCAGTTGCAAATTGATCCAGGTTTGTCTTACCAATTATAATTGCTCCAGCTTCCAGTAGTTGCATCACCGCTGGATTGGTATTCGCAGCTATATATTTGAAACTAGGGCACGCACATGTTGTGGGTATCCCCGCAATATCGATACAATCTTTGACACTGAATGGAATGCCCCAAAGAGGCAGATTACGCCGTGCAGATGGAGCGATGTGTTCAAGGTCGCTCACTCGCCTTAAAACCTTTTCTTTGGGTAGAAGATAAGTCCAAATGCCGTCAGCACCTCGCATTTCAATTCTTTCGAAAATCGCTTCAACCACCTGTGCTAGCGAAAGGTTTCCAGTGTGGTAACACCTCGTTAGGCTAGAGATGTCTAAACTGCCAAGCTCATCAGAGAAAGACATAAGTGTTATCTCATATTAGTTGTGGAGTCTGTAGCCTCTACATTGGAACTGGTTTATCAACACCAGCACTCTCTTCAACCTCGGTAGATATTTCTTCTGGTTGCTTGCGAACAAAGGGCATTCAGTAACATCCGATGAGTAGCAAATCCAAAGGGTATAGAAATGTCTTTCCCTTTTAAGTCTGCCAAGGTTTGATAATAATTTTCTTTAGGAACTAATACAGCGTTTCCGGCTCCTGTGGGACTGTAGTCTAAAGTGGCAATATAAAGCGTTTTAACTCCATTTCCTTTTTTTTGAAACGTAGTCATATTGATAGTCGCTGGAAAATCACTCATCATGCCGATATCAATTTGATTTGCTAGCATTTTATTAGTAATTGGCGGACCCGATGTATAGCTCGACCATTCAATGTTGTACTCAACATTTGCGTATTTTTCGGTTTTAAGAAGATACTTTTTTAGTAGCTTTTCCTCGCGAATAACCGAGCCACCAGTAGCTGTATTAATTGTTTGATCTTGAGTTACAATTGCAATTCGCATTACTTTTTTGTTAGTAGTATTACCTTATTACCTGAAATATTAGCTAAAATTTTACTACAAGCACCTGTAACCACCAAGAAAATTAATACCAAGCTATACATTAAGCTTTTACGAGTGCTCTGCTGCTTATTCATAATAAAATTCTATTTTTAATTTAATTTTATAAGCTTATTTAATAGAGTTTTTAAACTTGTATCTGTAAAAGAATATACTTTATCTATAAAAAATATAAATTAACCTATACATTTATTTTATAAGTTTATAAATCCAAAAATATTTAAAGCTTCTAAACAGCAAATAATAAGCACAATAATAAATTGGACCGATTTAATTTTTAAAATCTAGCTAATAAATAATTAGTAAAATTTTATCTCTATTAGCAATTAAATTATGAGCAATTATTCTTTAAATAAAAAATTAACATTGATCTTGATTAGAATTCTTGCAAAAGGGAAGAAAAGATGTCAAAAGTAGGTTAGAGGACAATACGGTTCAGTTAAGGTTTAGACAGTACTGATACCAATTCTGTATGAAGATGCGCCAAACTGCGTCAAACTAAAAGATGGGTGCATTGAGTAATTTTGTGATGAGTTGTCCATTCCGAATCGAGATATCAGAAAGCAAAGAAGAATTAGAGACAGCTCTCAAACATGCGACAACGGCAAGCAACAAAGAAAGATTGCAAATGCTTTATTGGCTCAAAAGTGGTCAAGTCAGCAG
>JAHHHE010000101.1 GCA_019359535.1 Gloeocapsa sp. UFS-A4-WI-NPMV-4B04
CAAGAACTTATACACAGTTAGACCAGGCAATCACAGATGCTCTCGCTGCGGTGACTCCTCAAGATATTATTGGCTGGTTTACCCATTGCTGTTGCTATGTTTCACCCAACTGAGAACTGCTGTAAGTGTAAACTATTGCGTGTTTGTTTATTTATTAAATTGGAGTAAATATTGTATGCGTAAAAATTAGCTAGCTTTATTTACAGACAAAGGCTTTGAAGCAGAATATATAACTATGAATTTCATATAGAGTGATCGCAATTTTGGGTTAAATCATTTCTTTTACTTGAGTTACTCTTGCTAACGACACATACGCTGCATTACCCAAAAATAGACTAAGAACCAGGATTAGTTCATTACTTTACAATTTTTTAGCTAAACACAAAGCTATGTGCGGACAGTTCTACTACCGCAAATCCAATTATTTAAAGTAGTTTGGCACACGATACTCAGCACCAAGAAAAATAAATTAACTTGGCACATGATAATAGATAGTACGACTTTAAAAATGTGTTAAGCAGCACCGCGTTGTTTGGTAGCTAAAAACTGCCGTAAACGCAGCAAACTAAGTGTTTGACCCAAACTTAGTGGCAGTACTGAGATTCCTTCTAGGCGAGACTGTATCCAGCCTTCGCCCCAATACCACTCGTGAAAACCATCAATTCCCTGACTGAGTAATAGACGCAAGCAGATAGGTGTCACTACTTCGACTTGATGATGAATCGCGACTGGCCCAGTCCAGCTAGTGAAGCTGAGTCCTTGATGCAATTTTTCTGGCATTCCTGCGCTCAAGCGTTGAGGCCACAGCCATTGTTGTAACTGCACAGGACAAAGCAAACTATCTTGAATTGTAGTTTCCGATGCTTCAACTTCAATCCGAAGTTGGCTTTGTTGAAAATTACCCAACATGATGATCGTTACACTCAACAACTGATTGTCCTTTTAGTATGGCAAACCAGGGGAGCGATCTATCAAGCGCAAGGGGAAAGAAGTAGGATTGATCAAGTTCTGTAACTTCTGTTTGCTAAATTCTGCCCACGTCGCTAGTGTCTCCAACAAGAAATAAAAAAGCAAGCACTTGTTTTGAATAAGCAACTCTACCGATTTATACTCTAAAGCTCGGGTTTTTGGATTGGCTATCGCACTCAAAAAGCGCTATTGTAAAATGCTGGAGACTCTGGACATAGGAGGAATAAAAAATGCCTACACTTGGAGTCAACATAGATCATATTGCCACCATCCGCCAAGCTCGACGCACAGTAGAGCCTGATCCTGTGGCAGCATCCGTCCTAGCGGAACTAGGAGGTGCAGATGGCATTACTGTACATCTGCGCGAAGATCGACGACATATTCAAGATCGAGATGTCCGATTGCTGCGGCAGACGGTACGAACGCATTTAAACCTAGAAATGGCAGCTACAGATGAAATGGTGGCGATCGCCCTTGATATCAAACCCGATTATGTCACTTTAGTACCTGAGAAGCGCGAAGAAGTGACAACAGAAGGGGGACTAGATATCGCAGGTCAAACTGAGCGCATAGCTGAGATAGTAGATAAATTGCAGTCATCTAGTATCCCAGTTAGCTTATTTATTGATGCTACTCGTGCACAAATTGAAGCATCTGTCAAGGTAGAAGCTCAGTTTATTGAACTGCATACTGGGCAATATGCCGAGGCAGACAGTGAAATCAGTAGAGCGCAAGAATTAGCAGTTTTAGCAAAAGGTTGTGAGCAAGCGATCGCTTCTGGATTACGAGTCAACGCTGGTCATGGTCTTACCTACTGGAATGTTTACCCAATTGCTTGTATTCCAGGCATGGAAGAACTCAACATTGGTCATACAATTATTAGTCGTGCCGCTTTAGTTGGTATAGAAAGAGCAGTCCGAGAAATGAAACAAGCGATTCAAGGATTTTAAATTTCTTTAACTAATGAAAGAGGTAGCCATGTGAAAATATTTCTACTTCCTAGCCCCTAGCCCCTGACCCCTAAGCCCTATTTAAAGATGCAAACTTATTACTACGTTTTGGCGAGTCAACGCTATCTGTTAGAAGAAGAACCAACAGACGAAGTTTTGAAGGAGCGCAACCGCTATTATAATGAACAGGAAAAAGAAATTGATTTTTGGTTAGTTAAACAGCCTGCCTTTTTAGAAACACCTGAAATGGCAAAAATGAAATCTGAATGCCCTCAGCCAGCTGTTGCGATTGTTTCCACTAATCCCCAATTCATTACTTGGCTAAAACTACGATTAGAGTATGTAATTACAGGAGAATTTCAAGCTCCTTCTAGTGCAATCCCCGATGCCTTAGCCTCTCTTGCGCCAGTGTCTTAAGAAGTGAGTAGTGAGTAGTGAGTAGTGAGTAGTGAGTAGTGAATAGTAAAAACCGCCCAGAAAATAATGGTTTCAAGAAGAGCGAATGCGCGTCGTGCAGAAGGGAAAAGAATTGTATTAAGAGTTCAAGGCAGTCCGACAGACATGGCAGCTTAAATGCGGGAGGTTTCCTCCCGCATTTAAGCTGACAAAGTATCCTTGTTTCAAGTCCTTATATATATCTATGGTGATTGCACTACTCACTCTATAAGAATTGTACTACTCACTACTCACTCTTTTTGCCAAATAAGCCTTAAAAACTGCTTTGGATAAAGTCGAATCCATGCCTCAAATTGGTTTCAAAAAAATTTTGTACGGGCATTCCGTCTTGCGCGTACTTGTTGTTCTACTAATTCCATTGATAGGTGGCATAACTCCTGCTAACGCCCAAGTCACTCCTGTTTGCCAACCACCTAAAGCTGGTGAGTATCTTTTGTTGGTCGTTAGTCCAACACCAGAAAGTCAAGCTCAAGTTCGCCGCGCCTTGCTACCTAATGCTAGTACCAGCATTTGTAAGTATGTTAACGATACAGTAACGCGAATTGGTGGTTTTACTCAGATTGAAACTGCTAACGAGCAAGCGCGGTATTTCAAAGATACTGTAGGTTTGTCTGCCTTTGTAGCCCAAGGACAAGCACAGCCAACCTCTGGAAATCCGCCAGCCTATAATCCTAAACCGTTAGGAGCGGGTTATGCCGTATTGGTAGATTATTTCAACCGTCCAGAAACGGCAACACAGATGCGGCAGGTCTTGGAAACTGATATTGGTCTTGTTTCTTATGGGCAACGTCCCTACTTACTAGCTAGTTACTCAAGTGACCAAAAAAAAGTTAATTCAGTATTGAAGAAATTAAGCGATCGCGGTTTTTTCGCAATGCTGGTAGATAGCCGTAAGGTAATACTCCTCAAAGCAGCCGTTAAACCTTAAAATTTAGCCTCTAATCCCTGATAACGATGCAGCTATAAAGGAAATGGTGATTCCCAAAGCGGAACCGATGATCACTTGAAAAGGGGTGTGTCCGAGTAATTCCTTGAGCCGATCTTCATTAAATTTGTGGTGTTCACTAAATAATTCATCAATCATCTGATTAAGAATACGCGCTTGCTTTCCTGCGGCTTGACGTACTCCAGCAGCATCGTACATGACGATGACTGCAAAAATAGTAGCGATTGCAAACTCAGGGCTCGCCCATCCAGAAGTCTGGCCAACACCAGTAGCTAGAGACGTAACCAAAGCCGAATGAGCGCTAGGCATCCCCCCAGTTGTCACTAGGGAGCGGAAATTTACTTTGCCATTTTTAATCAGATCGACCACGACCTTTGATGCTTGAGCGATGAGACAAGCTACTAGGGCAACTAGCAGCACGCTATTGTCTAAAATATCGCCAAAGTCCTGCATGGTGTTTTAGTTTAGTTAAGAAATAATTAACATGAATAATTGTTAGTGGGTGCGGCTGGTAATAAAGTGAGCGATCGCAATTAGTGGTCTTGCTTTCTCTCCAAACAAATTCAGTTCCGCCACCGCCGCCTGGATTAGCTTTTGGGCTTGACGCTGGGATTCTTCTATCCCCCAAATACTCGGATAAGTTGCTTTTTGGGCTTGCAAATCCTTTCCAGCCGTTTTGCCTAATTCTTCTTGAGTAGCAGTAATATCCAAGATGTCATCCACAATTTGAAACGCCAGTCCAATGTTTTGGGCGTAGCGAGACAATCGTTGCAAATCTGCTTCTGGTATTCCTGCCAAAATGCCACCACAAACTACACAAGCTTCTAATAGAGCTGCTGTTTTGTGGTTATGAATGAAATTAAGCGTTTCTATCGAAACATCCGCTTGTCCTTCTGATTCTAGGTCAACCACTTGACCGCCGACTAATCCAGCTGCCCCTACCACTCTCCCTAAGCGCGCGATCGCTTGTAATACTCGCTCTGCTGGCACATTCCGAGTATTAACAGCAACAAACTCGAAAGCATAAGCCAACAAGCCATCGCCAGCCAAAATTGCAACATCTTCACCATACACTTTATGGTTCGTCAGCTTACCCCGTCGATAATCATCGTTGTCCATTGCTGGCAGATCGTCGTGGATCAACGACATCGTGTGAATCATCTCCAAAGCACAAGCTGTTGGCATAGCCATGGCTATCGTACCGCCAGCCATTTCACAAGTAGCAAGGCAAAGAATCGGACGCAGGCGCTTACCTCCAGCTAACAGAGAGTAGCGCATCGCCTCATAAATTTTTTCTGGATAAATTACAGGAATGGCACTATCTAAAGCTGCTTCTACAAGGTTTTGACGCTCTTGTAGATAGGCTGATAGATCAAACGGGGCTTGCCCTTGGGGCATCTGAAAGTTATCCGTTGCTACCATCCCTTGATTCCTCGATTTGCTGTCATGTCCGTAACAATTTTACGAGGCTTTGGGTCTCAAAATTTTATCAATATTGAGTTAAGTTTTTTGTTTATTTGAACTCCACCTCAGCCGTACACCTTAAACGATTGTGCTTTCTTGCTTTCCAGCGCGTAAGAGTATCCACCCGATCGCAGCTAAAATCACCCCACTAGCAAGAAATCCGAGATCCCACGCCAACTCATTTGGTCCTGGTTTCACATGATGAATGCCCAGAATTTGGTGATCAATTAGTCCCTCAAAAAAGTTGAACGCTCCTGCACCAAGAAGTATAGAGCCAAGGAAAGTATTTGAGGACCAAGGAACATCGTCACGCTGACCTGCCCGCCATAGCAATCCTATTCCGATCACGGTCATGATCCAAGTACTGGCATCAAATAGCCCGTCCCACACCATATTTAACTCCATATCAGAGACTGTTGTGGTAGGGCTAACACTACTCAACATATGATGCCACTGAAGGATCTGGTGCAGCACAATCCCATCGACAAATCCTCCCAAACCCAAACCAAGAAATATTCCAGCAGATATCAGTGGGCCGCGCCTATTGCGTGTCTCACTTTTCGCCTCCATGTAAAACCTCACTTACAACTGCTAACACAATGGCATTCAAATTTTAGAGATATCCAATGCTGCTGTTCAGTTTAAACTAGGAAACTTGCTGCTAGCATCTACAACCATGATAAAAATTGAAATGTAAGAAGAGAAACAGGAAACAGGAGTCAGTGAGTCCCTATAGTTAAAACTAGGGGTATAAGACTTGGATTTGAATATAAGCATTACGCGCCTCTAACAAATTCTTTCTTCCCCATTATTTAATTATGGGGCTTTAGACCATCACTTTTTTAGGAAAATTCTTTGCTTCACTACTGTCTCCTGTCTTCTTTGTGGTAAAAGAGCAATTTAGAATGACTATTTATTTTTACAAGGTGAATGAACCTTATGGCTGTTTTTCTAACTTTTCACCTCATGCAATTCATCTACAAGGTACAGACTGGTCAACAGTAGAGCATTATTATCAAGCACAAAAATTTGTGGGAACGGTTGACACTGCTCTCGTCCAAATGATTTATACGGCTCAAACTCCAGAGGAGGCGGCTGCACTAGGACGCGATCGCACACGCCTTGTCCGCCCCGACTGGGAACAAGTCAAAACTGAGGTAATGCGAGAAGCTATCCTAAAAAAGTTTCTTACTCATCGTGATATCCAAGCAATCCTAATTTCTACAGAAAACGAGCTAATTGTCGAAAATTCTCCATGCGATTATTTTTGGGGCTGTGGTGAAGCTAAGACAGGAGACAATCATCTGGGTAAAATTCTCATGAGTGTCCGTCAAGAAATCCGACAGCTAGCATTACCATCACCTGATCAAACCAACGGTTAATTGTCCGTCACACTTGCTTAAACAAGGACGCTAAATATACTTGAATAAGTCGCTGCTTCAGCGTTCAATACATTAATATTTTTCTTGACAGCACTTTATTTAAGTAAACAACCTATAATTTATCTCAAACTTAGTTTTCAAAACTTAAAATATCTGACTTTATACTCATTAGAAATTTAATTGTTTATTACTATTAACTTCAACTAAAAGTAAAGTTTCGTTTCATCAAGTTGCACTCATATTTAGAAGTGATATTGTAGTAATTGAAGCTAGAAAGCTTCCCTGGCAGATACAACAGCCAAAGTTCAATTGAGTTAAGAGGTGAAAAGCGCTGTTTAATTTCAATCTGTCTCGTAAAATCACAGCAACACCCAACGCACAAGCTGATATTTCCTCAAGTAGCATATAGAGGGCCCTGCAACTGAGATTGTATTTCTTAAGGAAGTCACAAATCAGTGTAACCCTAGATAAAATGACAAAAGAGAGGAATTGCCCCAGCTAGTAGTTTGGGTGTTGTTGTTTTAAGTTATAAAGTATGGCTATTATTGCTCTAAAAGCCTGGTATCTTCAGGATTATGAGCCGATTCAAGAATTAGAACTTCGTCCCCATAACCTGCGCTTGAGTAAAAATAGCCTGTTGAAATCAGGCTTGAGGGCTGACTTTTTAGAAGATAGTGCAGAAGTCAAACAATCAACTTGGTTTCAGCGCTACTTAGACGGGGAAATTGTTGAATTTTACATTGAAGGCAGTGGTAGTTACACAATTGCCAATATTGACTTAATTAGCCACGAAATTTATTTTACAAAGCAAGGAGTAATGGCTCAATTGGAGCCAACAATTTTTTTATGTCATCAAATTGAGTATGCAGTATCAAGTGAAGCACTGCGGGAAGAGTTGCAGAAAAGTTTGGAAATACTAAATGGGCGATCGCGTTTACCACTAACTTTAGTAGAATCTCATCGTCCTAGTGATAGTCCTGTGCGGCTTAACCGGACAATGATGCAAAAAATCCGTAAAAGTTTGCTATTTGTTGCCGACACAACACCTATTGCTCACGTTCAACGTCAGAAAAACGCGCAGCTAGTCCCCAGCCCAAATGTGTGTATTGAACTCGGCTATGCCATCCAAAGTAAGCGCTCTGAACAAATTTTACTAGCTCAAATGCAGCGCTCCGACTTAACAGGACAATTTCCCTTCGACTTACCTAATCATCAATATTTGCAATTTAACAATGGGGAAGAACTGAGTAAAATAATGCCTCAAGTATTAGAAACTCAGCTGCTCAGATATAATTTATTTCCTTAAATTTGCCACTGGGAACTATTTAACGTCAAAACAGCGTCAGCAGCCAAGAAACAGAGATTAAGAACAGCGAGATGTGATTAAGATTAATCCTTCCCCTTGTCCCCTGAGCTTTGCCGAAGGGTGTCCCCGTCTCTCCTTGTCCCCTGAGCAGTGCCGAAGGGTGTCCCTTTTTACGGCTAACCTATTCTCATTCTGGTCTTGGTTAGTTGACAATGAATTGATGCGTTCAAAAATTATTGTCTATTATGCCTAGAACTCCTAACGAATACGTCGTACACCTGATGATGGAAGGTGGACATCGAGAAGAAGTGCGTTTTTCCACTATTCAAGAGTTTCAGAAGTGGTATAGCGGCGAATTAATGCCTAAAGCTGCTTCAGATGAATTCATCAGCGTACCGATTAAAAATATTCAAGGAGAGTACATGGTAGTGCGTCCCTCTCGGATTATGGCGATTCGGGTAGAACCGATCTTTAGCTCTAGTGTCGAACGATTTTAGTGAATGATGAGAAAGACAATAACTTTAATAAGCTTAATGGGAGTCACAATGTTGACTCCTGTACCATCTGTCGCCCGTGTACCCCTGCAACGGCTGAATCCGCAACATCAAAATATTACTTGTTGCCAGTCACAAGACTTGGGCTTAGATCAGCAAATTTGGGGCGAAAATGGTCAACCCGGAGACTGGCGGGCGATGTTGGCATCAATTGATAATAGTCTGCGTTATTTAAAATCGCCTGCGGCTGCCAAAGCTTATCGGCGACATTCGGCAAGTGGAATTACCCGCGATCGCGTTATTCGCTCTTTAACACGCTTCCGTCAATTAGTTGTTAGCTCCCCAACACCAAAAGCACTTCAAGACGCTGTACGCCGCGAGTTTGTGCCATATCAGTCCACAGGGAGAGACGGTAAAGGAGACGTTTTATTCACTTCTTACTACGAGCCAGTGTATACAGCTAGTCGTGTACCAACGGCAGAGTATCGCTATCCTCTGTATCGGCTACCGCCTAACTTTGGCAAGTGGCGTAATCCGCATCCCACGCGTACCCAATTAGAAGGCAAGGATGGTTTATTAGGGGCGAAAAGTCGGCTGCGGGGATTGGAAATAGTCTGGATGCGCGATCGCCTAGAAGCATTCCTTACTCAAATCCAAGGTTCTGCCCGACTGCAACTAACAGACGGCAGCACGACTACTATAGGCTTCGCAGGTAAGACAAATTATCCTTACACCAGCATTGGTAAAGAACTGGCAAAAGATGGAAAATTGCCTCTAAGTGGGCTAACCCTGCCTGTAATGCTTCAGTATTTCAGTCAGCATCCAGCAGAACTGAATACTTATCTACCACGCAATCAAGGCTTTGTTTTCTTTCGGGAAACTCAGGGTGCGCCAGCTACAGGAAGCCTTGGCATACCTGTGACAGCAGAGCGTTCAATTGCAACTGATAAATCTTTAATGCCGCAAGGTGCTTTAGCGCTAGTACATACTAGCCTTCCTTTTGTCAATCCCTTTGGTGAAATTGAGTATCGTACCGTTAGCCGCTACGTACTTGACCAAGATACAGGAGGCGCAATTAAGGGACCAGGGCGTGTAGACTATTTCATGGGTACTGGCAAAACAGCAGGCGATCGCGCTGGAGTTACAGGCAGTCGTGGACAACTATATTACTTGCTGCTGAGGTAAATAAAAAAGCAGAGGAGAGTCTTAAACAATTTTCTCCCCTGCACCTCTGCTTAATAAGGAGCTGCATCGAGATCGTATTCATCATTAAAATCATAAGCATTAGGAACTTCCAGCAAATCAAGCTTGGAATCTGGTTTTGATTGTTCCTTACCAAAGTCTTTATAATCTTCAAAAGTCTGACAAATAATTGCAGACTGCTCAGAGTTAGAAGCAATCAAGTATCCTGTTAAATTCTCACCAGTCGGATGCCCGTAGTCTACTGTGGCAGCTACCAAAGCCTTTTTTTCAGTTCCTTTTTCTACCGAGTCAATGATTGGGCAAAAAATACCGTGAGCATGAAATAACGCACTTTTGGCAGTGAGTGATTGATTGTGATAGGCAGCATAAGCCTTTTCTAGTTCTAGTGTAAATCCACCTGCTACAACACCTGCTTTGTAACTGCGGAACGCTTCACCAAAACTAGCCGCAGCAGCACCACTCATCGTCAATCTTAATGGAGATTCATGCAGGAACTTTTGAGTTTGTCCTAATAAAAATATTAGGTAGCGAGTGAATGTTTTAAACTTGAGCTTCTCGCTCATAAATGTGTCGTAATAATCTGCTAGACGACCTAAAGTAATTCCTGTTGAACGATCTTTAATAAATACTGGACCTCGCCGTACTACTAGCAACCGAGGCGTAGTAGTGATAAATAGCGGTGTAATTTCTCCCGATCCAAACGTATATTCTACCTGCTGCCAATTGTCATCTGGTGTAAAGCCAACAATATTAGCTTTCTCTTGAGTAATAGCTAAACCATAGGGTTTTAAACCATCTTGACTCCATTGAGGATTAATTATTTGACACCAAGGCAGCACCTCAGAAGCTGGTGCTTTGAATTTATCATCGTCAAAGTTGAAAGTTTGGGTTTGCTTAAAAGTTGTAACCATTGTTGTCTCCGTTGTTTAGATTTTTATAAGTAAGTGAATGTTGTTGTGTGGGCAACAAAAAACTCAAAGTTGTGCAATATTGCTCCACCCATTAATTCATAATTGCTTCAATATTGTTTTTTACCTGTTCAAGTTCTTGGTGCTTCTAGGTAATCTGTACCTTTTCTTCCTTAATCAAAGCTGCGGGGAATGTTTGCGAAAGGGTAAGAGACTTTTAACTGAGATTTTGCCCAGTAATGGGCGACAAATTAGTCAACTAGCGCAGTATTCATCAACTTTATTAGGAGACAGTATTACTTGTCGTCCAGTATGCTTACACTTAGCCAAAACGACTACCGAGTAAATACGGTTATTTTTTCCATCTCATAGCCTTAATGAGCCAAATTCTTTTTAGGCAAAAGACTCACTAGATATAGTGAAAATGTAAGAACAAGATAGAGTAAATTTCAGCTTCAGCTATAGTAAATTTTAGGATTAGCTCAACTGCTACAAGCGATCGCTACCATTTCTCTTTAATTTCGCCACAACTGTTTTATCCAAAACGCTTTATTAGCAAGCCTTTATTAATCTGAAATTCCAAATTAGTGCTACCGCCTCAGCTATATCAATAAACTCTGCTAACATGAATTGCTACTTTAGTAGACCTGTCTGTCTTAAAATAGGCAGTCTTGACTCTAGTTTGCACCATTGCTATGAGCTATTTTCGTCCTGCTATTGCTGTCATGAAAGCTTACGTTCCTGGTGAACAACCAAAACCAGGAACTCAGATTATTAAGCTTAATACCAAGGAAAACCCTTACCCGCCCTCTCCAAAGGCGATGGAAGTTTTACACCATTTAGACAGCGAGTGGCTACGACGCTATCCAGATCCCTTGGCGAGAGAATTTTGCACTGCCGTGAGTGAAGCTTTAGCAGTACCGTCAGATTGGGTGATTGTGGGCAATGGTAGTGACGATATACTCAATGTTCTGGTGCGCGCTTGTGCAGAGGGGCGCGATCGCACAGTAGTCTACCTGATACCAACATATGTGTTGTATCGCACGTTGTCAGCAATACAGCCTGGGGAGGTAGTTGAAATTCCTTATCCTATAGATTTTAAATTACCAATCAATGATCTCATTGCCGCGAATGGTGCAATTACGTTGGTTGCTTCTCCAAATAGTCCGTCTGGCCATTCTGTACCACTCGATGATTTGTGCCAATTAGCAAGCCAGGTGTCAGGCGTGTTAGCGATCGATGAAGCGTATGTTGATTTTGCCGAATATTCTGCCCTGCCATTAGTTCACGAGTTTGAGAATGTAATTGTGTTGCGAACTCTATCGAAAGGATATTCACTGGCAGGGTTACGTATAGGCTTTGGTATTGCCAATCCTAAACTACTAGAAGGCTTATTTAAGGTAAAAGATAGCTATAATATCGATGCGATCGCTACTCTTGTTGGTGCAGCAGCAATGCGCGATCAAGCCTACAAAAACGCCTGTGCTGACAAAGTAAAAGTATCACGGGCAAAGTTAAGTATAGATTTAAAGAAATTAGGCTTTACTATTAGAGACTCCCAGGGAAACTTTGTCCTTGCTACCCCTTCAATCAGTCACGCAGAGCATCTTTACATAGCCTTGAAGGAGCGAGGAATTTTAGTACGCTACTTTGACCAACCAAGGTTGAATGACAAGCTTCGGATCACAGTTGGGAATGATCAGCAGAATCAGACGCTGATTGAAGCCTTAGTTAGTTTAATCAAGTAACCTTCAACCACTAGCGCAGTGCTTTTACAGCAATTGCAAATGAATTGAGCAACTAACGTACCATTTCAAAAATTTTATACATTAAGAATTTTTGATGTAAGTTTTTGAGGTTGATTTGAGAATACTCTTACGTTTAAACTCAAATTTGCCAAAATTGCCTAACAATTATTGAACTCTATACATCTGACGATAAGCTAGATTTTCTCTTTCCTGAAATTACGCGGATTCACGATCACGAGCTAGCTGTAGAAAATAATGCTGCGTGAGGCAGAATGAAGCAAGAAGGTTTTACCTTCGTTAAGGCGCTATTTCTATACCGTGAAGCCGTGATGAGTGAATTAAAAACAAAACTGCCGACTGATACTTGGGTTGTAGCTACCTGGGATGAATATATAGAAGCAATTGAAGATTCAGTCTATAAAAAAGCCAAGGGTTATTACTACAATGAACGCTTGAGAATAGAAATTTTACCTGTTGGATCTGATCACGCCAGCGATCATACAATTATTATCTTTGCGGTTAACTTATTTGCTACTCTCAAAGGCATTCCACTGAATGGTCTTAATAACTGTACCTATCGTAAATCAGGTGTTCAAGAGTGCCAGCCTGATGTCTTTTATCATATAGGCGATCGCGCTAATGTAATACCCTGGGAAACTTCAATTGTTGACTTAAACGTTTATCCTCCACCGGATTTAGTAATTGAAGTCGCTAATACTTCCCTTGGTGATGATAAAGGCGAAAAACGTCTACTATAATACGAGGATCTTAATGTTAGTGAATATTGGATAGTGGACGTACAAAACGCCCAAATTATTGCTTTTGCAATGGCTAACGGTGGAAGTAAGCGAATTACTCAATCTCAAATATTGCCAGGATTGACAATTTCTTTACTAAACGAAGCATTACGCCGTAGTCGCCAAGTGAATCAAGCTCAAGTTGGTGCTTGGTTATTATCCCAAATGCGATCGCCTGCATAGCCAAGAACCTAATAGAGAATAACGCTGATTGCTTTCAACTCAACAATTCTCAACTCTAATTCAAAACCTGGAATATACATCAACAAAATCAAGGTGCTTGAATTAACTCAGCTTCAGTTTGCGCTTGCTTATCTTCTAATTTACCTACTGAAGATGTAGTCAGTGAATTATGCATTTCTTTCTCTTGCTGCAATAAACTCCATAGATGAATAACAGCAAGTATTAGCGCTCCAACAGAAATAATATAACTGTGGATGGTGTAGAGATGTTCAACAGTTACGCTAGTGATTGCGCCACCGCCAGTAATAATATCTCGTAGTTGAGTACCAATGAAAGGAATAGCCTCAATAGTACCTAGCTCGATACTCAAACGCCAGTATCCTAGCTGATCCCAATCAAGAATCATTGCTGTCCAACCAAGCCCGATCGCTGATAGTGTAAGCAAAATACCGCTAATCCAAGCAGTCAACCAGCTAGAACGAAATTGTCTGCCTAAAAACATCACTACAATCTGAATCAGTGCAATGCCAATTAGCCAGTTACCAGTAAGATCGTGAATCTTTTGGATCAGCCAACCATTAGAAACTTGTGTTGTAATGTCTTTCAATGACTCATACGCACCGCCTGCGATCGGTTCGTAGTAAAACGACAGCAAAACACCACTGATAGCAGCCATCACAGTCAGTGTAATTATTGCGACTGATAAGGCTGTCGCCAGTCGCCGCAGGATGAACTCAGAGGAAATTGTTTTCATTAGTGACTTGTGCCTGCGTTGTCAAATGTATACTTTTATTAAGATTTTAGCGACGCAACAGGGTAGACAAGTTCGCTCTTAGGGTGTAAGTATATCAAGCGATTTCAAGCTAAATAAGTTGCCCAAGATAGCAAAACCTCTGGTGAACCATACCAAATCCCAGCTGCCCTTGGAGAATGCTTTACGCCTTCAATCACTAAATTCTTTGCTCCCTCCAAATGAGCGGCTGTAATGGGGGTGATCCCGTCTCCCCAGCAATCACCTTGTCCACAAGTCAATTTATAACTGCTGTATGCTAGCCAGCTACCCCGCCGTCGCTGCCCGAAAATGGTTTTACCAGCAACACAAACGTAGTTAATATCGCGATAAAAAGCACCTGGATAGTTATTATTAACAAAGTCTAGATTCCAGCGTGTCCAGCGTTCTTGACTGATATGAGGAGTACCAAGCGTAGCTAAAGTAGCAACATAGTTATGAGCGTGGCAAGGAGCAACAGAGGCAATTTCACCACGCCCTAAGTAGGGCTTCTCGCCTAAGTAAATACGCGAGATCCAGCCACCAGCAGAATGCCCAATTAAGTTAATTTGAGCAGCGTTGTATTGCTGTAATACTTGCTTTACTGTGCGATCAAGTTTTATCAAAATGGGTGTAATAGGTCTTCCTCCCAAAGTGGCAAACCAATCTCGGCTACGCAGTGGTACTGTTACGGTTGGAAAACCGATCTGAATTAGGGATTGTTGCAGTTGGCGGTAAGCGATCGCACCTTCTAGATATCCAGGCAAAATAACTGTCGGTAACATTGTAAAGAGGGGTCAGGGGTTATTACTAGAATCCACTAATTCCTATCTATAGTCACTTAATCGTTAGTTTCTAAATTGTGAAAATCGGCACTTTATACGGTATTAGTGTAGGCCCAGGTGATCCAGAATTGATTACCGTTAAGGGACTGCGATCGCTTCAAAAAGTGCCAGTAGTGGCGTTTCCGGCTGGAATCCAAGGTAAACCAGGAATAGCGCAACAGATTGTAGCCCAATGGTTAAATCCTGCTCAGGTACAACTGTCTTTAACTTTCCCATACGTCCAGGATATGGCAATGTTAAAGCAAGCATGGCAGACAGCAGCAGCAGCAATTTGGCAATATCTGAAGCAGGGTCAAGATGTAGCTTTTGCTTGTGAAGGTGATGTTAGTTTTTACAGCACGTTTACTTATTTAGCGCAGACATTACAACAGCTGTATCCCGAAGCCTTGATCCAATTTGTACCTGGAGTTTGTTCACCAATGGCGACGGCGGCGACGTTAGGAATACCCTTAACAATTCGCCAAGAACGGCTAGTGGTGTTACCAGCACTTTATACAGCTGGAGAACTAGAAACTGTTCTAGACTGGGCAGATGTAGTGGTGTTGATGAAAGTGAGTTCAGTTTATGAGCAAGTGTGGCAGGTGTTAAACCAACGCAGTTTACTGGATAAAAGCTGGGTAGTGGAACGGGCAACTTTACCGAATATGAAGATTTATGCAGATTTGAGCGATCGCCCAAGTTTAAAACTATCCTATTTTTCGCTGTTAATTGTGCAGGTGTGCGATCGCAGTAATTATTAAATATTTAGTAACAATATATTTACTATCATTGCTTGAAACAAACTGAAAACTGGCAGCATCATATTTTTACTGTTAGGCGTAGTAGCGCTAATATCGACATAATGTTTTGTGCTTAAAAAATGTGTTGCGCTAGCTAGTAACGCCTAGAAAAATTGCCAGCTTGTGACAACCAAGATAAATGTACTGTAACTTCTATGTCCTACGCTTCCCTAGTTAAAATACCTGAAAAAATCTTGGGATCTTCCACAAGTTTAGCTGCGATCGCCTCTTTGGGCGTTCATGGGCTACTTTTGGCTATTTTGCCCGTATTACCTTTTGAATCCAAATCATTAGAGTCGACATCTCAACGAACCGTTGGACTTACTGAACTAAATCCAGCTGAACTAAGTCGTCTGCCGCAAGTTGCCACGTCGGACGTTATCCTACCACCCTTTGCTACACAGCAGAGTGCATTGCCTCCTTTGCCGCCACCTCCACCTATCCAACCAGGCGGATTACTACCACTACCGTCTTACCAATTACCACTCAACTATCCAACCGTATCTAATAATCCTGTGAAGGCATCGTCGCCGCAAGCAAAAACTTTTCGAGTGCGAGCCTCTGCACCGACTCAAAACAAGCGCTCATTACCTTCAGTTACTGCTTTCAATAAAACTGCTGACTCTGTTCGAGTGCAACCATTCATACCAGCTCAGAATAACCGCGCGACACCCCCATCAGGAATTGTCAATACGACTAACTCCCCTCTGAATCAAACATACCGCTCTGGTGAATTTTTACCACCACCACCTCCCTGGACACCACCGCGAGTTTCTGGGCTACCATCTACTAACAATCTTACTCCGCAGCCTTTCGACCCTAATAATTTCTTCCCTAGTCCACCAGCACCACCTGCACCCAGTCAACAGCCAGGACAACCAACTATTAATCCTCCACAAAACATTAGTCCGCCTCAAAATCAACAAATTGCTGCTAATCCGCAGAATACCAATCGACCCCCAAATCAACAAATTGCTGCTAATCCGCAGACACAGCCAGTAACGCCTAACGTTCAATCGCCACGAGTCTCTGAAAGTCTTAAAAGAGAAGTATTGGCAAAGCGAGATCAGCTTGCTAGGGGTAATCGTGCTAGATCGCAAGCTGCGCCTCCAACGTCACAAAACACTCCACAACGCAATAGAGAAGAGCTACAGGCAAGACTGCAACAGAGATTGCAATCGCAGCCTCAATCTAACCCTGCTAGTTCTGAATCTAAGACAACGGCACAGGCAATTAGACAATTGGAAGAATATCAAGCACAGCGTCAGAAAGTTCAGGAGAATCATCCTAAAGTCATAACGAAGCAACCCGTTCGCCAAAGAATTACAACGTGCGATCGCGCGCTTGATGGTAGCGTTGCTTACGTTAACGCAGTTGTTAATCCTCAAGGCAAGATCGTTGAGGGGCCTACTTTGTACACTAAAAGCGGTACTGTTGACCCTCAAAGTGCGATCGCTCGTGTTAGAACTTATCAATTCCGAGCAAATAGCAATACCGTAAGTTACGATTTTGCCATTGCGTTTAAGTACGATACAGGTAATTGTTCTGAACCTACACCCGAAGCCTCACCTGGAAATAATCAAACTCAACAATCAAAGTCGTAGCTATTGAAGAGGGGAGCAGGGGAGCTTTCTTAGCAGGGGAGCAGAGAAATCTATCTTGTACCTAGCCTCTTGCCTCTTGCCTCTTTTTGATGAGTGATTTTTTAGTTTAGCCAAGAGTGAAAATTAGTTTCCCATTTGCGAGACAATTGAACTCCGAAATGCTATCTGGTAATTGCTTTACTTGCTATGGTGATAGAAGCTTCTTTCGCGGTTCAACTGCACGCCTGCGCTGACCGATTATTTCATTTGCTGGAGTGCTTTAATGGCGCACGGGTGCTAGTAGTAGGGGATTTAACTTTAGATGAATTTCTTACTGGTCAAGTAGAACGAATTTCTAGGGAAGCACCCGTATTAATTCTACGCCACGAGACGACTAAGCAAGTACCTGGAGGCGGCGCAAATGCCGTTTACAACCTAGCAAAGCTAGGAGCGCAAGTGAAGGCTGTAGGCTTATTTGGCAAGGATGACCAAGGGCGATCGCTGCGCTCGATTTTTGATTCATCTGGTATAGATACTCAGGGAGTTTTAATCGATCCAGACCGCCCAACAGTGACAAAAACTCGCATTTCTGGTCATGCGCGCCAGTCTGTAACTCAACAAATTGTCCGGTTAGACCGTAAATCGGATGACTTACCAGATCCTCATTTGCAGCTACAGTTAGCTGAATATATCCGTTCTCAGCTAAGTACAGTTGATGCGGTAGTTTGCTCTGACTATGGTGATGGCGTTCTTACTCCAACAATAATTTCAGCAGCTTTGTCTCACTCCCGCACCATTGTGGATGCTCAAACGCAACTGCAACGCTATCAAGGAGCAACGTTATTTACACCAAATTTGCCAGAAGCAGAGCAAGCGGTAGGTTATGCAATTACTAATCCCCAAACGGTGACTCAAGCTGGTTTTGATCTCCTGGCTTTGACTCAAGCTGAACAAATCTTAATTACTCGTGGTGAAGAGGGAATGAGTTTATTTGACTCTCAGGGAAGGGAACAACATATTCCAGCTTTTAACCGCACAGATGTGTTTGATGTCACGGGTGCTGGTGATACTGTGGTAGCGGCGCTGACACTTTCGCTAACAGCCGGAGCATCGTTTTGGGAAGCAGCTGTTTTAGGAAATTTGGCAGCAAGCATTGTTGTCCGTCAGTTTGGGACAACGACTACTACACCGTCTGAGATGAAGGCAGCTTTGCAAGCGCTTCTTGAGGAATAAGATTAGGAAACTGCTACGTACACTAGAGGACAAGAAAGGAATATGAGGAGTGAGAGTAGTGCATTGCCACGTCGGTTGTTGGTAACGGGTGGTGCAGGTTTTATTGGCTCAAATTTTGTGCATTACTGGTGCAATGCTTACCCAAATGACAGAGTTGTGGTTCTAGATGCGCTTACTTATGCTGGAAATAAGCGCAATCTAGCAGCTTTGGATAGGCAAGAGAATTTCCGGTTTGTTCAAGGTGATATATGCGATCGCGCTCTTATAGACCAACTATTACAAACAGAAAATATTGATACAATAGCCCACTTTGCTGCTGAATCTCACGTTGACCGCTCAATTCTTGGTCCAGCTGCTTTTGTTCAAACTAATATAGTCGGAACTTTCACGTTACTAGAAGCTTTTAGGCAATACTGGGAACCAAAAAAAACAGCTAATTATTGTTTCCTTCATGTTTCCACAGACGAAGTTTACGGCAGTCTTAGCCCTAGTGATCCTGCATTTACCGAAACCACGCCCTATGCCCCTAATAGCCCTTACTCAGCCTCCAAAGCTGGCAGCGATCATCTAGTTCGGGCTTATTACCACACCTACGGTTTACCTACTCTAATTACAAATTGCTCTAATAACTACGGCCCTTACCAATTTCCTGAAAAGTTAATTCCTTTAATGTGTATCAATAGCTTAATTGGTAAACAATTGCCCGTTTATGGAGATGGACAAAATGTTCGGGACTGGCTATATGTTGGCGATCATTGTAGTGCAATAGATGTCGTAATTCACCGAGGCGTTGCAGGTGAAACATACAATATTGGAGGCAACAACGAAGTTAAAAATATTGACCTTGTTCAGATGCTGTGTCAGCTAATGGATGAGTTAGCACCTCAGTTACCAGTACGCCCTTGCGATAAGTTAATCACATTTGTGAAGGATCGCCCTGGTCACGATCGCCGCTATGCGATCAATTCTACTAAAATCAAAACTCAGCTGAGTTGGACTCCTACCGTAGACATTCAAACCGGATTGCGTCAAACGGTTGAATGGTATCTCACTCACCGCGACTGGTGGGAACCTCTACTATCGAAGGAATATCAGGAATATTACCGACAAGTTTATACTCAGACATCGGAACTTTAACAAATAATCCTTAAACACAGGTTTAAGTAAGCTAATGGCTAAATTTATATTTCAGTCATACGGAGGTATTTACAAAAACTTCACTACCTCTTTACGATTCCTAAACCAGAATTAGATGAAAATCAACGATGCTATGAAAGTAATCTTTCTCAACTTTACAATTCCTAAACTAGAATTACAGCAGTTCTTGGTAGAGTAGAATACAGTTAAAAAGTAAACTTAACCTGAAGCCGAATGAAAGCATACTCTGTAGACCTGCGCCAGAAAGTGATTGATGCGTATAACCAGCAAGAGGGGTCA
>JAHHHE010000102.1 GCA_019359535.1 Gloeocapsa sp. UFS-A4-WI-NPMV-4B04
CTGCTCAATCACCTCTGCCTCGATCATGCCCCTTATTCCATCCCTATTCCTCAAAGCTTACTTGCTCTGTTGGCTTAGAGCCTGGAATTGGATAAATGCTCAACTTATTGTTACAAGCTGCCTTAGCTGTAAACTAGAAAACTTAGTTGTGGATGTAAGGATGCTTGTGTGGCCCCACCAGAGTTTGGATTGTTTCTCATTTCGATTTTAATGAGTGTCGCTGGACAGTGGTTGCTAAAAGCAGGAGCATTAAAGCTAGGTCAAGTTAATAACAGTAATTTGATTAGCCATGTTCTGGGCATCTTAACAACTCCAGAACTGGTGGCGGGTTTGGCTTGCTACGGCTTGGGAGCGATCGCATATATTTTGCTATTAACGCGGGTTAACCTCAGCATTGCTGGCCCTGCTGTCGCTTTAGTCTATGTATTTTCCGTCTTAATCGGCTACTTTGTATTTCGAGAAACAATCCCAATTATGCGTGTAGTTGGCTTGGGACTAATTGTTTGTGGTGTTGTATTAGTAATTTGGAAAAGTTAAATAAACAATTGACAGTTGACAGTTGACATTTATTCGTAAGGTTTGAGGATGGGGATTTAAACAATTGACAGTTGACAGTTGTCCGCTGTCCACTGTCAATTGTCCACTGTTAAAGGAAACGCGACAAGACTTCGGCAGTGGCAAGTCCTGTTTTTTCCCAGCTAAAAATACTTGCTCTATTGATGCCAAGATCACAAAGGTGCGATCGCAATTTTGAATCATTGGCGATCGCCTGCATTGCTGCGGTAATTTCCTCGGTTTTATAGGGATTTACTAATAAGGCGGCATTGCCAGCAACTTCTGGTAAAGATGAGAGGTTGGAGGTAATAACAGGCGTACCACAAGCCATTGCTTCTAAAACAGGCAGTCCAAAGCCTTCCCAAAGACTAGGGAAGACAAGGGCGATCGCCTGGTTGAGTAATATCGGTAACTGGCTATAAGGAACGTAATCATAAAATTTAACGCGATCGTTTATACCCAGTTGCTGTATATCAGCTTTCAGAGTAGGGGTATAGCGGGAATCAATCGATCCTGCTAGCCAAAGTTCGTATTCCCGACAGTTTGGTAATGCAGCGAAGGCGGCAATTATCCGCTGCAAGTTTTTGTAAGGATCGTGCCTACCGATGTAGAGAAAGTAATTGCTTCTAGGCAGGTTGAGAAACCGAAAGTGGTTAGCGTCGTGGGCAAGTAGGATTGGGGTAATTTTACTAGCTGGAATATGGAAAAAGTTGGTAATGTCTTGGGCAGTGGCATTAGAGTTGCAAATAATGTGTTGGGCTTGGGCTAGAACTTGAGGGATGTAGTAGCGTTGGTAGTTAGTCAGAGGTGAGAAGGGTTTGGGAAAGCGCAGAGGAATAAGATCGTGGACAGTGACGATGTAGCGGCAGTTGGCAAATAAAGGGGCTTCAGGGACAGGCGAAAACAAAAGATGCGATTGTAGTTGTTGATATCGCGGCAGTTGTAGCTGTGTCCATATAAGGCGGCGCAAATGTCCTTTTGTGCCATAGTCAGGGTTTAAATTTGGGGGTACTGGATAGGTGGTGTAGTCAGCGAGAGGCGATCGCCTCTTATCCCCCATTTGAAAGGGGGGTAGGCTAGAGGCGAGAGGGGAAATTAGTAAGGTTGGGTTGAGGCTGGAAAGGTGAGGTAAGAGATTAAGGGCGTAAGTCGTTATCCCTGTTGGTTTAGTGGTGAGAAACGACAGATTAACTAAAACTTGTGACAAAATGGCAGCGATCGCCTCAGATAAAGTAATACGCCATAAAGTTTACCAAATGCTACTTTTGGTTTTACAAAAATTAGAATAAATGCGTAGGTGATAAGTCTAGTTAATCTTATTGATAAAATTAGCTTAGTTGTATATCTTTCTAGCGTTATCAAATAACTGTAGGTACTATGTTGAATTTTTTTGAATATATTTTTATTAGTAATAGATGAAGGTTGATGAATTACACTTAATTGCTTAGTAACTGTAATTAAATGCCCTTGATTGGCATAACGTCTACAAAAATCAAAGTCTTCATAATAAAGAAAATAAGCTGGATCAAATTGGGGGCATTCAGAAAATTTTCGGAGATTAATTAGTAAACTACAGGCTGAAACCCAATCACAAAAACTATATTCCGTATTAGAATTAATTGAAAAATCTTGATTTAAAATTGCCCCAGTTGCAGGAATAAATTTACCACCAGCAAACCAAACTTCATTATTAGGAGTATAAATAACTGTGCCGACAATTGACAGTTGTGAGTGAGTTTTAAAAAATAAATCTACTTTATCTAAAACGAGTTCTACGATATATGTATCTGGATTGATTAGCCACACAATTGCTTGGCTATCTTGGGCGTAAATCCAGTTTAAACCTAAGTTACAAGCACTACCAAATCCTAAATTACTTCCCGACTCAATAATTAAAACTGATTCTAAACTGAGAAGATGAATAGAATTATCTTCAGGTGAGTTATTAACAATAACTGTTTGATGAGAAATATTTTTACTAGCTTGAATAGAATTGATTAACTTAGTAACTAAATTCGTTGAATAATAGTTAACTGTTAAAAAGTAAATCACGCTAATTCAATTTGACAGTCATCACCAATTAGAAAACGTAAAGCTTTTGGACGGCGGGGTGCAACAGTTATTTGAGCGCGTTGTCCAATTACACTATCAATAATACGTTGATGAATTCTAGCAATTTGAGCGCCTTGTAAAACTACACTGTGTTCTAAGTCAGTGTCTATCATAATTACTTGATCAGCAATGCTACTGTAGGGGCCAATAAAACAGTTTTCTAGGTAGCAATCACTTCCAATTATGACTGGGCCGCGAATTGTGCAGTTAATTACCTGGGATCTGGGACCAATTTGGACTCGCCCGATTACTTGACTTTGGGCATCTATATCACCCTGTATTGAACTTGTGAGGCAAGTATCGAGAATTAAACGGTTGGCTTCGAGTAAATCGTCTTTTTTCCCAGTATCCAGCCACCAGCCTTCCAAATTACAGGCTGATACTTGCTTTTCCTGGTTAATTAAACATTGAATCGCATCGGTGATTTCCAGTTCTCCTCTAGCGGAGGGTTGGATATGTGCGATTGCCTGATGAATAATATGAGAAAAGAAATAAACGCCGACAAGGGCAAGATTTGAAGGAGGAACTTGGGGTTTTTCTACTAATTCTAAAACGCGCCCATGTTTATCTACTCTGGCAACACCAAAAGCGCTAGGATTAGCAACTTCACGCAACAAAATTAGGGCATCTAGGTCTTTTTCGTTAAATCGCTTCAAAAAGTGGCTTAAGTCGCCTTGTTGAATTAAATTATCGCCCAGATACATGATGAAGGTGTCGTCGCCCAGGAAGGGTTGAGCAATTTGGACGGCGTGGGCGAGTCCGGCGGGTTTTTCTTGGAGAATATAGGTGATATTAGCGCCAAAGCGATCGCCTGTTCCAGTTTTAGATTGCACTTCGCGACCCGTTTCTGGGCTAACGACAATCCCAATATCGGTAATCCCAGCTGCAACTATTTCTTCAATTCCATACCATAAAATTGGTTTATTGGCAACTGGTACTAACTGTTTAGCCCCAGTATAGGTGAGAGGGCGTAAGCGTGTGCCTTTACCGCCGGAGAGAATTAGGGCTTTCATAAGTATGGGCGAGTGCCAACATTTTTCTAAGTCCCTGTCGCCAATGAGGAGCAGGAGTTGTTAAAACCTTGGTTATTTTCGCACAAGAGAGGACGGAATAAGCAGGACGCTGTGCAGGGGTGGGATAATCAGCAGTAGTAATTGGGGTGACGCGCTCAACTTTGAGGGGAAAGCCGAGGTTTTGGGCTTCTTCAAAGATGGCAACGGCGAAGTCGTACCAGCTAGCAACACCGCTATTGGTGTAATGGTATGTACCGCCAATTTCTGGATGTTTTAGAAGTGGAAGTAGGGAAGCTATGGCATTAGCTATGTCACCTGTCCAAGTGGGACTACCAATTTGATCTGCAACAACGCGGATTTCTTCGCGTTCAAATCCCAACTTGAGCATTGTTTTAACGAAGTTGCTTTTACCGTAATTACCATATACCCAACTGGTGCGGAGAATGATGTGGTTATCGGAGTTATAGCGAATTGCTAGTTCACCGTCCAGTTTGGATTCACCGTAGACACTTATGGGCTTAGTTTGGTCGGTTTCTTGGTAAGGGTGGCTTTGCTGCCCATTAAAGACATAATCGGTAGAAAAGTGAATCAGGAATGCTCCGAGTTTTTCGGTTTCTTGGGCAAGAATACCAGGTGCGATCGCATTTATAGCTTTTGCCAGTTGAGGTTCGCTTTCAGCTTTGTCTACAGCAGTGTAGGCCGCAGCATTAATTACAACTTGCGGTTGCACTTCTCTGATTAATTGACGTAGAGAGTTTGGCTGGGCAAGGTCTACATCTGGGCGGGCGACAGCGATGATATCCCCGTAAGATGCAAGGGTTTGGTGCAGTTCTTGACCCAATTGCCCCTTACTACCGATCAGTAGAATTGATTGGTTCATTGAGTTGGTTAACCATAATCCTGATACATTTACGCGACATTAGTTCGGTCATTACCGGACAATGTAACGATGGCACTATCACTTTTAATAGTGATAGAGGCGTTATCCCGCAAAGCTTTGAGCATAATACCCAAAGCACCATTCATATCCCTTGGTAGGGAATGTCCACAATTGGGACACTTAAACGTTTTAGAACCACCTAGTTGTTGATGGATATGACCGCAGGACGTACAAGTCTTGCTAGTGTATTCCTCAGTTACGTCTACGACGACGCAGCCGTTAAGAGCGGCTTTATGTTTGAGGAATAACTTGAAGCGATAATGCGCCCAAGTAAGCATTGCCCTAGCCGTCTTAGACCGGATCTTCCTGTTTTTCTTCTGAACCATCTGGCTTGTCTCGAAGGTAGGAAGGAATATGACACGGTAGTTTTGAGTTAGATGGCAAGCGACTTGTTTGTGCGCCTCATTGATTAAGTTTTGGATTTTCATCCGCATTCGTCCAGCAGCAATACTCATTTTTTGACGCTGACGACGGTTTAAACATTTAGCCTTACGACTCATCAAGTTATCTAAGTGTTGACACAAGCGCGTAATACGTCCCATGTCACCCGCACCAAACTCTAAGAATTTATTGCCATCAAATCCAGTCAAAAAAGTCCGCACTCCAGGGTCAAGAGCAATTACTTTATTGCTTTGGTTATTACTCGCTGATACCAATTCAGGAAAGATAGCAAACCATCGTCCTTTACACTTAACTAGCTGAGTACCATTACTAAATTGAGTGGGTATTGGTTCACTGGCTATAAACTTCAATCCTTTTGTAATCAGTGGATACCAAGTACCATTGCGATAATTGCAATCATTGAATTTAATCGTCTCAGACGCAGCGCGACAAGAGCGGAACTTGCAACTTTTACTTGCAATATATGCCTGATGCGCTTCAAAAATGGCATTTTGCCGAATGTGACAAGGCGAATCTTTAACCCATTGCGGCAAGTTAGACTGCATAATCAAGTTACGTAACTTTAGTTTACCCGTCCTTCCGTTAGCTTTCTGATAGGATATGGCTTGGTTGTAAACGTATCTGCAAGCGGCACTCCATTGTTTCCAGATGCGGTTGAGTTCAGGACTTGGGTATATCTGGATCTTCTTTGATCTGAGACTTGTATTTTCTGAGTCCGTACAATCTACTTGAGAAGCAGTGGACAATAGCGAGGATATCTTCAACCATCTCAGCTTCTGGGCTAAGAATTGTTTCATTGAGAACCACGAGTTCACACCTGTTTTGCTCACAGAGCCATTTGAACAAGTCAAAACCGAATCTTGCCAATCTGTCTTTGTGGGCAACGACAACCAGTCGGACATCTCCTTGCATGATTCGTTCCAATAAGGCAAGTAGTTTTTTCCGCTTAAAGTTGAGTCCTCCGCCAATTTCTGAGACACATTCGGCATCAGGATAGAGGTTTCTAAGGGCTGCAACTTGTCGATTAAGGTCACTTTGTTGAGCGCGGCTTGACACTCTGGCGTAGACAACAACGGTGCGGGAGTCCACAGTTCTAAAGTTAGCTGAATAGGACTCAATATTGTACCTTCTTTGTCCCGATGGAGTGCGGATTGCTTCGATTTTACCCGCTTCTTCCCACCGTCTAAGTGTCCTTTCGTTAACTCCAAGGGTATTGGAGGCTTCCCTTGGTGTGACATATTTTGCAATAGCGGTATTCCTAATTCGCTTTAGCTATTATACCACTATATACCATGTTGTCCGGCTAATTATTCATTAAGTTGCGTCTCTTCAACTTTAGCAAGGCTTGTCATTGAAGAATAGATGTTATGGAAACACTTGAGCTGTTTTTAAGGGTTGACCTGCTTTGTCTTTATCAGAGAGTATAGGTGGGGCGGTGAGAGGCCAATCAATCGCTATGTCAGGGTCATTCCAAAGTAGACAGCGTTCGTGTTGCGGGGCGTAGTAGTCGGTAGTTTTGTAAAGAACTTCAGCTGCGTCGGAGATTACTAGGAAACCGTGAGCGAATCCAGCAGGTATCCACAGTTGGCGTTTGTTTTCGGCGCTGAGGAGACAGCTTACCGATTGCCCAAAGGTGGGGGAGCTTTTGCGGATATCTACGGCGACATCAAGGATAGTGCCTGCGATCGCCCTGACTAATTTCCCTTGGGGCTGCTGAATTTGGTAATGTAACCCCCGTAGAACATTTTGAGCAGAACGCGAATGGTTGTCTTGCACAAAGTTAACCATTAGTCCAGTTTTTTCTATAAAAGCTTTTTCGTTGTAACTTTCATAGAAAAATCCGCGATCGTCACTAAAGACTTTTGGCTCAAGGATTAAAACATCAGTTATCTTCGTCTCTAAAATATTCATTGGACTTTAGCAATTTTTGTTTTCAGACCTTCTCTAATTCAATAGTCATAAACATACCTAAATACTGATTTAGAGGCGATAAAACTAATTCAATAAATTGAACTACAACATATGACCATGATGGTAGCAATTGTCTTAAAGATAATCCTCCACTAAGTAAATATCTAAGAGGTGTATGAATTCTGATAGAGCATATTCTTAATTGCGAA
Organism: Gloeocapsa sp. UFS-A4-WI-NPMV-4B04; assembly: GCA_019359535.1. GTDB lineage: Bacteria > Cyanobacteriota > Cyanobacteriia > Cyanobacteriales > Chroococcidiopsidaceae > JAHHHE01. The sequence goes on from JAHHHE010000102.1 coordinate 7,143, forward strand.
AACTCTCTTTTAAATACTTGAGCATCTCGACGAAAAACAATCCACGGAATCGCCATGTTTGCCCCTGTTAGCGGACCTCCTTCTTCAAATCCCCATCCACCATTAGGTTCAAACGGTTCATGATGAAATTTAGTGTATATTAGTTTTGACCAAAAGGTATTAGCAGGTTCGATCATAACTATCTTGCCACCTACTTTCAAACAGCGCTGCATTTCCTTAAAAAATTGTCTTGAATCTTTCACATGATGTAGCACATCAATCATCAGAAATGCGCTAACACTGTCGTCTTTAAATGGAATATCTAAAGCAGAAAATACTTTATCAACACCACTGTAAGGTATTACATCCGAAGTCACTATATAAGAAGCAAATCTTTTTATAAAACTGGCTCCACTACCAAGTTCTATAACATACCCATTTGCAGGAGCTGTCTTAGATTTGTCTAGTAATTCCAGATAGAAATATTTGTAAGTCTTTTGTAAAAATGGCTTACGTCTAATTATTTCTCTGATTACATATATATTCTCAGAGTCATCTAAATTCATTTTAGAAGCTTCAGGTAATTTTAACCAAGTCAGCACTTTTTTCAAAACCATAATTACACCGAACTAGATTTAATTCCTGGTATCACTAATTATTAAATTTTTCCTAATTTTTCACACAAATTTTATCTTTTTAGCTGCATAAAGGCACATTTTTAAAAGAACTATACCTTCCTTAAAGTGTTGAATATTTGATTTTCCATACATTCTAGGTACATACCTTACTGGAATATCTTTAATTTTCAGCCCAAGTTTAGCAGCACCAAATAGTAAGTCAAAGTCTCCAAATGGATCAAAGTCGCCAAAGTACGAACGGTTAGCTGCTAACTTTAAATAGTTGGCTCTGGAAATTACTTTGGTTCCACACAGAGAATCTTTAATTTTAGTGTTCAGTAGGTAGGATAGCAGCCAGGCAAAAAATCGATTTGCCATCCGGTTCAACCAAGGCATTGCAGCTGCACTCACTGGGTAAATTAATCGGCATCCATTCGCAAGTTCGCAGCGGCCAACAGCAATTGCCTCGAAAAAGTACACTAGTTCTTCTGGTCTAACCGTCAAATCAGAGTCCAAAATAATCAGCACATCCCCTGTAGCCATTTCAAAACCTTCGCGCACTGCATTTCCCTTACCCTTGCCAGTTTGTTGCCAGATTTTGATATCCCACTGGTGACTATACTGCGATTGAACTCGTTGAATCTCTTTCCACGTATTATCTGTAGAATGACCCTCAATGAAAATAATTTCTGTGTGCTTTCCTAAGCGAGGCATCCTAGTGATACAACTTTCGATATTGCCTGCCTCATTTCGAGCAGGAATGATAACTGAGCAAGTCATTTCACGAACATTTTTTTGAGCTTCAACGTCGTTGGGACGGATTCGGGCGACGATAAACTCATTTAAACATAGACTATTGAACCCTGGTAAAGGAGCTAAAACTTTATTAAAGAACCACGACACAAGTGGAATATGCTTAGGAAATAACAAGCGCTTACCATGAGAAACAACCTCGAAGTCACTAAGGGTAAGCAGATTCTCGATATCTTCAAAATTCAGCCAGTTGAGGGGTGGTAGTGGCATTCTTTGCCCAATGAAGGTGGCAAAGTTTAAGATTGGCTCCCAAGCAGGATTGTGAAAAGTTAGCACTAATCGAGTCGATGGTTGACAAGCCTTGTGGATATTGTGCAATGCTCTTTGAATGTTCTCAATATAGCTAACGGTATTAGCAAGTAGCACATAATCAAAGACCTGATTAGGTTTAAACTCTTCTACATCTTCAACGCGAAATTCTAAGTTGGGAAATTTATCCTTAGCATTCTCAAAAGCTAGATTACTTATGTCAATTCCTAAACCATATCTAGGCTGCACAGCATCTAACAAATAACCCAATCCTGATCCTATCTCTAGGATTTCTAAGTTAGGTGTAACCAAAAATTGATAAAAATTCTCTGTTTCTCGGTAGTAATATAAATTCCGGTCTCTCCATTTTTTCAGAGAGTTTCTATTTACTATTCCTAGAGAATTTTTATTGGATGTTTTCATAATCTTAAAAGTACACTCCTCACTTTGAAAAAACTAATCGCTTTATCATGTGCAATCTGTTAGCGAGGTAAGACACACCAATAGCTACAATTAATAACATTAAAGGAGCTACTGGCCAGATATACCTGGGAGCTGGTGGGATGCTTTTTACAGAAAGATATGCAAATAGCAAAACTCGCACACAAATACATGAAAAAATAATATAAGCAATTATAAGGGGAATATGTGTTTTTTGAAATTTATATTTAGGAAGAAAAGCAAAGATATGTTCTACAAATAATCCTATTCCTGCCGCACCTACTAATGCTGGGATAAACAAATTATATAATCTGGATACTGACTCAATTAGACGATTTTTAAATGTGTTAAGTTGACTCCGCTCTTGTATAAAATTAGCTGGTTCTCTAGTAATTTTTTCGTAGTAAACCTTTCTATGCGCGATGTCTTCTTCTCCAGAAGATAACTGTAACGGTGTTAATGAACTAATCAGAAGCTCTTTACTAAGAGAGCCAATACCATTCATAAATAGTATAAATTCTGATGAATTTATACCTGGATTTGGAATAGATGAGCTTAAAAAACTTTTACGCTTGCATCTTAGGCTACCTGATTGACAGGCAACATTAACTTCACGAGCTATATCATAATAGAAAGCTTCTGTTGCAGGAGCTGATTTGTATTCTCCAGCGTCAGCAACCGCATCTCTTAAAGCCCAGAGAAACCATGCACCTGCATAATCATCACAAATGCCTCCATCTCTACAAGAAGCCTCTCTCCATACTTGGGCTTTCTCACCCTCTAAATAGCTAGACAATCTAGCAAAACTTGGACTTACAGAATAAATTTTAAGTCTGGCTTCTTTGGAAACATGAACCCAGTGCTTCTGCGTGTCCGGTATAACCCTTAAAAGGCTAGAATATGCAGCTTTTATACCTGGTGTGGTTACATCAGTTGTACTAAAAATTCCATATTTATAGTAAGTTGCTAAGGAAATAGACGAAGTTACAATAATTACAGGTACTGTAAGGCAAACTATTGAATATCCTAATTTTTTTAACCTTAAAAAACGATGCTTGCCAGTGCTCGTAAATACTATCTTGACAATAATTACCGTATAAACGATGCCAATAGTTGGCACAATCCATACACTTTCAGCCCTGGTATTCCAGAACCATGCAAGTCCTCCGCCTAGAATAGCAGACCATACAATGAAGCTATTTTGAGTGGGAGGTGAATTTATTAAATGGATTAAGCAAGAGACAATCAGAAGTATTAGTGGTAAATATAAAGCTTCTTGTATTGTTTCTCTATTCCAGAAAAAGGAATTAGGAGCAAGAATATAAAGAGTTAAGAATAATATTACAGCTAGTTTTTGACGGTAGTATTTGTATAAAGACCAAGCGAGTAAAAACCCAGATGCTATATATAATAATTCTTGTGAAAATCTTAGTGAAAAGCCTAAGATATAGCTTAAGCGGATAAAAAATGGATAGCCAGGCTGTCTCATTAAAACATATTGATCGTAATTAAATGGGGGGGAGAAATCAAAAATTTCAAGACCCATTATTACGTATCTCAAGTTATCATGTCCGCCGTAGGATGCCATGATAGGCAAATGACTTGTCAGCCATAACTTGAATAAAGCTAGGACTATGGGTATTGTCCAAACGAATTTGAAAACCTTAAGCACCCATCTAGAATTTTTTTCTATTTCAGCATTCATTAGAAATAACTCTTAGTCCAAAAGCTGATTCGGTTAAGTAATCCTCTTTTGCCAAACTGGGAAAGTTCCAATGGCTGAAGTGTTTATTCGGTAATACTTTGAGCACATTTTTTCTTCCGAGTATGTCGCAAAAGAATAAAGCCTGAAACATCCTAACGGCAGGAATTCTGAGTTTTGCCTCTACAAAAGTTGAAAATAGGAGTAATTAATTGAGAACGACTTCAAACGATTTACTTAATGGGGTAGCTTCCTTAGCCGCAGCATTGTAAGCCCAGGCTCTGAGAACTACTGGTTCAGCAGGTAAGGCAGAGGAATTAAAAGTTGCGCTCCAACCAGAATTTTTATAGCCAGGATTTTTCAATGCTTTGACAATATCTGGTCTATTTAAATTTACTGGAGCCACTGCAACTACAGAATTATTATTACCATAGGTAACAATAACGCTATCTGGTGTCTTGCCTTCGTTTGTTAAAACAGCCCAACCAGTTGCAGTTAGAGGAGTCGCTTTCTCCACTTCGATTCTTGATGTATTAGAGCCATTGATGCTATCAAAAAAACCAGAGGTATTTCGAGAAGCAGGTCTAAATGTGATTTCTCCAACATCTTTGACTCCAGGAATAGCAACCGTAGCTGGCGAATCAGTTGTTTGAGAGGAAGCTGAATTAACTGAAGAAGCTGGAGGTGTGCTAGCTGAATCGGTTGGATTATTGGTGATTTCATTACCATCAGAGCAGGAAGCCAGAGAAACAGCCAATACTAAAATCCCTAGAGTTTTTAGTTGATGAAAGCCTTTTTTGAAAGTAAGCATAAGTATCTCTACAACAAAACTGGATGAGTATATCATAAATTAGTTGATTTCCATCTTTTTAGCAATTAGACAATTAACAGAAGCTAACTCTTCATTAACCTCTAAACTAAGCTGTCTGACAAAATCTTTATCAAGATATTCTCTTGGATTATTTAAAAGGTCAGAAACCTTCATATTTTTGAACTCCTCAGCTACCCTTTCTGGTAAACCACGAATATAAGAATTAAGGAACCAGCTTAAACACCAAATTGGTAACCCAGCAAGAGGAACACTACATTCGATAATCCGTAATTGATTGGAAAAAAGATTTTTGAGTCCGCTACTTGTCATATTGTAATAATGATCTGGATAGCCGTGAAAAGGCTGTAGGAAAGGAACAGCAACGTAAAGTATGCCACCAGGTTTAAGAACTCTAACAATTTCTTGAGCACATTCAAATGGATTTTTGACGTGTTCTAATACTGCTAAAGAAAAAACGGCATCAAAAATATCTGTTTTAAAGGGTAACTTTTCTCCAATACCTAAAACATCTGTTGTTGGATAATCAACGATTTCAAAGTTGACAACATTATCATAATAAATATTCCTTAAACCGCAGCCATTATCAAGTATTATTCCATTTTTAAACTGTTCTACAATACCTAAAGCAACAGGATCGTAGTTATTTGCAGAAACATTTGTAGTCGGCTTTACATTACCATACTCGATCAAACTTTTTGGTAAAAAGTTGTAGTTGCTTTTATTAGCGCTAAATTTTGCTGCACATCCACTGCATTGCAAAATACTACCTATATCTAAAATTTCAGTATTTTCACATATAGGGCAATTTAGAATATTTATGATTTTTTGTAGTTTTGTGGCTTTGGACTTTGAAAAAGTATCAAGGAAGTTGTTTGAGATTTTTAAATGTAATGGAAAACTATATCTATTCTCATCAACTAAAAAATCTATAGCCCAATGTTTTTCTGAGGCTAGATCAAAAATCGGCAGGTATTGATGAAATCCAAGAACAGAATGATTTGGATAAGCAGCTTCTACGTCGGGACGGTTAACACTCGTCAGAGGGTGAACATTTATTCCTGAACTACAGATAGTTGGATTTAAAATTATACTTTCTTTATCGGCGATAATCCAACCACTAATTAAAATAAATGGTAAGTTAGTTTCCTCGCTTAACTTAGGAGAATCTATAAAATATTTGAAGGGCTGATAATCCATACTTTTACTCTTTAGTAAAAATTTAAATTTGGTTAATGACTTTTTTCTCATTAATATAGTTTAGAAAGTTTCAACATGGATAAATTATTTTTTTAATATTACTTTGTTTGCTTTTATGTTATTTTTAGAATTTCGCTTATATTCTTATACTAAAATCTTCCCTTTCTTTAGTTAAATTGGGGTTATAGCAAGGGTCATGCTTAATAAAATTTTTCCACTTGCTTTGCATATACTTCACCTCTTTAATAAATCGAGCTTGCTTTTCTGGAGTATCTTCATAACCCCGACTTTTTGACTCATAATGATAAAGTACAACATGGGGTAAATAAATATTTCGATAGCCTTTTTCGACTATCTTCAGGCATAAATCAACATCATTAAGGGAAACTATAAGTTTCTCTTCAAAACCACCCACAGCTTCAAATACCTCACGCCTACACATTAAACAAGCTGCGGTTACAGCAGAGTAATTATTAACTGTTTGAATTTGGTTAAAGTAGCCAGGCGAGGTAGCAGGATAATGTTTATGGCTATGACCAGCAACTCCCCCCACACCTACTACACCAGCGTGTTGAATAGTGTTATCTGGGTATAAAAGTAAGGCTCCAACTGCTCCTATACAAGGTCTTTGAGCCTGCTCAACCATTGCATTAATCCAGTCAGGTGTAAGCACCTCAGTATCATTATTTAAGAATACAAGGTAATCACCCTTTGCTCGTTCAACTGCGTAGTTATTAATTTTGGAATAGTTAAAAGAAATATTTAGTACCTCACACCTAAATCTATTTGGCTCCTTAACTTTCCATTCATTAATAATGTTAATAGTTTCAATTTCATTACTACCATTATCAATTACTAAAACTTCATAGTTTGGATAGCTCGTTTTCTCAAAAATAGACTTTAAACAATTATTAAGTATATTGCCTAAATTTCTAGTTGGAATAATTATACTAACCAATTCAAAATTTTTCACTTCATACCTAACTAGATGATGCCCACCATCTATTGGAATTACTTCCCCTGATTCACCTCTTCTGTAAAGTGCATCTAAAAGCGCTTTTTGTGCTGCATCAGTTGCATAACTTTTACTACTCAAGCTGCTAGCAGTAGAATCAGAATGTATCCGCCAGTGATACAAAACTTTTGGAATGTGAAAAATATTTTCTGTTTTTTCCGTTAGCCTTAAAATTAAATCATAGTCTTGACTACCTTCATAGCCGACTCTAAACCCTTCTATTTCATTTATTAGCGATCGCCGATAAGTTCCTAGATGGCAGGTGTACATTCGTGATAAAAATGAATCAGGACACCAATCTGGTTTAAAAAAGGGTTCTTTAAGTTGATTCTGGTCGTCAATTTTATCTTCATCTGAATAGATCATATCTGCTTCAGGATGCCGATTTAGCACTAATGCTACTTCGTACAAAGCATCTGGAGTTAACAAATCATCATGATCAAGTAAAGCAATAAACTCACCTGTTGCTATCTCTATAGCTGAGTTAGATGCACGCGAGATATGACCGTTTTCAGTTCTGGAAGCAACTTTTATCCGAGCATCTTTTGAAAGGTACTCCTCCAGCACCGTCCTAATATAAGGCTTGGTTGAAGCATCATCAGCAATGCACAATTCCCAATAAGGATACACCTGACTTAAAACTGATTCAATAGCCTCTCTTAAGAAATGCTGAGGAGTATTGTAAACAGGCATAATAATGCTAATAGTTGGCTTATAACAAAATACATCTACAGTTTCAGCCATCTTCCGTAAGTCTGCTTCCCTGGGAAAATTCTTGGTAAGCCATCTAGCATACGGTTCGTCACTAGGGGAAGCTATTGGTAGTAATTCAACAGACGGTTGTAAATTATCAAGTTTATAATAAATTTTTTTTGATAATTTAGTTAGTCCATACCGTATACCCTTAACTCTTACAACGGCATAGTAGTATTTCAGCCGTGAAAATATATGTTTAAGTCGTGATCTGAAATTTGTAGAATTCAGTAGAGTAGCTTCCTTACGTACAGCATTATAAGCCCAAGCTTTGAGAGCTATTTGCCCTGCTGGCAAACTAGCAGGATTAAGCGTAATACTCCAACCAGAGTTTTTATAGGCAGAATTATTCAAAGCTGCTGCAACGTCTAATCTTTCCAAGTTTATAGGAGCAACTGCAACTAAACAGTTTTTTCTGCCATAGGTAATAATAACCTTATCAGCTGGTCTAACCTCATCAGCTAAAATAGCCCAACCACTGGCGGTGAGGAGAGTTGTTGTCGGTACTTCAACTTTGGTTTTACTAACGCCGTTTATACCATCAAAACAACCACTCATCGAATCTTTAGCAGTTTTGAAATTGATTTCGTTAATATTAATTTCTTCTGGAATAGCGACACTATCTGGCGGCTGCGTTGTCTGAGGGGAAGATAAGGTAGGGGTAGAAGTTGGAAGGGAATTATCGGTTAAGCCAAATGCCTGCTTTAGTCGAAACCATGCTGTTCGCAATTTCCAAAACTTACTACTTTCCATGCCACTGATAACAGCTTGCGATCGCGCTAACTCAGTTTGGGTATGCTGGAATTGAGCCTGCGATCGCTCTATTTCTATCTGAGTTTGTTTGTGTTGCAGTTGCGATCGCTCCAGTTCAGTTTGAGTGTGTTGTAGCTGAGACTGCGATCGCTCTAGTTCAGTTTGAGTGTGTTGTAGCTGAGATTGCGATCGCTCTAGTTCAGTTTGAGTGTGTTGTAGCTGAGATTGCGATCGCTCTAGTTCAGTTTGAGTGTGTTGTAGCTGAGATTGCGATCGCTCTAGTTCAGTTTGAGTGTGTTGTAGCTGAGATTGCGATCGCTCTAGTTCTGCTTGAGTTTGTTGTAGCTGAGATTGTGATCGCTCTAGCTCTGCCTGAGTATGTTGCAATTGAAATTGGGAAACTTCGAGTTCTGTGTGAGCTTGGTGTAGTTGCGTTCGCAGGTTCTCAAACTCAGCTTGCGTTTGTTCCAGTTGAGCCTGCGAACATTGGGTTTCTACCTGAGTTTGTTGCAGTTGCGCTTGCAAGCTTTCTATTTGAGCAATAATTTTAAGATATCTTTTATTTAATGCTGCATATTTACCTTCTGGTAAGCAAGGAAACGCACGTAAAATAAACTGAAGAGTATCTACTTCTTCATCTTTTTCAACAAGTTGAATAATCTCACTATTAAAATCGTCTTTATTAATTTGAGGTATTAAAGGAGCATTAGAAAATATTGGTAGTTTTGTACGATCAACAGTTTCGATAAAGTAACCTGAATGTTCTAATAATTCTTCAACTGTTTTGCGTGTAAAAAACCTTAAATGGGTATTATCTAAAATACCTAAATCTGTATAATCAAATTTACCTTGCAGCAAAGCTAACCGAATTGCTCCATGAGCAATATTAGGAATAGAAGCAACTATATATCCCTCTGAATTTAGCAACTTTTGAGCTTCTTTCAGTACCCGCCAAGGATCGCGCAAGTGTTCTAAAACATCTCCAAATACTACGACATCAAATGCCTGCTCAGGTAATATTTCAGTTAGAGATACTAAATCTAAATCTGCAACGATTACTTGTTCGCAGTATTGTTCAGCAACTTTTGCAGCATCTTGGTTGATTTCAATTCCTGTTACCCTACAGCCTTTGGTGTTCAGCAATCGTGCAAAGTAGCCAGTTGCACAACCAAAATCTACTACCCGCTTGTTTTCTCCTACCAAACGGAACATTTTATTTAAACTATGATTTTCACCAAGCTCTGTTTCTGTCAAGTTTTCTGCTAGTGGATAGTCTTTTTGCCAATTTTTATTCATATATTACTCGTGCCTATATTTAAAAAGCAACATTGACTAAACTACTTTCTTTGATTACCTTCACCGCCATAGGATGGTCTATTAGAGAATGTATATGCTTACCTGTATCTGGGGGTAAAACTTGAAAAACGAATAAATTATCAATCCAATCAAAAGTTATAGCTGTATAGTTTTCTGAGCCAGCTACTGTCAAGCTATAAGAACCATTTTTTAGCGGCAGTTTAAATCTAAACTCCACAGCTAGTCTATCTCCTGGCTCCAGTTTTCCAATTGGAAAATTCTCTTCTAAGGTGTTGCTACCAATAATTTCAACACCATTCTTATTGCATATATAAAAACCAATAATACATCCTTGCAATGGCTCATACACTTTCAAATCTACAATCAACGTCACCTCCTCATTAAATCCAAAGATAGGACTTTCCGTGCATTCGCCTAAGTGATTTAATAGCTTTACATTTTCAATAAGTGCCTTACGGTTTCCCCTTCTTGGAGCCTTACCATTGTTTTCAGGTTGTGCTAAAAAATTATTTTGAGGTAACTCTTTGCAATTATTTTGCTGTTCAGTATTATTAGCTTGACCATTATTATTAGTAGAATGTACTTCTTTGAAATTATTTTGCTGTTCAGTATTATCAGATTGACCATTATTAGTTTGATTGTTAGGTTGCTTTTCTAACTCTACTTGTGCTAAACCTAATTCCTCCTCCGTGACCAATTTCATGTAATCTATAATTACTGTATTAGGCAAGCCCGAAGTATAAACTTTACCCTGGTTTAGCATTAAAGCTGAATTGCATAATGTCTTAATTGCGCCTGAATCGTGTGAGACAAACAGCGTTGTCACTCCAGAGTCCATCAATGCTCGCATACGTCGCATACAACGATGCTGAAACACTACATCGCCTACAGCTAAGGCTTCATCAACAATCAAGACTTCAGGAGATACATTTACTGCTACTGCAAATGCCAAGCGAACAAACATACCACTGGAGTAGGTTTTAGCAGGCTGATCGATAAAATCTCCAATATCAGCAAATGAGGCAATATCGTCAAACCTCTCTTCAATTTCCAGCTGGCTTAACCCCAACAACCGCCCGTTAAAAAATACATTTTGCCGCCCTGTAAACTCTACATTAAATCCACTACCAAGCTCTAGCAGTGCGGAAACTCTACCATTTACCCTCACTTCCCCTGTAGTTGGGGTTAAGGTTCCAGCAATAATCTGGAGAAGTGTGCTTTTTCCACAACCATTGCGTCCTACAATTCCTAGCGTCTGTCCCTTTGGGACTTCCAAATTAATATCTTGTAATGCCCAAAATTCATCTACTCTGCTCTTTCCTGGCCACAAAATTTCTTGTAAACGATCTACCGGACGAGCATACCGTTTAAAGCACTTTGAGACATTTTTTACTGAAATTGCAATTTCACTCATTTAGAATGCTATCAAAACGGCAAACTGTCTAATCTAAGCAGTGGCATTTTAAATCTAAAATTCTATAGCACATCGGCAAATGCAGGACGCAACCGCCGATAAACTGTTAAGCCAATATAAAACACCAGTAACGACACTACGGAAGCAAATCCCCATTCCCTCCAGTGCGTTACTTGTCCTACTAATACTAAATCCCGATAAACTTCTGCGATCGCTGTCATTGGATTCAACCAAAAAACAAAAACTCGCCACCTTTCTGGAATCAATGATGCCGGATAGATAATTGGTGTCGCATAAAACCACAAATTTATCAAAACACCCAACGTCTGCGGCACATCTCTTAAAAACACCGTTAAGCCAGCCACAAAGTAACCTAAACCTGCTGTTAGCAATAACTGGGTTAACCATACCAGTGGTAACAGCCAAAGCGTACCATGAACTGTCTGTGTCGTTATTCCCACTAACAAAATCAACACCATCAATCCTAGAGAACTTTCGATAAATGCAGAACAAATAGGCACTAACGGCAACAAGCCTAGCGGAAACACCACCTTTTTAACCAAATTCGGTTGAGTGATTACTGAACTTGCAGCAGGCAAAAATCCGCCTACAAAAGCATTCCAAGGTAGCAAACCCGCAAAAAGCCATAGTCCAAATGTCAAGTTATTTGCTGGTAATCCCTTAAGACTCAGCTTCACATTTAGCACAACCGAAAAAACGTAGGTATAAATCAGTAGTTGTGATAGCTGATTTAGCAAAGGCCACAAGTTGCCTAGCACAGAGCCTTGGTATCGAGCCTCTAAATCCCGCCGTACCAAAGTCAGCAGCAAATCAAACTGCGCCCATCTATGCTCCTTCACTGGCAGATAGCGCTTGAGCCTACCAGCTTTCCCGACAACTCCTCTCATTAATCGCAGCAATTTTCATTTCCTCGCCCACTACTTACCACACCTGATAACGTTTTGCCTATAAAGCTTAATTACTTATCACAAATTGGGTTGTATTATCTCCTAAGTTGATAGTTATGGTGTAACGCTGCTCCTAAATTGAAGATTGTATAAGAAATTGGCTAGAACACAATACTTACAGCAATTTGAGATCAAACCAACTACAAAAAGAGCTATCTAATAGGCTCAAAGAAAAGCCCACAATGATTAAACCAATTGAGAGCATTTTCATCCGTAATCGCATTTACAGCCATAGTAATT
>JAHHHE010000103.1 GCA_019359535.1 Gloeocapsa sp. UFS-A4-WI-NPMV-4B04
AAAAGCTACCGTTGTACTTGGGTTTCTTCGAGTTTGTTCACAACGCCAAAAAGAGAGGCAAAGCCTTGCTGAGTGCTTTGTTGGAGGCTCTTCTCCCCTAACTCCCCGAAACACCTATTGAGCCTCATTAAATATGAATGAAAAAATAAAAAATAGATTTTCAATTACCACTGATAAATCTAAATTAGATATATCAATGATTCACAACTTTTTAAAAAATTCTTATTGGGCAGAAAATGTTTCGAGAGTAACTATTGAAACATCAATAAAAAATTCTTTATGCTTCGGTATTTATGAAAATAATAAACAAGTTGGTTTTGCTAGAGTCATTTCTGATTATGCGACTTCTGCATTGTTAAGAGACGTTTTTATTTTAGAGCCTTATCGGGGGCAAGGTTTAGGAAAATGGTTGATCAAGTATATTTTGGAATATCCAGAGCTTCAAAATGTACAAAAATGGTTATTAGGCACAAAAGATGCTCACTAACTTTATCGCCCTTACGGTTTTCAAAATTTGACAGCACCTGAAACAATCATGGTACGTTTAAATTCAAATGCAGACCAATCTAACGTTTGAAGATTAATTTGGGGTATTGTCTATTCTACCTGAATCTGTTTGTGAGGTGAGTAATGTCCATCTTACTTAACGGTGGTTTAAATAAATTTTACTTTGTTGCTACTACAGCTATATTCCAAGCAAAGCGTTTCATCAAAGGTAGCTTTTTCAAAATTACATCTAACTTTTCTAACCGCCGATATTCTGGTGCTAATCTTGCTTGTTCAATAATAATTTTTTTCCAATAACGCTCTTTATTTGGATCAACTTTTTCAATTAAATAAAAGCGTAAGAAAATCCACAAAGTTGCTAGCCAAAATGTATCGTAGGTTGTTTGAGAAAAATGGGATTTCACAAAATGAACAATATTGATATCTAACGGTGTTTCATCTTCAGTTCGTACCGAAGTTGCCATCCGCCGATAAACATTAATAATTGGATTATGCTTTAATGGTTCCCAAAAACAAGCTTTTCCACCAGGCTTAAGAACGCGGTGCATTTCTGAAATAGCTGCATGAGGATCTGGCAGATGGTGTAGCAAATTTGAGGCGTAGACAAAATCAAAGGTATTATCAGGACAGTCAAGCGCGATCGCATTCATTGTGCGTCCCTGAATTTTGACATTGTTAGCTGCTGCTAGTTGTAACGCTACTTCCACCATTCCCGGCGAATAGTCTGAAGCAACACACAATGCCCCTTTTTTAGCGAAATAAACGCTATTCTCCCCTGCACCACAGCCTAAATCTAGCAGCCGCTTGCCTCTAATATCGCCCATCTGCCTTAAAATAAACCGATTTTCTGGGGCGGTACAAGCTTCAAAGTAATCTTTAACCTTAATTCCTTCTACATCAATAGTAGATGCCCACTGATCGTGAAATCTTTTTTCTTTGTCAAAAACATCTTCTCTCATGCTGACCTAGCTGAGTGTTGAGATAAATTACTGTAGCCTACGCTCTGAGTCACTATACAAGCAAATCCCCCTGAAAAGGGGGATAAAAGGGGATATTTAAGCTTGTTGTGGAGTTAGCTGTTCGCGCTTCTCTTGAGTGTGCAACGCCGCAGAAAGCCTATTCAGGGCATTTACATAAGCTTGGGCTGACGCGACAATGATATCTGTATTAGCTGCATGACCGGAAAATACGCGATCTTCGTACCGTAACCTAATCGTCACTTCTCCGATCGCATCAATTCCAGCTGTGACAGATTGGACAGAATACTCAATTAGCTGATTTGGCACATTTACTACACGGTTGATTGCCTTATACACTGCATCAACTGGTCCTGTTCCGATCGCTGCATCGGTTAGTTCTTCACCATCTGGAGTAAGCAGGGTGACTGTTGCAGTAGGACACGCGCGATCACCGCACGAAACCTGTACTAATTCCAGACGAAATATCTCTTCACTCGATTGCATTTCATCATTGGCGATCGCTTCTAAATCCCAGTCTGAGATTTCTTTTTTCTTGTCCGCCAAATCTTTAAACTTCAGAAATGCCTTGTTTAACTCAGTTTCCGACATCTCAAACCCTAATTCCTTCAACCGAGTGCGAAACGCATTACGACCGGAATGTTTACCTAGTACAATTTGATTGTCAGTCAAGCCAATCAACGTAGCATCCATAATTTCATAGGTGAGCTTGTTTTTTAGCACACCATCTTGGTGAATGCCAGACTCATGTGCAAAAGCATTCGCACCAACAATTGCTTTATTTGGCTGCACTAGCATTCCCGTCAAATTAGAAACTAAGCGGGAAGTTTTATAAATCTGGCGTGTATCAATATTAGTCAGAGGTGCTTCTGAATCAGCCGCACGTCCCAGATACGGGTTGAAATACTGTCGTCTGACGTGCAACGCCATTACCAATTCTTCTAAGGCTGCGTTTCCGGCACGTTCTCCAATACCATTAATAGTGCATTCTAACTGCCGCGCTCCATTTTTGACGGCTTCTAAAAAGCAAGCTACAGCCATACCTAAATCATTATGACCATGAACAGCAATAATCGCGCTGTCGATATTGGGGACATTTTCTTTAATCCCGCGAATTAAATCTCCAAATTCTGTTGGTGTGGTGTAACCGACAGTATCGGGAATATTAATTGTTGTTGCTCCAGCCGCGATCGCGCGTTCTAAAACTTGGTACAAGTATTCTGGCTCAGTACGCGCTGCATCCATTGGCGAGAATTCTACATCGTCCATGAATGATTTTGCATAAGCTACCATTTCTTCAGCGATCGCTAGTACCTCACTCCTTGATTTTTTCAACTGGTACTGCAAGTGAATGTCTGATGTCGAAATAAAGGTGTGAATTCTTGCTTTCACAGCTGGCTTTAGCGCTTCTGCTGCCGCTTTAATATCTTCTTTAATTGCTCTTGCTAAAGAACAGATTACAGGTCCGTCTTCTGTACCTACTGTTTGAGCAATTTTTTTAACTGCGTCAAAATCTCCAGGACTAGCAAAAGCGAACCCCGCCTCAATTACATCTACACCTAAACGAGCCAATTGTCGCGCAATTAACAGCTTTTCATCTACATTTAGTGTAGCTCCAGGGCATTGTTCCCCATCTCGCAACGTGGTATCAAAAATAATGATCCGGTCTTGGTTGGATTGATTTTCCATTTTTAAACGCCTCTTTCAATGTTTTGATTTATACTTGAAATTTTATTTACTTTTTAAGCTTGCTGCTAATTCTGCTATTTAATCAATTTTAATCAATACTAATTTATTTTTAAAACTTGCTCTGTCTAACTTAAGCGCCTCTGATTGCTCTAGCCTAAGCACCTTTTTTTAATACTCAACTTTTTCAATAGAATCCCGAATATCATTTAAATCTATATACCGATCAGTAACATTACGTAATTCTCTTGCTATCATTCCTTCCGTAGAAACTACTGTTATATGGGTACTTTTTGAACGTAATAGTTCGATAGCTCGTTCAAAGTCTCCATCACCACTGAATAAAACAACGCGATCATACTGTTCAACGGTATTAAACATATCTATGACAATTTCAATATCTAAATTTGCTTTTTGCGAGTAACGACCAGATGTATCATCGTAGTATTCTTTAAGAATTTTAGTCCGAACTGTATATCCCAAGCTAATTAAAGCATCTCTGAATCCGCGTTGATCTTGTGGGTCTTTTAAACCAGTGTACCAAAAGGCATTAACTAGGTCTGCTCCCGTTTTTTCTTTTTTAAAGTATTCCAATACCCGTCTAGGATCAAAAAACCAACCATTTTTTTGTTGAGCGTAGAACATATTGTTTCCGTCTACAAAAATAGATAGACGGTTCATTAAACAAGACATAAAAATTTATACCTAAGATTTGCAGTATTCTTTTTAACTTGAGTAGCTGATTATAGCAATGTTGAGTTCAGTAATTTGGTGTAATTATTAGATGTGATATATTTGAATTATTCTAAACTTCATCTGCATCTATCTACAGAATTATCTATTTAATAATTATGGTTTAGTTACTGAAGTTTGGTTGAATCGGTAAGGAATGCAGTCCTCCTTTATTTAAAATCTACCTTTAAGTCTACTAATATTTATGGGTTGCATTTGATAATTTATACAGGTTTACATTTAGGCAATCAATCGTCAATCTTATCTGAATTAATCAAGTAGAAAAGTTATTCCAAAGGCTAACACAAGATAAAAACTGGTATTGCCAATTTTACAAATTACTTAACCCATTATGATTACAGCAATCAAGATAAATTTCATATCATATATATAATTTATATTTTTTTACAGTGAGTGGATGAACAGTAACATACTTTATCCTAGATCAGAATGTATTTGTAGTTACTTTTCACCCAGGAACCCAAGCATCTAGGCTCTGTTTTAGATAGATGAATCAATAAAACACCTGCTTACCAGGTTCTAGGTTAGATAGTAATTACAACCACAACTATGAAGGATACTCTTATTTTGGGGATCTTTGGCTATTGAATAGAATTGTTGATGAGGAACATCCTACCAGATTATGTTTATTACTAGCTATAAAGCTAACGTATGGCAATACATGGACATCATACCTAAATAAAATAAATATTGAAGGTTTTAGATATCAGCTTAGAAGCCCCTAATTTATTCCGTTGCAGGTAACTTAATCCTCTAAACAATATATGGGAAAAGACCCTACCAGATCGCCTAAAACCTACCAGAATGCTTCTACTGTCAATCAGGTCAGCAAACAAACGAAAACGACAACGACGGTAACAGCACGCCAATCATCCCGCCTCAATCGCTTGGGTCATGTGATCATGGGCGCTTGGGCAATAGTAGCAGCGATCGCAACAAGTAGTAATTTTAGAGAAGTTCAACTGCTGGAATCACAGGCGCAGAGCTTGTTTTTTGAATTGCGTGGCCCAGTTGCTCCTCCAGATAATATTGTAATTGTGGCAATTGATAACCAGTCTTTATCAGAAGGAGAGCAATATCAAACAGATCCTCAAAAGTATGCTTACCTAGAGCCTCTGCAAGCCTGGCCCTGGAAACGGACTGCATACGCGCAAGTGATTGAGCGACTAATGGCAGCAGGAGCGCGTTCTGTTGCTATGGATATTTTGTTGGCTGACCCCAGCAGCTACGGAAGCTCGGATGATCAACGTTTAGCAGAGGTTTTACAGCGCTATGCAGGCAAAGTGACATTAGCGGCAGCATTTATAGAGTTTGAGAGCGACCAAGGAAACTTAATGCAGCTAACAGAACCTCAGCCCCTATTTTGGACAGATCCGAAGTCCATTGGCTCTGTTAATTTTCCGCTTGAAGTTGATGGAAAAGTTCATCGCTTCGCTAGTGAGTTTCCCAAGCTATTAGCTGACAAAGACCAGGAGCAAGCTGATAATTTTGCTCCCCTAAAAACTGGGATACCCTCTTTTGAACAGGCAGCAGGAGCAGCAGCTCAACAGAGCTTAATTAAGCCCCAAGGAGAGTATATTCACTTCTATGGTCCCCCAGGTACGTTTAAGCAAATTTCTTTTTCACATATACTTGACCCTGAGAATTGGAACACTTATCTACAGCAGGGGAAGTATTTTAAAGACAAAATTGTGATTATTGGAGCAACTGCTACTTCGCTACAGGATTTTCATGCGGCTCCCTTTTCTCAAAGCTGGCTGTATCCTGAGCGAATGTCAGGGGTCGAAATTCAAGCAAATGCGATCGCAACTTTACTAGAAAATCGAGCAATTGCAGTAGGCATTCCCAACAGAGGGACGCAAGGTTTGTTTGTGCTGATTTTGGTTGCTGGGGCAGGAGTTTGGCTGTCTAGACCACAACGAGTTTTACTTCGATTTATCTACCCGATGGCAATTTCAACTGCTTGGGCAGCGATTAGCTATTTCAGCTTCGTTCACGCTCAGTTAATTTTACCGACTGCTGCTCCGATAGCGGCGATCGCTCTAGGCGGTTTCTCATATCTAGCAACTGGAACAGCCAGCGAAAGTTTCAAAAGACTCCACTTACGCCGTACTTTACAGCGTTATGCTTCTTCCCCAGTTGTTCAAGAGATTATCAGTCAACAAGATGATCTCCACGACTTGCTTTATCAGCGCGAACTAGCAACATTAGGGAAAATAATTGGCGGACGATACAAAATTGTTAAAGTCTTAGGCGCAGGCGGCTTTAGTGAAACATACATCGCTGAAGATAATCAACGTCCAGGTAATCCGCTATGTGTTGTTAAACAGCTAAGACCAGCAAAGAATGATCCTAAACACTTGCAACTTGCTAGAAGGTTATTTCAGTTAGAAGCAGAAACACTCGAAAAACTGGGTAAGCACAATCAAATTCCGCAACTTTTTGCCTATTTTGAAGAAGAAGAATTTTATCTCGTACAAGAGTTAATTGTTGGTCATCCATTAAATCAAGAACTTCATCAGGGTAAACCAATTCCCGAAGCCGCAGTTATTCAGATTTTGCAGGATCTATTGCAAACTTTAAAATTTGTTCACAGTTATAACGTAATCCACCGAGATATCAAACCCAGCAATATCATTCGGCGACACTCAGATGGCAAGCTTGCCCTAATTGACTTCGGTGCTGTTAAAGAACTTAGCGCCCAACTGCTTGAGCATGATGAGCAAACTGGCTATACCATTGGCATCGGTACTCAGGGTTATGCACCAAGCGAACAATGTGCGGGTCGTGTCCGATTCAACAGTGACATCTATGCAGTAGGAATGATTGGTATTAAAGCTTTGACCGGGCTAACTCCCCATGAGTTAAAGCTAGACTCTGAAACTGGAGAGTGTCTATGGACGCACAACGCACAAGTCAGTCCTGAACTAACTGCGATCTTAAATAAAATGGTGCGCTATGACTTCAATCAACGATATCAGTCTGTATCAGAGGTTGAGTTAGCGCTTGAAGAATTGGTGTCTTCTACTACCTTCTTGGTTTTAGACTACTCACCCACTGAAATTTCTTCAGAAGACACAAATACTCCTACTGCACCTTGGATACCTGTAACTACAGAAATACCGGATTCATCATCCTCTACAATTTTTCTGCCGCCCCAGTAAATTAAACGGCAGAAAGATTACGCTAACGTCTTTTATATAAGCTCTGGTAGGCAATTTGACTAAGGTAATTAAGTAGCTGGCTATCTTCTGGTAGCGAAGTTTGGGGTTCTCCTGTAGTATCTTCCGGTAGCGGAGTTGGTGTTTCTCCTGTAGTATCTTCCGGTAGCGGAGTTGGTGTTTCTCCTGTAGTATCTTCCGGTAGCGGAGTTGGTGTTTCTCCTGTAGTATCTTCCGGTAGCGGAGTTTGGGGTTCTCCTGTAGTGTCTTCTGGTAGCGGAGTTTGGGGTTCTCCTGTAGTATCTTCCGGTAGCGGAGTTTGGGGTTCTCCTGTAGTATCTTCCGGTAGCGGAGTTTGGGGTTCTCCTGTAGTATCTTCCGGTAGCGGAGTTTGGGGTTCTCCTGTAGTGTCTTCTGGTAGCGGAGTTTGGGGTTCTCCTGTAGTGTCTTCTGGTAGCGGAGTTTGGGGTTCTCCTGTAGTGTCTTCCGGTAGCGGAGTTTGCGGATCTACTTTTGGATCATCCTGTGGATTGCCTGGTGTGTCCTCTTGTGGGTCTACCAGTGGGTTATCCGATGGATTATCTAGTGGATCTACCACTGGGTTATCCATTGGTACCGATGGGTTATCTACAGGTTCTACCGGAGGATTGACTGGAGGGTTAAGTGGGCGGTCTTCGGAAGGGTCAACTGGAGGATTAGCTGGAGGGTTAACTGGGCGGTCTTCGGAAGGGTCAACTGGAGGATTAGCTGGAGGGTTAACTGGGCGGTCTTCGGAAGGGTTAACGGGAAGATTAGCTGGAGGATTAACCGGAGTGTTAGCTGGAGGATTAACTGGAGAATTAACCGGAGTATTAGCTGGAGTGTTAATTGGAGTGGGACTGGTAGTGTTATCAGCTGGAGGAGTAACAGGTGCAGGAGCAGGTTGAATAAAAGCTGGATTTTCAATTACTCCTTGGCCTGTTACGGGTGGCTGTTCAGCCGCCGCTTGTGATGTTTCAGCTTGAACACTTGCGATCGCTGGATCTGGGCTTGCTTGCTCAGGTGGCTCCTTCAAGTCGAGTTCCTGAACTAAATCACTCGTTTCATAAAAGGTATTAAGATCAAATTCATATAATTGTTCAATTCTATCTTCGACAACAACAGCCATTTGCCCTGCTTCAAGTACCTGACTTTGGGAACCACCCTCGTTAGAAACTTCAATATTGCTATTAGTAAGTGACCCGATAATCGTCGTATCCGTAGTGGGAATGTAGCGCACAAATAATGCCGAACCCCGAATTGCTGCTGCCGCATTTGGTGTTCGCAGGCTTGTTGTACCGCGTCCAGGCGGAATTAGCAGCAGTACAGTTCCATTTGACAGGTTAAAATTTCGCGTCTTTGCCAGAAACCGGAATACTGCTTGTTCGCCAATTCGTGCGAGAGAGCCATCGTTGAAGCGCAACTCTGCTAATGAAGAACGCCCAGTAGACAAGGCATCACCAGGCTTCATCGCATCTGATACACGCGCTGGACGTGCCGTGCGATTTCTGGGAATGATCCGAACTAGGTTCCGTATATTTTGAACGACAGCTCGATTCAAAGCGGTTTGTGCGCTTGCCTCTTTTTGGAGAGGCAGCGTCATAGCGCTCCATAAAATGACTGCAAATAGTACGACTAACTTGTGATACATGGCTTGTAGGGCCGCGAAGAATTGAACTTGTAGCAAAGTAAATAGACGTGGAGCCTTAGCTCAAGGTTTCACAAGACTAATTAACGGGTAGAAATGCTATTAAAGAAAAGCAAGCTGTCAGTGAAAAATTTAATTTTTGCAATGTAAAGCATATATTTTAATTACCTAATATAAATTAGCATTTATTAATAATATGTCCCGTTGTAGCTAAAATTACAATAATTTGACATAATCAATTGTTTACAACTAGATAAATAGAGCTTCCAGATCGGGTGTACCCAGATTAAGCGAAGCAAGGAACGTTCTTAATTATACACTGTGGCTAAAGTTGAAGGTAAAGCTACTATTCCTTTTTTAGATAATCGACGATCTCTCTTGCTTTGCAGTCAACAGCGCCAAACACTGCCAAGGTTGAGCCGGAAATATCTTGCTTGCTTGATTGTATTTGTTTCATGTAGTGCAGCTTGGGTTGTTGGTGGTGTAGCAATCGCCGCGAATCCAAGCAGTTGTCATAAAGCCAAAAGAACAGCAACATTATTGCCTATCGAAAAAACAAATGATTTATCGTGTATTACTACAAAGCGATCGCCAATTAATTCGGAAATTGCTCAAATAAAGTCTCAAAATAAGCATTCTGCATTACTAAATACCGCCACAACGACTAAAACAAATCAACAATTGCCCCTTTCTCTCTGTTGTGGACAACTAAAGACGATTAGCCCTTATTGTTCTCGTGGAGAAGTTCAAAAAGTAGCATCTCCAGAAGAAGGGCAACTGCTTAAATGTCGTAGCTCATATCAGCGTAGGCTTAATCAAAGACAAGCAAAGTCTCCACAACAATTGAGTCATAAATCTTTACAACAGAGAACAATTCCCAATAACTTGCAGGGAGAGAGTGAAAAAATAATTGGCTCCTCACAACCAGCAAGGATTAATGTAGATGGTGTTTGGGTAGCGGATTTGGAGCAGTCAACATTAAAAAGTTCAATGACTAAGCTGCGTCTAGCAGAAGCTCTAAGCTCACACGGTAATTACTACGATCAGGCGATCGCTTCCTTGCGTCCTCATAGCGTCGCAGAATCTTCTGACTCGTTGCCGTTAGAAGTTATACAGCCATACGTATCAGCAAACGTTAAAGTAGTGCCTTTTTTTGAACTAAATACTCAGACTGCCGATAATTTGAGTAATACACAACAATCAAAAATCAAGCCGCAACTAAAATTACAGCAGGCAAGCCCATTACTTTCCCCTCAAGCCCAACCTACACTGACAGCAGATAAATTAAATCAACCTCGATTGGATGGTGATCCAGAACTAGGTAATTTGCGTGTGCGTCAGCTAGAAGTACAACCGCGTCAGACTCAAGGTGATTCTTCAGAACTAGGTAATTTGCGTGTGCGTGAGCTGGAAGTAAAACCGCGTCAGGCTCAAGCTGATTCGGAACTGGGAACTTTGCGCGTGCGTGCTTTAGAAACGGATAATGATTTAGAGTTGGGTAACATCCGTGTGCGTGAGCAAGAATTCCTCCCTCCAAGGCAAGAAGCACAATCGCCTCAATTTAAACCAACTGTGCGCCTACTAAGTCAAATTGGCTATTTTAGAACAAATAATATCTTCTCTGGGATTGATCCTGTAAATGATAGTTTGTTGTCGTTTGGCTTAACGTTTTGGGCAACATCAGCGTTGGGACCTAAAACTGCTTTGGTGACAGCAGTAGATGGTAGTCTAATTCGTTACCTCGATCAAACTGAGTTCAACTACAACCAATTAAGATTTAGAGCAAGTATTCGCCAGCAGCTAGCACCTCGGATGTATGGCGAATTTGGTTTCAACAATCAAAAATTATTTAGGGCAGAGAGTGGCGCTCGCTTTCTGAATGAAAATTCATTTCGCTTGGCGCTCCAAAGGCGAGATCAACTCACTAAAAAATTGCGATTGGATACTACTTATGAATTTCGTCTTAATGATGCTAACCCAGAAACTCGGAGTCGCATCATTAATTCTTTGGCAGTGTCTTTGAGCTACCCCCTCAAACGAAATCTTCTAGTTGGTTTGGACTACCAGTTTGGTCTATCAAACTTCACACAACGCGATCGCGAGGATCAGTATCATCGGCTACTCGGTCGCCTAAATTACGCAGTATCGCGTAATAGCCAGATTAACTTACAAACAGGCTTGACTTTTGGCGGATCTTCTGACCCAAATATTGATTTTGATAACTTCTTCTTCAGTGTTACCTATACTATGGAACTTGGGAAGTTTTAGGAGTAAGACGTGAGGCGTGAGTAGTGAGCAGTGAGCAGTGAAATAAGATGCCTAATTGGAAGTGGAGTATTAGTCTTGGCAGTCTAGAAATACTTGCTTCATCCACTCACTATGAGTGAGGCAGTTACTCTAGCCCCTGATCTCTGATCCCTGATCCCTGATAGATGATCTCTGATCCCTCATAAGAACACCAGTCACTCCAGCTACCAGCATAAAGTTTACCTGTGTGGACACCAGCCATCTCCAAAGATAGTAAATTAACGCAGGCAGTTACACCAGAACCACAGTAAACCAGAATCTCCTTGGCTTGGTTTAGATTTTCCCAACGGGAGCGTTGCAAAAACTCAGAACGCAGGTAGCCTTGAGCGTCGGAAACCTCCTGCCAGGGGTAATTGACTGCACCAGGAATATGACCAGCAATTTTATCAATTGGTTCTTGTTTTCCCAAGTAGCGATCGCTCTCCCGCGAATCTACTAGCACTACTTCAGCGCGGTTTTTACGGGCTTTGACTGCCTCTATATCAACTACTTGCTGCTGTTGTAGCTTTGGCACAAACTGAGACGGCGCACGGTTAAGAATTGTGTCTGTAACAGAATAGCTATTTTTGAGCCAGCCCTGAAACCCCCCATCTAAAACAGCAACTTGATTATGCCCCAGGTAGCGTAGCAGCCACCATAGACGAGCCGCAAAGGCGAAGCGGGAATCATCGTAAGCGACGACTAAAGTTTGAGAAGTTATCCCCATAGCCGATAATTTGTTAGCCAAATTAGATGGGTTAGGTAAAGGATGCCGCCCTCCATGGTGTTCAACAGGACTGGACAGGTCTCGGTTTAAATCTAGGTAATATGCTCCTAGAATATGACTTGTTTGGTATTGCTGTCGTCCCATTTCTGGATCTGTAAGGGAAAAACGACAATCGGCGATCGCTACTTGAGGATCGTCGAGGTGTTCATAAAGCCAAGCGGCAGAAACTACGGGTTGAGTATCATTCATCGGCTAAAAGTAGTGAGAGAAGAGTAAGCAGAAAAGAAGTTAAATAAAATATTCTCATGTCTACTCACTACTCATTTGTAATGACAATAGTGAGAGAAGAGTAAGCAGAAAAGAAGTGGAATAAAATTATTCTCATGTCTACTCACTATTCACTACCTACTACTCACTACTGTCTACTCACTTGTAATCACAAGCGTAGTCTTACTCGGATCGCCTTATGCAAAATGCTGAAGATTTTGTACCGCAATTAACAGCAGATGGCTCGTTCACTTTCTTTTCAAAAGAGTTTGGTGAGCTATTTCACAGCAATCATGGGGCGTGTCAGGAAGCTCAACTGAAATTTGTTGAACCTACTCAGCTAAGACAAAAAGCCCAGCAACCAAGTTTGCGATTATTAGATATTTGTTATGGTTTGGGTTACAACACGGCAGCTGCTTTAGCGGCTGTATGGGCGGTGAACCCTAGCTGTTACATAGAGCTAGTATGTTTGGAGTTTAATCCAGATGTGCCTTTAGCTGCTGTAGCTCATCGCTTATTTAACAACTCACCCCAACCTATCCCCCAAATTCTCAGCCAGCTAGCAACTGAATCCAAAGTTCAGACGAATCGCCTCAAAGCTACTTTGCTAATCGGTGATGCTAGGGCGACAATTGAGCTAGTACAATCAGGTTTTCAGGCAGATGCAATTTTTCTTGATCCGTTTTCACCCCCAAACTGTCCACAACTCTGGACGGTGGAATTTTTAGAGCGAGTTGCTAAATGTTTAAGCTCAAAAGGTGTACTGGCGACTTATTCTTGTGCTGCGGCTGTGCGGACTGCACTAATAACGGCTGGATTAAAGATTAGCTCGACACCACCAATAGGCAGGCGATCGCCTGGTACAGTAGCTAGTTGGATGGATACATTAGCGCCGCTAGGGAGGCGAGAACAAGAGCATTTACTGACTCGTGCAGCTATTCCTTACCGCGATCCCAATTTTAGCGATTCGGCTGATGTAATATTGCAGCGACGGCAACAAGAGCAACATACCAGTTCTCTGATACCGACTTCGCAGTGGAAACGTAACCGCAATGTTATCCAAACTCAGTCTTAGGGTTAAATTTAACCAATGTGGATCAATACCCAAAAATTAGTTTGTCAGATTTCAGTAGTTCTTATCTTTTTTCAGTAGTTCTTATCTTTATTTAAGTTGAGATTAGAATAATTAAGTTACTGTAATCACTCAGGAATAAAAGGACTGGTTGGATTTAAGGGCGCTGTGAAGATAAAATAGATTACCCCAGATCCCAATAGAGTTACAGCAAGGCTGAATAAAATCACCCAACGATCTGGTGGTTCATAGGTATGCTCTTCAATGGCATGGCCGACACCAAAGTAATGCTGAGTTGAGAGTAAAACAGTTACTAGACCAATTGAAGAAAAAACTAAACCTAGTTTCCAACCATTACCAGGATAGGGTGTAGGAGGCGTATTAATGATGCGAAGACGCACAATAACAACACCAAAGCCCATAAGCGCGATCGCAGTCCGCATCCAAGCTAGATAAGTGCGCTCGTTCGCTAAGTGTTCCAGCACTCGTGCTGAACTTCGCTTTTTTGTCTTATCTTGCTGTTCTGGTACTTCCATCGTTTAAAGAATAACTGCATCGCGCTCCAATTTCTCACTCTCAGCCGATGTCAGCAGAAATTGACTTAAGAAACAAATTAGTGGTTGCAAAAATTGGCATTAGGCTTAATTATCTAGGCAAACATAGCATAATGAAGCGAAATTTTTGAGTTAAAGTACGGCGATTACTAAGCGCTGCTTGTTTCGCATTAATATCATCTCAAGCTTACTATTTTGCTTGACAATTGCTTTTTTTCAAATCTTTCAAGCGCTGTTTCAACTCATTCAGGTTAGGTGAAAAACCACCGTAACGCCAGCTAACATATGCTTGACAAATTTCTTCAATTACCTGGGCTGTTGGCGGGGAATGATGTTGATATGATTGGGCGTATTCGAGAGGTGTTTGGGCTGGATGCTTACCAAAACCCTTTGCTGCTGTCCAACTAAGCATTTGTTGATATAAACTTTCCATCGGCGGTAGTTTGCCTAACCAGCGTTTTCTGCGCCACACTCGCCACTGACTCCAACCCAGCCAGCCTAAAAAACTTAATCCAGTTGCCACAATTAACCCAGTTAAGATACCAAGCCAGCCTTGAGCAAATAATGCCAAAAACCAGGCGATCGCTTCTGTGATCCAACTGAATATATTATTAAGCAAACCCGTAACAGGACTTGGCAACCAGCCTGCAACCCATTTCCAAAATTGGCTTAAAACACTAAAAGTCTGATACTCCTCAATTGACGGTGGAATTAGGGGATGACCCGGAATCGGATCAAAGGCAAACCAACCGTATTTGGGGAAATACACCTCTGTCATTGCATAAGCATCGGTGTTACGGACGACGTACAAACCCGTAAACGGATTAAATTCGCCTGGACTAAAGCCTGCTACTAGCCGCGCCGGAATCCCAATAGAACGCAGCATGATCGTGAGGACGGTTGAGAAGTGGTCTGGATAACCTCCTTGATTTTTGAACAGGAAAGCCTCTACTAAGTCTTCTTTTTCATCTAAAAACGGCAAGCCTAAAGGATCGTTTGGCACAGTGTAATGCTGCTTAAGATATTGTGCTAGGTAAAGAGCTTGTTCGTAAGTAGAGTCAAGAGGTTTTATTGACTTTGCTACTCGTTCAGTGTTGTAATTCGCTAATATTTCTTTGGTGCGTTGCTGTACTTTAGAGACAATTTGCGGCGGAACTTCTAAGTAATAATTTTGGATATTTTTGGGATAGTTGGTCGAAGCTTGTTGTAAGAGAGTGCGATCGCGATAAGGAACAGCAGAAATAACTGTATATGTCAATCCTTCTGATAAGCCTACAGGCGCACGTAAGCCCCCTTCTGGATCAACAGCTACTTCCGGTGTAGGAAAATAAAGTTGTTTAGGGTAACTTAGTGCAGGAACCAGATTAGGCAATTCTGATACGACTGTGTAAGTCTGTACTACCTCTTGAGTACGTCCAGCGATCGCAGGTGGTGAAAGATAAATCTGATAAGACCAACTGGGACGCTTAACAGTCTCAACTTGTTCATTACGAGAAATTTCCCACCCCTTCCCGGTATAGCGATCAAACCCAAGTACGCGCCAAAAACCTTCTGCTTGCGATCGCACTCGCATCACAATTTTGGGTTTCATTTCGCCGCGCAAGTTTTGGTTAATCTGACTATTAAAGCCGTAATAAAAAGTATTATCTAATTTACCAGGTTCGCCATTTTGGTTACTTGTACCAATGCCAACACCGTTACGACCATCTTTACCATCTTTCCCGCCGCGCACATAACCTGGATTTATGATGCTGCGTCCGTCGAACTGACCTTGAATTTGAATCGGCGCACTTACCGGAAATGTCCGCAGTTGATAGCCTGGAAATCGAGGTAGAAAGGCAAATATAATTAACCCTAGCCCAACAACTAATAGAAACATTAGTCCTAAACTTTTGACAGAAACGAGTGGAGATTTCTTTCCCTCTCGCTTCTCGCCTCTTTCTCGCTTTTTTATGCCTAGTCTGGAGCGGTAATCTAATACTAAAACTGGCAGTGCGATCGCCAAAAATAGGAGTAAAACTGGTGCAAAGCTTAACGTCTGACTCAGTGTAGCGGCAACACCTAACAAAATTAGCCCAATAACTATGGAATAACCCAAGTCTCTGCGACGGGGTATATCGAAGCTGTGCAATACCTGAAGTTGAATGAGTAGTTCTGATAAAACTAGCCGAGTATCATTCAACTCACCTACCAAGCGCCCAAAAAATGCTGCCATTGCTACCAACATTCCAATGGCTATGCAGAACTTAACTGCAATATTGCGATCGCGGCGACGATACCAACTGAAAGTGGCTCCTACAATACTCATCGGTACAGCCCAAAAACTCAACTGAGTTTCAGCAACAATATCTGTTGCGACAATTCCCACTATTACTAGCGCCTGCACTAACACTCGTAGCAGAATTGAGTCTTCTATTTCTACTATTGGTGTCGCTAACCTCTGTTTCCGCCATTGCTTCCAGACAGGTAGATGCAATATTGATGCTTGCGATGAATTGCGCCTCCGCATCTCGGACTTAGCCATGTTGTAGATTTGAATTTCAGCAGTTAAAACTAGACAAAATTAACAAGGGACAAAGTATTTTTCAGTTTCTGTACCAAGCAATTAACTTTTTCTAGAAGGTACGTACCTTCTAGCCTAGATTTATCTAGTATTTGAAATAACTTAACGCTAACTTTGTAGCCTATCCAAGCGCAGTTTTACTGATAACTTCGTTAGTCTTTAAGTTTCCAACAGGTTTGTCTCAGTAAACATACGGTTGTAAAATTAAAAAGTTTGTGAATACTGTAAACAAGGTATCTAGCACAAGTAACTATCGCTTAGTTACATCTGACACCAAAAGAAAATTACAAATTCAGCCCATAACTTAACTTTTGTACTAATAGATCAACTAGATTTTAAGACTATAGCTTGACAGCGAATGGTACGAAAATAAGCTGAAACTTTTGCATCACAGTAGCTCTAACAAATAACCTAGCGAGGATTAAAAGAGGAGTCAACCTAAAAGCAATGTTCAGGTTAGGAATAATCAAAGAGAAAAAGTTTTAGAACATCAATTTTAACGAATTCTAAGCTAATAAGGGCTAGAACTATTATTTATTCAAGGTTTCATACTTGGTGTGAACTGTTAAGTTAGTGCTATTGCACTATAAATTTCCGAAACCGAGAAAAATATGTCGTTTTTGACACATAAAACTTTAGTGTTTACTTTTGTGCTAATTAAAACATTGTAAGTTTTGATACATTTTAGACATAATTCTCCTAGCACAATGTATCTTTAGTAATAATCAATATAGTTATCTAGTTATAAATACCCTAGTTTAAATACCAAGCTTCATCGCCCCAAAGTTTTTAATTAAAACTTACGATGCTCAACTGAGAGCTTGGGGAATTGGTAGGGAAACTAGATTTTACTTCTATTGTTTTGTGTGGTTATTCACCACACAGCTAACTTTTATTACTTAAGAAAAGTTATGAATACTCAATTAAGACGACTAGCAATTAGCTCGTTAATTGCTGGTGTGACAAATTTGGGATTTAATTTCGATTCTATAGCTAACTCTGCCCCAGCTTTTAGCGAAGCTACTACAAGCGCTGGAATTTTGTCAACCAAAGAGGAAACTTTTAGCGTTTCTTGGATGGATTTTAACGCTGACGGCAAGCCCGATCTTTGGATTACTCCGCATGGTTACAGAAGTTCAGACGCTCCAAAGGGGGCAAAATTTCCTAGTCTTTACCTGAACCGAGGTAGTGGCACATTCAATAACATCATCTCACAAGTTTGGCCAATTGGCATAACAGGAGATACGCATGGTTCAGCTTGGGGCGATTTTGACAATGACGGTGATCCTGATCTTTTTGTGGTGGCAGGAGCTGAAGGAGGACATGAGCAGGCACCCAATTTTTTCTTCGTCAATAATCAAGGAAAATTAAGGGAGCAAGCTGTGGCTTTGGGGCTAGATTATCCCCTTGGACGAGGGCGATCGCCACTTTGGTTCGACTTCAATAAAGATAGATTACTGGACGTACTTCAATTAAACGAAAAACGACCAGACGGACGTGCGCCTACTGCCCTATTTAGGCAGACTGCAACTGGTTTTAAAGACGTAAGCGCAAGTGTTGGACTTAACATTAATGAACCTTCTGACTTTGCTCAACTTGGTGATCTTGTTGGTAATCACAATTTAGATTTATTAATTCCAACTCATTCTCACTACCCTCAAAAACTATACGATACTACAACCGTACCTTTTAGTAACCTGACAAATGCTTTTCCAACTTACGAGAATGTATCAGATGCCGTTATTGCCGATTTTAATGGTGACTTGCATTCAGACGTTTTTTTGCCTAGAAACAAGTTTAGTCACGTTTCTAGCATATTCCAAACAAATGAAAATCTAGCATTGGCTCATTTTGTCACAAACAATCGGGAAGTAGGAATAAGTTTTAAAACTAATGGCAATGTATCTTTCGACTTTAGGACAGCACCTGTGGCTGAGGTCCCAATTGATATTGGTCGTTCCAATATTTTCATTGGCTCTCAGGGTCTCCACCCCGCAAAAATAGGATTTTCTTTATCACCCAATGATCCGAGTGTTAGGGGCATAAAACCTCATACTCCTGGTGCTGATCCCGAAGGTCTGTACATTGGCTATGACCCAGTTAACAAGACCTGGAAAGCTCTTGCTTCTTACTCCAAATACAAAGAGCTTTACGTAGTAATCGAGACTGCCCAACCTGTTTTTAATATGGCTAGTATTGGCTTTGCTCCACTTAATTTATCCCAGAATGACTTACAGGACGTTCTATTACTGTATAACAGCCAAACTAATCAATATGTAGATCGGACTCAAGGCTCTGGACTGGGTAATCCAATCCTAGCTCAGTCTGTAGTTGCAGGCGACTTTGATAATGATATGGATGTCGATTTATATCTAATTCGTGGGTATAAAACTTTTGACCTTCCAAGTGTTCTTCTAGAGAATCGAGGTAACGGAACATTCGTTACAGTTCCTAATGCTGGTGGTGCAGTTCGGCGGAACTTAGGATTTCACTACAACGCCTTAGCAACTAAGTTTATTACGGGTTCAAGGCTAGCAGTAGCAGACTATAACGTTGATGGTTTTTTGGACTTATTTGTGAGCAATGGTGTTTTTAGAGCTACACAAAAAACTTACTTAGGTTCCCCTCACCAACTCTTCCGTAACGTTGGTAATAACAACCATTGGATTGAACTCGATCTCAAAGGAGTAGTATCGAATCGGGATGGTATTGGAGCAAGAGTTTTGTTAACAGCAGGAGGCGTAACTCAACTACGGGAACAGGGAGGAGGAATGCACTTATTTAGTCAAAACCAGCAACGTATTCATTTTGGACTAAAAAATAATACCCGAATAGATAAAATTGAGATTCAGTGGCCCTCTGGCGTTGTTCAACAGCTTTTCAACGTTTCCGCTGACCAAGTGTTACGAGTTGTTGAATTGAATGCCTAACAAATAGCTTTGGCTCAATAGGTGTTTCGGGGAGGTAAAGCGAGAAGGAACAGGTTGGTAGAATACTAATAGGGAAACCGACCGCCTGCCACTATGCTCAACCTCAACTTAACTCACTTGATTGATGATGCTAAA
>JAHHHE010000104.1 GCA_019359535.1 Gloeocapsa sp. UFS-A4-WI-NPMV-4B04
ATATATTTTTCTTTAAGTTCTTCTGAATTAAGATGATTAACTAACTTTACTTTTTTCGGCATTATTTTCTCAAAATAGACTTTTTCTAATCTTATCGTGGTTATAATACCCGGATTTGGTATTACTCTTTCTTTAGGCGCACTGTTGCTTTCTAGTGTCTCAACTTCATCTCAAGCCAAGCCTGCAAAACCTAGACCAACACAAGCAGATACGAGCTACCAGCAGGCTAAGAAAGATTTACCCAACAATATGTACGTGCTGTACCGCGTGATCGATAGGGTGTCCCGCGCTAACGACCTCGATCAGCGACCTTGGCGGATTGTACTCGTCCCCAAATACCAGCTCAACGCCTTTGCAGACGAAGCAAACTTAATTGCTGTCTATACAGGAATCATCGATCAGCTTGCTGGCGATTCCTCAGCCTTAGCTTGTATTGTTGGTCACGAAATGGGTCATCATACTAAACGCCACATTGCTATTAATTCAGAGCAACAACTCGCCTTATTCGAGCAAGCAAAACTCGAAGTAGAACAAGAATCAAGAGATGCCGAAACACAAGCAAATGTAGAAGATACAACTAACAATGTCATTCGTAATGTTGGCAACAACGTTTTAGGCAATATTGACGATAATTTACTCAGAAACGTCGGTGGGTCAATTTTTGGGGGTATTTTTGGCGGCCGCAGTCGTTCAGCCACAGAACGCCAACAAGAAATTGTAGCTAAAAAAGAAGCAGAATTAGCTGATCGCATCGCTGCTGCAACTCGGATTCAAGAATATGAAGCTGATCAACAAGGCTATCTCTATGCAGCACGAGCAGGTTTTGAACCAGAAGGGTGTATCAGAGCAATGAATGTCCTCAATCAACTACCTGGAACAACCCGTGACACGAGTCATCCAGCTGTGCCTAAGCGGATCGAGGCGCTCAGAACGATGATGAAGAAGAATCCACCCCAAGCTCTTGCGGCTGAAGGCAAATCTAAGATAGCAGCTAGTAAACCTTTAACTTATGACCGTTCTGAAGATGGAGTATCTTTGCGGATCAATTCACGTAATGGTGGTTCATTCCAAGATGACTTAGAGCGCCAGTTCGGTCAATAATTGGCATAGTATCATGTGTCTATCCCGCTAGGTTAATAGCCACTGCGGGATTTTTTGCACTTGATAGGGATATCGATCTTTGCTGGTAAGTACAGTTAGAAAGCTAAAAGACTGGAGCTTAGGCTATTTAAAAACTAACTACCAATGCCTAAACGCCCTGCTAAAGAAGGAGTTAGGGGCAAGAGAGTCACAATCATCAAAAACAAAGCTAACAGCCCTAAAGCTGCTCGTGCATCGTCGGGTTCGGTGAGTTCATTCAAGCTAGGACGTTCTAAATCCCGTTGGAGAAATACAATCACGATCGCCCAATATAAAGCTAGAGGATTGGCAAAAGAAGCGATCGCCAGAACAATTAATGTCGCTGTTGTTGTCCGTCCAGCTGTTTTGCGTCCATAAATCGCCTGTACAATTCTACCGCCATCAAGTTGTCCTGCTGGCATTAAGTTTAACGCTGTAATTACCAAGCCTAGCCACCCAATCACGGTTAATGGATGGACATCAACCAAAGGCTGTTGGACTGCTTTCCCTAAGACAACTCGCGCCAGTGTACCTACAAGAATTGACCCTTGGAAAAATTCAGATGGCACTTGAAATAAACTACCTTGATGCGAAAGTAGCAAGCCGACAAGTAGCATCAACAACGAGACAATACCGCCAGCAGCTGGCCCCGCAATCGAAATATCAAACAATATTTTGCGGTTTTGTAACAGAGACTCAAAGCGGGTAATTGCACCAAAAGCGCCAATTTGGAGAGTTGGGAGAAAAAACGGCGGACTAAGCTTAACTTGATAACGACGGGCAAACAAGCGATGACCAATTTCATGTATTGTCAAGACTGCTAGAATGCCTACAGCGATTGGGAGTGCTTCGGGAAACCGCTCTGGAGTGCCAAAGAAATCAAAGTTTAACAGTAGTCCTCCGGTTTCTAAACTGGTAGCAATTGTCAGCAGCAGCAGTAGAACCGCTAGGATTTTTTGGGGCAATGTCGTTGTTGGGGGGCCATTGCGGCTGGGAAGGACAATTACAACGGGCTTGTCTTCTAGGTTGTCTACTAAAAATAGACGGTAGCGATCGCCTACTTTTGCCTGCAAACTAGCAGTTAAGCGCTCAAAAACTGCTTCTGGTTCTCCACGCAGATTGCCTTTGCAGATTACGCCTTCTTGATAGGGAATTGTCTCTGTAGCAAAAAATGTATCAATCCCGAAAATGCCTCGAATCGCGCTTAGATCCTCTTCTGGGATCGGGATCACATCCGATGGCTCTACTTGATCTGGTAGTGTTGGATTATGCTCAGTTGAATTTTCTGTTTGGCTTGCTGACTCGGTGGCATTGGTAACATTTTGATTCATCCGCGAACGTAGCAGTGTATCTTGACCAGCTGCCCTCAACCGATTCCCCAGAATGACGTATACGCCAGTTGAAGCAACTAATAAGAACAGCATACCAACGATGTTGATGTAAATTCCAGCTGCGAATAACCCAAAGAAGAGCAGCCAGGGAGCGATCAACACCACCGACTGTAACCAAGCTAAGATTCCGAGTTTGCCAAGAGTCCTGGCTCGATAAAAGCCCCAACTCAATATAGCTAAAGCAGCTAAGAGAGTTAGCGCGATGATAGAGGTTTCTGAGTCGGTAAACATTTTTGAGAAGACTGTAGCAGCTAGGGTCTAACAAGTCTACTGTAGCTGAGTAGGATACCCTTGCAACTCGCGAAGTGCGATCGCACTCGACATATTTGGCATGAGCGCAAGTACATAGGTTGACGCTCCCCATACCTACACTCACTTCACTACGTTTTGTCTCAAAACAATAACATTAATGTTTAAAAATTATATTTAAACTAATTTTTATAATTTCTTTATTATTTGCCATATAACAGCACATTTTGAACTAAAAAACTCTGTTATTTTCTTACATTTAAGCTTATTTCAAACTTCAATATCTAACATTACTAAAATATATATAATGTTTAAATAGTTATTGTAGCCTGTTTAACAGTTTAACTATATTAAACTGAGTAGTCTTAAAAAATCTTCTTGAGCAAACAATATTTTAACTTAGCAACAAAAATAATTATTGTTTTGCTAGAGAAATTTTTGGTTAATTTCAACTACAAAATTTATGACTACCACCCAAGAATTACTCAAAACATCTACGAAATCAAATTTCGTTCAGTATCCTCTTGAACCATTATCTAGAGAGGAAGTTGCTACTGCTATAGCTATTATTCGTAATGAGCGTAAGCTTGGTGAAACTATAAGATTTACAACAGTTATCCTCAACGAACCTCCAAAGAATTTAGTTCTTAATTTTAAAGATGGCGACCGGGTTAATCGGGAAGCTTTGATGATTCTGCTAGACAATGCGACTGGGGCAGTTTACGAAGTCGTAGTATCGCTAACTCAAAAAACTACGATTCAATGGAAGCATATTCCAGAAGTACAACCTGCAATTATGCTTGATGAATTTATCGAGTGTGAAGCAGTTGTAAAAGCTAGTCCTGAATTTCAGGAAGCTATTAAGAAAAGAGGAATTACTGATACTGATCTTGTAATAGTTGATCCTTGGTCAGCTGGTAACTATGGTATAGCAGAAGAAATGGGACAGCGTATTGTTAGGGCGCTGTGTTGGGTTCGTTCTAGCCCATCAGACAACGGTTATGCGCGACCAATTGAGGGTGTAATTCCTGTAGTTGACTTGAATAAAATGGAAGTTATTACCGTAGAAGACTACGGTGTAGTTCCTTTACCTCCTCAAGACGGCAACTATAGCCAAGAATTTATCAAAAATTATCGAACTGATCTTAAACCACTTGAAATTGTGCAACCTGATGGCCCTAGTTTTCAAGTGGAAGGTCACAAAATTACATGGCAAAAGTGGCAATTTCGCATTGGTTTTACACCCAGAGAAGGGCTGGTTTTATACACAATTGGCTATGAAGATAAAGGACGAATCAGACCGATTATCTATCGCGCTTCTTTAGTAGAAATGGTTGTACCGTATGGTGATCCTAAAGAACCTCATTTTCGTAAAAATGCCTTTGATGTTGGCGAGTATGGCGTTGGTACTTTAGCAAATTCTTTAAAGCTAGGGTGCGACTGTTTAGGAGAAATTCATTACTTCGATGCGGTGATGCCAAATAGCCGAGGTGATGTTGCAACTATTAATAATGCTGTTTGTCTACACGAAGAAGATTACGGCATACTTTGGAAGCATACTGATTGGCGCACAGACGAAGTTGAAGTAAGGCGATCGCGTCGTCTAGTTATATCGTTTATTGCCACCGTTGCCAACTATGAATACGGCTTTTTCTGGTATTTCTATCAAGATGGCACAATTCAATACGAAGTCAAGCTGACTGGTATTGTTAATACTACAGCTTTGATGCCTGGTGAAACATCAAAGTATGGCACATTAATTGCGCCTCAATTGAATGCGCCAATTCATCAGCACTTCTTTAATGTTCGCCTTGATATGCACCTAGATGGCGAGAATAACTCAGTTTACGAAGTAAATACGCAATCTGAACCGATTAGCGCCACTAACCCACATGGAAACGCCTGTTATGCAGAAGCAACTCTGCTGGGTACAGAATCTGAGGCACAACGCATTATTAACCCACTCGCAGGCCGTTATTGGAAAATTGTTAACCCATCAGAACACAATAGCCTTGGTCAGCCTGTAGGGTACAAATTAATGCCGGGGGATAATATCCTGCCTTTTCTACATCAAGATTCCAGCATTATCAAACGTGCTGGCTATCTAACCAAGCACCTCTGGGTAACACCCTACGATGCAACTGAGAAATACCCCGCAGGCGATTACCCGAATCAGCATATAGGTGGTGAAGGACTACCGGAGTGGACTAAGGCAAATCGTCCTCTAGAAAATACAGATGTTGTAGTCTGGTACACCTTTGGTCATAATCATGTACCGCGCCCAGAAGATTGGCCTGTAATGCCAACTGGATATATTGGCTTCATGCTTAAACCAGTAGGCTTTTTTGATGGTAGTCCAGCTAATGATGTGCCTCCGTCGCCATCAAAACATAGTTGTCACTAATTTTTAGTTATTAGCCAGTGGTTAGTTGCTACTAGCCATTGACTATTAATTATCCTCAAACTATTGTTCATTGTTCATTGATTTTAACTGTCAATTATTAACAAATTTAAATTATTCAAGGTTGCCAGATGATCAAAGAAATAGTTGCAACTTCCCCAGTTAAGCAAAATGATGGTTTGCGATCGCAATGTCTTTCTTTTCCAGAAATTTTAGCTCAGTCAGTTGCCAATGTTGCCCCCACTGCTACACCAACTGTAAACTTAGCCCTAGTATTTGCTAGTGCTGGAAATGGAACTTGGTTAACTTATGTAATTGCAACAATTGGATTAATGTTTGTGGGGATGAACATTAACCAATTTGCGCGTCGTACTGCATCTCCAGGTTCTCTATATGCGTACATTGCTAAAGGACTTGGTTCAACGATGGGAGTTCTTTCTGGATGGGGATTAGTTTTAGCTTATCTGTTTACAGCAATGGCTGTTTTATGTGGATTTGCTAACTATACAAATGTTTTACTTAGTCCAACTGGAATTCAGTTTTCTCCTTTATTTTTATATGCAATTTGTACTGGTATTGCCTGGTATTTTGCTTATAAAGATATCCAATTATCAACAATATTGATGCTGGTAATCGAAGGATTTTCTGTTGGTCTAATTTTGGTTTTAGCTGTAATTATTTTATCGGCAAAAGGTTTTGCAATTGATATGTCACAACTATCGCTGCAAAACGTTAAACCAGAAGGATTGCAACTTGGACTTGTATTAGCTGTCTTTAGTTATGTAGGCTTTGAAAGTGCAACAGCGCTTGGTGATGAAGCTAAAAAGCCGCTAAAATTTATTCCTCGTGCTGTAGTTTTAAGCACTATATTGTCAGGCTTATTTTTTATTGTACTTTCCTACACAGAAGTGCTTGGTTTTAGTGGTTCCACTACGCCTTTAAATAAAAGTGCTGCACCGCTTAATGATCTTGCTAATCTGGCAGGAGTAGGATTTTTTGGGTTATTTATTACAGTAGCAGCAATAATCAGTTTCTTTGGCTGCGCTCTTGCTAGCATCAATGCAGGCGCGAGGATCTTCTTTACAATGGCTCGCCACGGCATTTTTCACGCTTCAATGGGTAAAGCACATAATAGGAACGGAACACCTCATATTGCTGTAACTATGTCATCTCTTTTCGTGTTTCTTGTTCCCGCATCTATGTCTTTATTTGGGTTAAAAATATTAGATATCTACGGTTATTTAGGAACTATAGCCACTTACGGATTTATACTTGCTTACATTTTAATTTCAATTGCTGCTCCTATTTATCTCTACCGGATGCAAGCACTTAGCATATTCGATATTGCGATCGCAGCAATAGCAATCATTTTCATGCTGATTCCAGTAGTAGGTAGTGTATATCCTGTACCAGCAGCGCCATTCAACGTTTTTCCTTATCTATTTCTAATGTATTTAGTTGTTGGTGGCGGATGGTTTTTAATGCTACGTCTCCATTCTCCCGAAATTATTGAAAACATGGAGCAGGAGCTAGAAGAAATTCACACTAAATTTAGTGAACTAAAAAAAGTTTAATTGATTATTTGCCCAAAATCTTACTATTACCATTGCGGCTGTTGAATGAGCAACGTTTCAGCTACCTTGTTATTCATTGGCTTGGAAAAGAAATATCCTTGGGCGTATTTACATTTCATTTGTCTTAGTTGCGCCAATTGCTGCTTTGTCTCTACTCCTGCCGCAATCACATCTATTCCTAACTTGTGAGCTAATATTATGGTTGATTGGATAATATGAATTTTTGAGTTTTCATTGTCATCAATAACACTCATATTGGTGATATAAGAATGGTCAATCTTCAATGTATCAAGCGGAAAGTGGCGGAGGTAACTTAGGGATGAATAGCCTGTGCCGAAGTTATCTAAGCACAAATGAACACCCAAAGCTTGGAGTTGCGAGAGTATAGCGTTTATAGGTGGAGAATTTTCGATAATTAAACTTTCTCTAACT
This sequence comes from Gloeocapsa sp. UFS-A4-WI-NPMV-4B04, assembly GCA_019359535.1. Taxonomy (GTDB): domain Bacteria; phylum Cyanobacteriota; class Cyanobacteriia; order Cyanobacteriales; family Chroococcidiopsidaceae; genus JAHHHE01. Next base: position 7,167 of record JAHHHE010000104.1, read on the forward strand.
TCCAACTTCAAAAAATTAGCATCTAGACCAGTTGTATGTAGTGCCTGTTGAATCTGCTTGACTAACCCAGATTGCTTGAATTGTTTACTCGAAAGATTGACACTTATTGTCAAGGGCGGATTTGTAGTAAATTTCAACTGCCATAAACGTATCTGGTGACACGCTTTGCGAAGTACCCAGTCATTAATCGGCGTAACCAGTCCAATTTTTTCAGCTACGGGCATAAACTCTGCTGGAGGAACAAGACCTCGTTCTGGATGCCAAAGGCGGACTAGCGCCTCGAAACCAGTAATTCTGCCCGTTGTCAGCGACACAATCGGTTGGTAGTAAAGCCGAAAATCCTGATTTTCTATAGCCCGCTTGAGATCGCTTTCGATCTGCAACATTGCTACTGCTTCAGTGTGCATGATTGGATCAAATACTTGATAGCGATTTCTGCCCAAAGATTTAGCATGATACATTGCCGTATCAGCATCACGTAAAAGAGCCTCTGGTCGGGTATAACCTGTTGTACTCAAGGCTATGCCAATACTTGTCTCGGCAAATACCTCGTGACCACTTAAATTTATGGGCAACGTTAATTCTTGTTGGATTCTTTCAGCAACATAAGTTGCATCGCTGATATTTTTAATATCTTCAAGCAGAATCACGAACTCGTCACCGCCAAGACGTGCGACAGTATCACAAGAGCGGATGCAAATTTCTAAGCGACGACTAATTTCAGTCAGTAATTGATCTCCGACTTTATGCCCCAAAGTGTCATTAATAACTTTAAAGCGATCCAAATCTAAAAATAGTACCGCAAATAAATAATCTTGATTGCGCTTTGCTAACTCTACAGTTTGCCCTAGACGATTCATGAATAAAGATCGGTTTGGTAGCCCTGTCAAAACATCATGTAATGCGTCGTGCCGTAACTGCTCCTCAGCGTGTTTAAATTTAGTGATATCAACCATCACACCGCGCAACAGCGAAGGCTGCCCTGCTTCGTTATTAATCACTTGCAATAGGTCACGTAGCCAAAGCACACGACCATCAGCAGCGATCGCTCGATACTCAATTACTTGCTCTTTTGCCTCACTTATTGCCAGTTGATAAAGCTTTACGACTTTTTCGCGATCGTCTGGGTGAATGTACTTGGTATGGAAATCAGTATAGGTAAGCCACTGTTCAACTGGATAACCTAATAGTTCTTCTGCTTGCTGGCTGACAAATGTAAACTGATAGTTTGCTGCATCAGCTTCCCAGACGATCGCATCTACTCCTTGAACAAGATCGCGGAATCGTTGCTCTGATGCCTGCGCTACTACCCGCAAGCGATCGCTCTCTGCTTGCGAACTTTGAATTTTCTTAATGAGATTTTGGACCTGCCCTTCCATCTCACCGATAAAACTAACCGGAAAAGAGTAGACCAAAAAGACGAGGCTCGTACCTACGATGCTGGAGAGAATAAAAAACGCTAGGGTAACTTTCAAAATATCGGTCTGAGGCAGCCTGATTTGAACCGTTGCAATTTTACGATTGTTGAAGATGATCGGCGCAGAACCAAGGGGAGCATTCTGGTTCCACCACTTATTAGCTTGCTCAGTTCGATGTGCATAATTAGCAATTGGTTGTCCCGTCTCGTCCACAATCTGGATACTCACTACTCCGCTACGGAGAAGCAAGTCATCACTAAGAATCTGATCGTATTTCTGCTTCTGATCCTTCCATTGGGCTGGAGTATTGCGAATAATGTCTTGGAATTTCTCTGACAGTTCCTCAGCATAAATGGTCGCGCTTCGTTTCTGTTGATCCACTCCAATGATGTAGTAAATTGCTGGAAACCCGACGCTAATCAGAAGCCAAATTAGTAACGCCACTGGGTACAGCCGCTTTGCCAAACGCTGCCTAAGCCTAATTTTTGGTTCTTGATTTTCCATTGCTTAGTTAACTGGTAGCTATCCGTTGGCTCTAATATTATTTACTATCAAATTATCTTATTAAGTATGTTAATCAGATTCTTTTATAGATAAACAAATAAAATTATTTTTACTTCATTTATGCTTCCTAAAGGTTATATTTTTGAAAATAAATTTAAAGTATTTACTTAACTAAAGGTTAGCTAAATTGCTTTATGATAGATAATCGTGCAATTACTGACAAGTTTTGAAAGATTAAATAAATTTTCTTCGAGTACTAAAAAAAACAAATTAATATTTCATATTTCCAATTTGAATTAAATTAAACTTAAATTAACTCATATCTTGCATCTGCCCACTCATCCGCCTGGGATTCAAATCCCCGGCTAATAACGAAAGTAATCTAAAGATTACTCTCTAAGGATTTAAGTCCATTTCAATGGACTTAAACTAAAAGCCTGCGAACTTAAGTTCTGGGCGAGATTTGTGGTTGACTGAGAATGGTACAAAATGTAAGTTAATAGAAATATATTTAGATATGCCCATAAATAACATAAACGTTAATGAACTATCTAGTAATTAATCGTTGATATTTAAATCAGGTGTAAATTATAACTTCCTTGTTGCCAAGCATTTAGTTACTTTTGAATTTGGTTGTCATAACTTGAAATAGCCGCCCGAAGATTGCCTTGGTGTTGGGCAAGTAAGTTCACGCCTTCATCTGATTCTAGACCCGTCCAGTGCATAATTAGTGCTAGCTTGACGCGATTATTACTACGTTGAAGTAAATATCCAGCCGCTTCACGATCCAACCCTGTTAAGTCTTGCAAAATGCGTAAAGCGCGATCGCGTAGCTTCTTATTTGTAACTGCCACATCTACCATGCGATTGCCGTAAACTTTGCCCAATTGCACCATAACTCCTGTCGAGAGGATATTTAAGGCTAGCTTGGTTGCAGTTCCAGCTTTTAAGCGAGTAGAACCCGCTAACACTTCAGGGCCTACTAACAAGCGAATATCAATATCTACCTCTGCACTAACTTGTTGAGATGGGACACAGGCAATAAAAATCGTCGTTGCACCGCGTTGTCTAGCTGCTGCGAGTGCGGCATGCACAAAGGGTGTTGTGCCGCCAGCAGTAATGCCAACTACCACGTCTAACTGGGTAATCTGTCGTTGAGCGATCGCCGCATTGCCATCCTCAGCACGATCCTCTAAATCTTCCGAACTCCGCAATAAGGCAGCAGCGCCACCTGCAATTATGCCCTGTACCAACTCTGGAGGAGTACAAAAAGTGGGCGGACACTCAGCAGCATCTAATACGCCTAATCGCCCACTTGTCCCCGCACCGATATAAAATAAGCGTCCACCGTGTTTTAGGGCGATCGCAGTGCGGGTAATTGCAACAGCTAGCTGATTTTTGGCAGCAGCAACAGCAGCAACAGCGTTTGCATCTTCAGTATTAAACAGTTCTACAAATTCTAGGGAACTTAGCTGATCCAAGTTCTGACTATTAATATTGACCTGTTCTGTTAATAAATGACCTCGTTCCTCCAAGTTCTTCATCCTTATACCTATAGTCGTTCGCTGCTAAAATTGGCTCTTAGCTATTTAATCAAGGTAAGAACCAGCTTTTTCTTAGTCCAAGCGCCCCTTTTACAACAATCCTTCCAGCTTACGCCGAATGCTGTCTAAATCAGAATCTGTGATTTCGTCGACATCATCGTCTGCTGGTTTTTGGTCTACCTGCCAGTCAGTTTGATCAACATTAGACTCTGGTGGAAGCGCTAAAGCACCGTCTGGCACAAGTTCCCAGTCATAGCCAGCACTTTCACAAAATTCTTCAATTTCTTCAGAGTCCATTGGTTCTACTGTAGCAGGCGGGAAATCCTGCGCCTCCAGCATCAAAGCAAAACGGCTAGCATCGTCTTCAGACTCGAACATCAGTACCTGATTGCGATCGCCAACCCGAACCGTATGGATTCCTTCGTTCTCAGTTCGAGCATTAAACAGCAAAACGAACACGCGCATAGGAGTGGTCACATTTTTTGTTCCTTGTTTGTTACCCATAGTAAGCTTCTTAGCTTGTTATGAAAACAGTTAACGAAACCCCTAACTAAAATTTCACATTTAAGTCTATGCCGTATTCTGATATTGGCAATAGTTAAGTTTGCTGTATCCCAGTTTGACCGCTTAACAATGTGGGAAGCGTAAGATCAAATGATAAAATCCCCCAATCCAGATCAACAACCTGAACTATGTCCTAAGCGGCGGCGGTTCCTCCGACTAAATCGCACTAGCATTGCTTTAATAGGCTGCCTAATTTTATTGGGTGGATTTGCGGGCGGTGCTTGGTGGTTGTGGATTTTTGTCTATGAAGAACTAGCGCCCTTAGTTGAAACAAATCTCACTCAAACCCTAAGTCGCCCAGTAAAACTAGGAATAGTCGAAAGTTTTTCTCTAACTGGGCTACAATTTGGCGCGTCTTCTATACCCGCAACAAAAACTGATCCAGACTCAGTTTCAGTCGATGCTGTAGAAGTGAATTTTAACTTGCTGCGGTTAGCGCTTACCCGCAACTTAAATCTTGATGTCACTTTAATTAACCCGAATATTTACATTCAACAAGATGCACAGGGGCGCTGGATTTCCACTAGGGTTAAAGCAGAAGAAAAGGCAGGCCCGATTACAACCGATTTAGATACAATTCGGTTTCAAAATGGGGATGTGGTACTAGTGCCAAATGCCGCAGCAAGAGGAACCTCTCAAAAAATAATGCCAGTGGCGGCGGGACAAGTTAGTGGTTTTGCCCAATTTTTGGAGAACAACCAGCTAATTCAATTTGCTTTGGGTGGACAAATGGCTAGAGGCGGAACTCTAGCAATGCAAGGAAAGTATCGCCCAAGTGAAGAATACGCTGACTTACAAATCCAAACACAGAACTTGCTTGCATCTGATGTAACTCGGTTAGTTCCCTTACCACTTAATTTGCAAGCAGGCAGAGTTGATGGTAATTTGATAGCTCTGCTTAGAAAAGAACAGCAGGCTAAACTTTTTGGTACTGCCGCACTTAAAGCGGTGACAGCTAAAGTTAATCAACTACCACAAGCATTTATCAATTCCCAGGGAACGCTACGCTTTAACTCAACAGTGGTTGGGCTAGATAATGTTTCAACAAGCTATGGCAAAATTGGGGCGATCGCGAACGGTGTTCTAGATACTCAAGCTGGCTACAATATCTCTGCCCGTGTGCCAGCAGTAACTGTAGCTAATGCCCAGCAAACTCTAAATATCCAACTGCCTGTTAGTGCAAGTGGCGTTGTCCAAGCGAACGTTAATCTAACTGGGCCAATTGCCAAGCCTGTTTTGTTAGGGACTGTAGCCACAATCAAACCAGCTCGTATCGACCGCGTTGATTTTAGCAACATTAGTACGAGCTTTGCATACTCAACAGCTAATTCCTCTGTTGCCTTCAAAGACATCATCGCGACACCAAAAGTAGGCGGCAAAATCACGGGTGCGGGAATTATTCAGTTAGGGACAAAAGGGGGGCTAGGATTTGAATTAGCAGCGCAAAATATCCCAGGAGATGCGATCGCTCGTCTTTACGGTATTTCACCTCAAATCCGCATTGGCACTGTTTCAGCTACAACAGCGATTTCTGGCACTTCCACCAAACCCCAAACAATCGTCAACTGGCAGGCTCCACAAGCTACTTACCCCGCACAAGGTAATATCCTAATTGCTGATAAAAATACTCTTATCTTCCGTGACACAGTTGTCAGCCTTGCGGGCGGCATCGTCCAAGCAACTGGACAGCTAATTAATAATCGCTGGCAGGCATCAGTTCAAGCAAATAATGTCCAATTAGGGCGTTTAACCCAAGTTCCCCCAGCCTTACAAGCGCCATTAAGTGGCAGATTCAACCTCTCAGGCACGACAGCTTCATTCCAACCGCAAGCAATTGCAGCAACTGGTAGTGGACAAGTTCAGGTTGCTGGCGGCATAGTTACAGCCTCAAATATTCAACTAGCTGGAGGTCGTTGGCAGGCTCAACTCCAAGCTACTGGCGTACAGCTAGGACAGTTAACCCAAGTTCCCCCAGCCTTACAAGCACCATTAAGTGGCAGATTCAACCTCTCAGGTACTACAGCTTCTTTCCAACCTGAAACAATACGTGGTACTGGTCAGGGGCGTTTAAACGTGGCTGGTGGTACAGTTACAGCAACCAATATTCAGTTAGATAGAGGTCGTTGGCAGGCTCAACTACAAGCTAGTGGTGTACAGCTAGGGCAGTTAACCCAAGTTCCGCCAGCGTTCCAGGGGGCTTTAACAGGTAGATTTAACCTCTCAGGCACTACGGCTTCTTTCCAACCTGGAACAATACGCGGTACTGGTCAGGGGCGTTTAAATGTAGCTGGTGGTACAGTTACAGCAACCAATATTCAGTTAGCTCAAGGTCAGTGGCAGGCGTTAGTTGATGCCTCACAAGTGCAGTTAAATAAATTTTCCGATCAACTGCGGGGTCGGTTCAGCGGTCAGCTAAAAGTAGCAGGGACTCTAGACTCTACAAATTTAGCTGATATTCGTGGTGCTGGCAGAGTCCGCTTTTCTCAAGGAATTGGTATAATCCAGCAACCGCTTACAGCTTTGGTTGGCTGGGATGGTGAAAAAATAATTGTCCAGCAAGCAACTGCACCAAATTTACGAGCTAGTGGACTGATATTTGCCAAAGTTGAAGGAAGTGCGCCAGAAATTACAGGGCTAAATCTCAACGTTCAAGCACAAAATTATAATCTTCAAGAGTTACCGTTTGCACTTCCTAACGCCGTAGATTTGGTTGGAAAAGCTGATTTTGCTGGACAAGTTAGCGGCACTTTGCCCACGCCAAATGTAGTAGGTGCGTTGCGGCTGCGTGACCTAGTAGTAAATAACCTTGCTTTTGAGCCAGTCTTGACTGGGAATGTTCAAGTAGCAGCAGGTCGTGGTGTGGAATTAAACGCCACAGGTACTCAAGACCGAATTGCCTTTAACTTAGATCCAAATTATCGCCCAAAATCTTTTTTGATTCAACGTGACCAAGCACTAGCAATTGGCCAATCTCAAGGAGAGAACCTCCTCGTAAATATTGAGAATTTTCCCTTAACAGCGCTGAATATCACTCCTCCCAATCCTGCTTTTGGGCCTGGGCCTGTTGCTGGGTTATTAACTGGAGATTTTCAAGTTAATCAGGCTACATACGCCTTAGTGGGAGATGTCGCGATCGCTCAACCCGCAATTGGTCGCATCAAAGGCGATTCTTTTGTCGGTAAGATCAGCTATGGAAACGGTGTTGCAAGTCTTAGTAACGGCGAATTTACGCTTAACCAAAGTCGTTATGCCCTAGCAGGTAGCTTGACCCAAACTTCCAACGGACCAGAATTTAAAGGTCAAGTTAACATCGCCCAAGGTCAAATTCAAGACATTTTAACTGCACTACAGTTTTTTGATCTGCAAGACTTGAGTCGAGGTTTGCAACCCCCAACTTACGCGAGAGCAACTGCACTTCAAACCGTACCAGTAGGCTTGCCAGAGGCTACTTTACTAACGCAACTCCGCCGTTTTTCTGAGATTGAAGCCCTTTTACAACGACAGCGCCAACAACGCCAAAATACTTTTTCGCTACCTTCGCTTGCTGATTTAGAGGGAACTTTCAACGGGCAAATTTCTGTAGATGGTTCTTTACAAAAAGGTGTGGCGATTAACTTTGATCTAGAAGGTAATCAGTGGAAATGGGGTGATTATGATGCCGAACGAGTGATTGCTGAAGGTAGCTTTAAAGACGGTGTTTTGACTTTACTACCGTTGCGAATCGAGTCTGATGAAACGCTACTAGCCTTCAGTGGTCAAATTGGCGGCACACAACAATCTGGTCAGTTGCAGGTGAGGAATTTTCCCTTAGAGATGGTGGATAAATTTGCCTCCCTGCCAATTGATGTTACAGGCAAGTTGAATGCTACAGCGACTTTGGCAGGTACTATTGATAATCCGCAAGCAGTAGGAGAATTGCAGCTGGTTGAGGGAACTTTAAATCAAAGTCCAGTAAAGTCAGCACTGGGTAGTTTCAGCTATGCTAATGCTCGGTTGAACTTTGGCAGTAATGTGGTAGTTTCTGGGCCAGATCCGATCGCGATTACAGGCAGCATACCCTACAAGTTGCCTTTCGCTGCGATCGCACCTGATAACAATGAAATTAGCCTGAATGTAAATGTCCGCAATGAGGGTTTAGCGCTATTAAACTTGTTTACCGATACTGTTGCTTGGCAAGATGGTGAAGGTCAAGTAGAACTCCAAGTGCGTGGGACTACACAGCAGCCAATAGCAACTGGAATTGCTAGCGTAAATAATGCCACGATTACTGCCCCTGCTCTACCAGAACCACTAACAGATGTAGCAGGGAAACTCCAGTTTAATTTTGACCGGATTTTAGTCGAAAATCTCCAAGGTAAGTTTTCTAGGGGTCAAGTAGTTGCTCAAGGCGTAATTCCTATTTTCAAAAACTTGCAGCCGAACGATCCAGATATTACAAAGCCTCTTGCCGTTTCTTTAGACAACCTAGCCCTAAATTTACCAGAGCTTTACCAAGGTGGAGCCAGTGGCAATGTAATAGTTACCGGAACAGCGCTGAGTCCAATAGTTGGTGGTGACGTGCGGCTTGCTGATGGTAGGGTATTGCTGGCTGAGGCTGCGGATACTACTACAACCGTGAGTAGCGACGAGGAGCAACAAAACAACTCAGGACAAGCAACACAAGCACAAATTATCTCTCGTTCCAATACTCCCTCGTCTGAAGATAGTGGTCCTCTGCCAGAGTTTAATAATTTACGCTTGACTCTGGGTGACGATATTGCGATCGCGCGTCCACCGATTCTCAACTTCCAAGCAACAGGTACTCTGACGCTCAATGGTCCTCGAAATGATCTTCGCCCTGATGGAACCATTCGGCTACGTCGCGGTAGCGTGAATTTGTTTACTACGCAGTTCGTTCTGGCGCGTGGCTATGAACACACGGCAACCTTCAGCCCAAATCAAGGACTAGATCCAACCTTAGATATCCGTCTGATAGCGGCTGTACCAGAAATAACCCAGAGGCGGGTTCCCTCTTCCTCAATATCTAGTGAAATTGCTGAAACGCTGTCTACAGATGTGGAAGGCTTACGAACTGTTCGTGTCCAAGCTAGAGTTACAGGCCCTGCTAGTCAACTTTTTGACAATCTAGAACTAACAAGTAATCCGTCACGCAGTCAGTCGGAAATTATTGCCTTAATTGGAGGTGGATTTGTAGACACCTTGGGACGCGGTGACAGTGCGCTGGGATTGGTGAATTTTGCTAGCTCTGCAATACTTGGCAACTTTCAGGGAACAGTTACAAGTCTCGGAAATGCAATTGGTTTGAGTGAACTGCGTTTATTCCCAACACTTACAACTGAAGAGCGATCGCGCGCCTCAACTTTAGGTCTAGCGGCTGAAGCTGGTATTGATATCTCCCGTAATACTTACTTTTCCATCCTCAGAATTTTAACAGCTAACCAACCTACTCAATTTGGTCTTAGCTATCGAGTAAACGAGCAAGTTCGTGTACGCGCTTCAACAGACTTCTCCGGTGAAAGTCGTGCTGTAGTTGAGTACGAAAATCGCTTTTAACTCGAAGTATCCTGATTTGACAGTGGACAATTGATAATTGACAATTATCCCGCAGATCGGGAATAAAAATCCCCATCCTCAAAGCTCACGAATAAATGTCAACTGTCAACTGTTAACTGTCAATTTTTTAATCCTCTACTTTTATTCATGGATATTCCCTGAACTCTCACCTGCGACCCCTAGCCCCTGTGACAGCTTCAGGTTTAAAATTGACAAGCCCAAAATTACCAAAAACAGCACTAGCCCAATCGTGCAGGCATAACTCATTTCTAAGTTCTGGAAAGCTTGCTCATATAGGTAATAAACAATTGTCTTAGAACTATTGCGTGGCCCTCCCTGAGTCATGATGAAGACTTCTTCAAAGACCTTAGTAGCAGAAATCGCCGAAATTACAGCTACAAGTACCAAATAAGGCTTCATCAACGGAATTGTAATGTCCCAATGTTTGCGAATACCGTCTGAGCCGTCAATTGCTGCTGCTTCATACAAGTCAGCTGAGAGCGATTGCAAGCCAGCTAGATAAATAACCATGTAATACCCCAATCCCTTCCATACTGTCACTGCCATGACGCTAAAAATTGCCCAATTAGGGCTAGTCAGCCAAGGGATACCACCTGTGATTCCTATTTGTTTAAGCAACTGATTTAGTAAGCCGTTTTCGGCATACAGCCATTTCCAGGCAATGCCAGCAACCACCATTGAAATTACAACTGGCGTATAGTAGGCTGCCCTAAACCATTCAATGTTGCGTAATTTCTGATTTACCAAAATTGCCAGTGCCAACGGAGCAATTACTAAAATCGGGACAACACCAACAAGATAAAGCACAGTGTTTCGCAGCGTTTGCCAAAAAACAGGGTCAGCCCATAAGCGGCGGAAGTTAGCAATGCCTACCCATTCTGGTACTTGGGTAAGGTCGTATTCGTAGCGGGTAAAGCTAAGGTAAAAAGCTTGCAGTGCAGGCCAAAAGACAGTTAGCCCTAATATTACAAGGGCGGGTAGCAAAAACAGGTATGGGGTCAGTCGCTGTTGAATTAAACCCCAATTTGAAGACATTTGTTTTTGCATATAACTCGCTGTTTGTCTTTCAGTCTGCATTTGAGTTCCAATTTAGCGGAACACGGCTTTTAAAAGCTAGGTTTTTAAATCGACTGATTAAACTAAGAAATTCGGCGTTGCTGATTTAATAATGAAATTTGACATATGATACACTTGAAACTCTAATTTCTGCGTAAAAAACTGCCTGAAAATCATCACAGTTTCAGCAACGCCAGTTTTTGTTGACCCACGATACACAAGTCAAATGTGCCACAACTGCCTGCACATCCATCCCGTACAAGGGAAATCTTATCGTAGTGGCAAGTCTTTTAGATGTGGACATTGTTCTTGGTCTGGAGATGGGGATTTGAATGGTGCAAAAAATATTTCTACTCTTGGGGCTTTTATAAACAAGCCTGGAGGTTCGAGTACATTGTTTTGTTCAGTGCAAGATCATGTACTCAGGGCTACTGAAAACCTCTACCTCAGCGCAAGCGGGTAGAGGTAGTTTATGGACCATTACCGGATTGCCGAATGCAACAACTTTTCGACCCCATTAGGCATAAGAATGTAAAAGCTAGAGTAAAAGAGGCGATTAAATCCGAGTTTAATCATCGCTGTGCCTACTGTGGTTCCAACTCTAAACGCCTAACCCTAGACCATGTGCTAGCTTCTTCAAAAGGAGGTATAGATTCATGGAGCAACCTAGTTCCAGCCTGTGCAAAATGCAACGGTAGCAAAGGCTCTAAAAATCTCACTGACTGGTACAGAGTCTCGCTTCCTTGTTACTCCGAAGAGCGGTTCCAGCGGATTTTAAACAGATATAGCCTCAATTCGGGGACGTTTCCACCCAATTGCTCAAAGGGGTTTGCGTCGCTTGTGTGAGCGCTATCCTCATCAAAATCCAATCACAGCAACCCCAGAGCGTCTCTGCTCTGGAGTCACTTCCAGATAACGCTGCAAAGTCCCTAAATCGTTGTGTTCCGATATTTCCTGAATATAACGTAGAGGAATGCCAGCGCTCTTTCATCTGGGTAAGAGCAGTTTGTCGGAAGCTGTGGGTACTAACTCCGGTCAGGTCATACCTACGCGATCTGCCTTTGGCAGCGCCTTTGGCATCGCAAGCAGCCTTAAAAATCTTGTCAGCCATGAACCGAGTTAGGGTTACAAAGCGTCCCCGCATTCCTGGAAACATTACACCTAGTTTTGGCTTGTAGGCGTTGCTGATTTAATAATGAAATTTGACATATAATACACTTAAAACTCTAATTTTTTCGTAAACAACTGCCTGAAAAGCATCACAGTTTCAGCAACGCCAGAAATTCAGCACTAATTTGACATACTCCCCGGCGTGAACGCACGGGGATTCTAATTCATGGTTCACAGAAGCCCGCTTGCTATATCAGGCTGCCCATCAATAGTATTGGCGGTCTTCTCCCCATGCTTTCCCTCATTAGAGGC